>JALZFS010000213.1 GCA_030861405.1 Thermoproteota archaeon | reverse complement strand
ACCCCTGAATCCTAAATCCATGTTGTGTGTAAGGCCTTTTGGCAGGTTGATATTTATTTGATATCCTAGTTAAGGTTGTAGAGATATGGAAAGTCATCGAAAGATCCAATGCTGAACCCCTATCGCCAAAGATCTATAGGAGAGTGCACTGTCTAAGAGGATGAATATAATGTCTTTTCTCCTTCGTGTCTACAGCACTGTCGATTGACAATTTTGCAGTGTTAGTGGGTATTCCTTCAATTGCTTTTAGATCTGTTGATGCAAGCGGTTTGCTCTTCGACATCTACTTCTAGTATTTCTGGTAAAAAACGCAAACCTACCAAGGCTAAGAAGATTTGATGAAAATAGTTTCACTGGCAATGGCTAGGATGCACAAATAGACAATTGTTTGCGCAGCTGCAAACTGTGCTGCATTTTCGATGGTTACAAAATCCACAGATCGATTTAGAGCAAGTTCAAAAGAAAGAGGGAATGTGATAGTTTTTAAGAGAAATTAATCTTATAATCCACTGCAGCATGTCAAGATTTGGCTAGCAGGCTTCGACGAGATATACATGGAATTTGCATCAAAAATAACAAGGAATGGGATTAGAACCATATTTGTAAAAGGCATTACCTAAGTCAATAGTGAGAGGATTTGGACTAAAGCGACAAAGATGGAAGGGAGCTACTACAACTTAGTATTTCCCTCTAGGAATTTAGGCGTTATTTAGCTTATTGGATAATTGGTGTACGTAGTCTTCTTAACTCTAGTGTAATTATTGCAAGCTTGTAGTTTATAGAATGACGAGCTAACGCAAGGTTATTGTTCTTCTATTGAGATCAGAGCTATTGTGTCCTTTTAAAGAACCAATAGTCTCTGGGATTTGGTGCATATATAGCTAGCAAGTCCCGGACATTGAAATTACCATACTACCTGCGGAGGAAGTGCTAGACTTTTGATATATAACCCCGTTCTTAGTTACTTCTATAACCAATGTACTAGGAGCTCTTCCCAAGTTTTGAACAGCTATGGAATATACGCTACCACTATCGCATGTTATCGGTATTAGCCCATCCCCAAAACCATATATCGAATGTGATCTAGATTGACCATGCCTGATAGTAGCTAACCAACCGCCAGTGGATTTGATTCTTATCTCTATCATGCGTTTATCTCTTTCTCCACTATCGCGATATCATCTGGTAGTATGTCACGCCTATGCATAAAATCCTAGGTGACAGCCATCACGACTACTGCAATTACAGCAGATATTACAAGAGCTTTTTTCGGGTCATCTTATTAAGTCACCGTAGCGGTTATCATGGCATCCAAATTAAAAATTTATGAGATATGTATCATATTTCTTGGCTGCTGTCTATTATGATTAACAAGACGTAAGTCCAAATGATCCTCACGTTTTTCTTACAGATATAGAAATATTCCTACCATGATTATACTACTGTTACCCAATAGTGAAACAGAAGTCTATAGCAGTTAATGGTTTAGGTATATATATTTTTACTATGGATATATCCCACTAGAACAAGATACTATATGAAATAGCTCCGCAAAATTTGTCAAGTTTCAATTACAAAGATTATATAATATTTAGGGATCGATATTATATCTTTGAATCTTAAGGAGGTAAACGAGCTATTTCGTCAATCGATCATTGACGCGTACTTTAAGCCACAGCTGCTGAAGATGGACTATCATAAATCACACATCAAGCATCCTTTAATTGCAGGCGATGGTTTGACCAGTGAGGATATTTTGCACATCTACTTTGACATTTCCACTGGCAACGACTACCCCGATGGGGACGAGTGGTTCACTGCAGAGTATTTGTTGCCATATAATATCAAGCTACCAGATAGGCTCAAAGGACTAGATTATTTTACCACGCTGTCAGTTTCCGAAGGGAAGCACTTTTGGCGTCATCGCGAACTGATAAGATTTAAGGCAGGCAAGTCAAAAAGACTTGTGGAGTCACTTACATTTATTGACAGGAAGTATAAAGAACTCAGCAAGGCAATCCATGATTCACCTATTATAAGCCAGCTGAAATAATTATCTCATTTTGTTTTCCATTCATTATTCTTGAAGATATAGTTGATGCCGCCACTCTTAGCGACAGATGGATTCCATTTATAGCTTATCTCATCATACATATACCATATTTCCTCTGCACCGGAGGGTGTTAATTGCAATTGATATGGTATAACATCTACCAAGTATTCGATCTTCTCAATACTCATCTCAAATTGCCTGTCACCTTTACTTAGCATGGGGAAAACAAGGCTGACTTCTGTATTCGTGCCAAAGCCTGCAAAGCTAAGAAACGCCTTGATCCCTTTTTTTCCACGCCTTCTTTTTACATCTTTTATGACCCCCTTTATCTTGAACCAGCTATCCATGGTAAATTGCTCTTGAAAGAATGACTCGCCATAGGGAACAGGGAATCGAATTTCGACCATGCTTACGTACTGTGGATCGTCGGGCAGGAGCTGCTTCTCTTCAACTTCAAAAGAACGATTCAACGTATCATAAATGACTTCAATTTCCCATGGCGATATTCCATAATGATGGAATATGACAACAGCAGCACCAGCTGCAGCTATATCTCGCACTTGAGCGGAGTTACATATAGAGGGAATAAAGTCTTTACTAGATCACGCCTACAAACTTTGCCAAGTAGACCAGTGATAGCGTCAATACAGAACAGGCCATGGGTTTCCACGGAATTGGAGGAAGCCTTGGACTTCTAAGAGTTATCTGATGGTCGTCAATAATACTCGTAATGTACTGTCGCAGCTTGGCATGCCAGATCTGATATTCAATTTTGTGTTTTTCTAGGATCGACTCTATTTCGTAGATGACAGGAGCTCTCACAGAACGAATATGTTGTATGTACTTGCGAGAAATCTCGACTTCTGCTTGTATTGCGATGAAACCCTGCTGCATTTCAAGCAGTCTTACGTGTATCTCCCAGGGCTTAACCAGTCTTTTTGAAAACCCATGCCCGATCTGGGTTGGCTTTTTGTTCTCCAGCTTCACACATTTAAAACCCTCAGAGACCAATGCGTTAATGATTTCATCCCTCTTTATCTTAACCATAAGGCATAGATGATCAAGTTCGACCTCTTCTTTGCGAATAAAGTCTTGCAGCCCCTTAATTACACTGACCGTCCTGGGATAGCTCGTAAAGAATTCAGACATCTAAATGTATAACTTGGTTAGAAATTGCGATATATTAAAACTCTATGCAAGTCTGTTAAATACTATTTCTCGTCCAAAGCCACTGTGTACTCCTCAGATAGATATCCTGTGATGGTTCAACGGCCATATCTTTCCATGAAAATCTCTTATCTGACCAGGCCACATTGGCTCGTCTCACAATTGCGGCAGGCGTGGATTCATCGCTTTCACCCATCACTGCTACGCCCATTGTGGCGAGGCTATCTGCTACTGCCTTAAACGTTACTCTCATAACATTGCCAAACAGATCGGGCTTGCCTCTTTGGTCGTCAACTGGCTCAAAGCCAGAGCATGCAATTGCAACTCCTGTCGTACCTATTCTGGTGGGCATGAGACGACTATCTGCTATCACGACTCCTACCCTTACACCAAGCTCTGTAAGGAACTTATGTTTCAACCTCTCTGAAGTTTCAAAGGGATCACGTGGATAAAGAATAGCGTAGCCCCTTGGCACATTTGATTTATCAATGCCAGCGTTTGGGGCTATCATGCCATCTCGAATTGCAAGCAAAAATCCTGGCACCCCTCCAACAACATATTTGGAGTCCCTTAACACCAGTTCGGCAAGCTTGACATCTATATGACATTTAGCTGAAAGCTCTTTGGCCTTTTTACTTACCTTTACCTTGTTGAGTTTAATTATCGAGCCCTCGCTCATTGACACAAATTTGCTTGAAATAACCACAATGTCGTTAGGTTTGTAGACAAACCCTCGCAGACTCCCAAACAAGTCAAACCTGCCTCTTTGGGCCTTAACATATACCGGTAAAACCTCGACCAAGAGATATACCTTCTAGGAGGCTGCGTCTCTCTTTTCTGCTTTATATTCTAACTCCAAAGGTTTTAATCCATCATACAAGCAAAAAACTTGCATTATGTGATATCAGTTATGGGAGAAATGACAATTACTGAGAAGATACTTGCTAGGGCCTCAGGCAATCAAAAACTCTCGCCGGGCGATGTAGTGTTTGCAAATGTGGATAAAGTCATGATGCATGACGTTTCGGGCCCCGGTGTGATTAAAGTGTTTAGTGAGTGGGAGAAAAAGGGGATAAAGCTCAAGCAAGTATGGAACCCCGAAAGGGTATGGGTTACTGAGGATCATTTTGTCCCCTCCGCGGACAGGATCTCAGCAGACAATATCATCACTCTTTCTAGTTTTACGAAGAAGTATGGGATCACCAAACATTTCAAGTACGGTCTTGGCCAATATGGGATCTGCCATACACTTTCTCATGAAGAGGCAATGGTACTTCCAGGCGAAGTCTATGTAGGAGGCGACTCTCATACAAATACTACTGGTGCATTAGGTGCATTTGCCGCAGGCCTAGGGCACACCGATATTGCATATGTGCTTATGAATGGCCAAATCTGGTTCAAGGTGCCTGACACGATGCTCTTCAAGATCGAGGGTAGCAAACCTGATCATATTATGGCCAAAGATATAATATTAAAGATAATAGGAGATATTGGAACTGATGGTGCGAACTACAAGGCGATGCAATTTGCAGGCAGCATTGTCAAAGACATGTCTATGGATGAGCGCCTGACGCTTACCAACATGACGACAGAAGCAGGAGCAAAGAACGGCATCATCGAGCCAGATGAAAGAACGCATCAATACATACGCGAAAGAACGGACACAAATTATTCCCCAGTACAAGGGGATCCAGACGCACGCTATTTTGAAGTTTTCACTTATGAAATAGAAAAGCTTGAGCCAATTGTTGCCAAACCATTTTCACCTGAGAATATCTCCGCTGCCAGGGAGCTGCAGGGAACTGAGCTTGATAAGGCATACATTGGTTCGTGTACTGGCGCTAAGCTAGAGGATTTGCGTGCAGCAGGCAAAATTTTGAAAGGCAACAAGGTTAAGATAAGAACAGAAGTACTGCCTGCGGCTCAGTCAATATACATGAAGGCATTAAAAGAAGGACTAATCAACATTTTTATGGAAGCCGGTGCAACTGTTGGCCCGCCTACATGTGGCGCCTGCTGTGGAGCTCATATGGGAGTGCTTGGAAAGGATGAAGTATGTATAAGTACTACTAATCGAAACTTCCCAGGCAGAATGGGCCATATAAGTTCAAAGACATATCTTGCTTCCCCAATAGTCGTTGCTGCTTCTGCAGTTACTGGCAGAATAACAGACCCAAGGGATATTAGGAATTGAGTGATAGCACTCCGATGAGAGGCAGGGTTCACAAGTACGACACAGATAATATCGATACAGATGTCATCATCCCTGGCCCCTACCTGAAGATACATGACCATAAGGAACTGGCAAAACATGCAATGGAAGGTATCGATCCTAACTTTCCGCAGAAAGTATCACATGGCGACTTTCTTGTGGCGGGCAGCAACTTTGGTTGCGGCTCTAGCCGAGAGCATGCACCGATAGCTCTATCGCAGACAGGCATAAGGGCGGTTCTTGCGCAAAGCTTTGCGAGAATATTTTACAGGAACGCTGTAGACGGAGGATACTTGCTACCAATAGAGATTGACGAATCTACAATTGAAAAGATATCTGACGGAGACGAGCTGGAGATATATCTTATGCAGAACAAGATAACCAATATCAGAAAGAACGAAAATTATTTGATGAAACCATTTCCTCAACTTATATTAAAAATTGTTGAGGCAGGCGGGCTAATAAACTACAAACCAGATTAGGTTTTTGGTACCCACTTTTCTCCTTTTTTCTTATACTCTTTTTTTACAGCAGACCACGCTACTTTATGAGCGACCTGCTCTTTGCTCTGCTGCCGTCCCCCTCGCCTCTTTGAGGCGCTTTCATAGTGCTTCATAGCATTTCCATGAGCTTTCTTGTATATTTCCTGAGCATGAGAAGGAAGAGTATCTATTGCCTTTCTTGTCCTCGCAGACAGGCCCGAGCTACTACCACCACGATTGCTGCTTCTTTTAGAAGTAGTGGTAGTTGTTCTTCTAGTGCTTCTCCTCTTTTTGCCTCTTCCTTTAGCTCTGCGTCTCGTAGAAGAAGAGGGTTTCCTTGCCACAGTGCTAATGACCCAACATCGTATATAATAATGCAGGATATCCATAATGTGCTATGCCGCGAAAGGGGAAGCTTGATGAGATTTTCAGCAAGGCATTATATGCTGATGATGCAACACTTTACTCGGTCAGCTATCGAGACTTTGAAAATATTGTGGAAGTGCCTCTGCTGGAATTTCTCAAGTTATCTGAAAATTTTACAGTAATACCGCAGAACAGAATTCTGCTTGTCAAAAAGTGTGATCAGGTGTTGTATCACAAGGACAGTCAATAGCGTTCAACAACCCAACCTTCCGGCAGTAACTCATTTGATCTTCCTGTGGCAGTCGCATAGCGCCAAATTGAAATATCATTATTATTGCCTGCAGTAACTCTTGCTCTGATTTTTGCGAGTGCTTCAATTTCTTGTTGCAGACCTTCACTGCTAGCCTTGGTAGTGGAGAATTTCTTACAGAACTGACAATGAGCATCGAGCTTAGCGGTCTTGTCTACAGCATCTATGACAGGATACGCTCTACATGCAGATGGGCGGTTAGAATAAATCCTGCATTTGAATCCACCATGAGGAGATGTTTCGTTGCTTTCAACATCAAGGAAAGGGCACAGGTTGCCATCCTCGTTCTTGCCCATCATCTGGTACGCGATTATGTTTTCTGGAAAATGCATACCAATTGCAAGCCGTGGAATTATCCTAAGTTTGATATTGAGCTTCCGTGCAAGGCGATTTATTGCAGCTTTTTCTTCTGGTAGGATCAGCACACCTATCTTCCCATATTCTACAGAAGGATAAAATTCTCTGTAGATGCAACAGTCAGAGCAATCTCTTATGCAATTGAATTTTTTCATTTATTTTCCTCTATGCACTGGCGTTCAATGCTCCCAGGGGAAAGATCGGTATTATTCAAAAATGCAATGTCATAGATTGATTTTGATTTCTTCAAAATTTCAAGATCATACTTCTCCTCATTCTCTTTCTTTAAGTTTTTCTTTTTATACACTCCAAACCGCAAAATTGCTTTTTTTTCATATCCTGCTTTAAATCGCCGGTAGTTTTCAGACAATAACGGCACTTTCTTCACAAAGCCAGTGTTTTCGCCTTTGAAAGTGGAGTTTCCATAAATTATAAGCCAGTAGCTGTCTCTATCCTCCACGAACCGGAGCCTTATTTCGTCATCTGGCCACCACTCTATAGTCTTTTTCCATAACCTGTAGGCAAACATCTTATCCTCAAAGAGCGGAATAACGTTCATGTAAACATCATGGTAGCGATAGCCTACACCAATAAAATCTCTGAACCAATATATAGGCGTGCTACTATTCATACATGTATAATCCTGTCTACGATATAATATAAGTAAGATGGAATAAATTATTTGTTTTGAGGGCTAAGAAGCGACAATATTGGCCGAAGGCATATTTGGTACTGAACTCAGATCTTTTTATTTCAGATATGCATTACCCATTTAACAATTCTGAATATTGGAGGCACTGCACACTACATATCGTGGCCGAACCAGGTTCGGAGTATGTGGGGTATAGAAAAGGTAGAGGAGGCAGACAGTACGCATGCTAAGATCAACCGGCTTAGAAGTACTTGCATCTTGGCAGATGAGGAAGAGGAAATGCAAAGAAACAGAAAATCTTTTAGACTTCCATAGACGACAACTAGCTGATCTGATACCGACAATTTTGCATAACTAGGTACTCTTTAACCTAACCTGCAAGTCAATCTACCTTTTCAACTGGTTGTATGTGACACTCATGGCCTCTGTGGTCTTTGTCTAGCTGCTGTGCCTCTTCGCTTGTTATGGGAAACCTTTCTTCACTTACACCATGCTTTTCCAGCAGCACCTTGCCACACGTGTCGCAAATGAGTTGCATCACAATGATGCCCATTTTGATAAAAAACAATTCCGACGCTATATTTAGACTATTCTGCTAACCTACTATATTTCGTATTCTGCCAAATATTCCCTTGCTGCTCTTTTCCTTCTTCTCGACAGATTTAAAACATTCAGGACACAGAGCACGCAGGTTGACCGGCCGATTGTCCTTTAGAGAGCCATTGATATGCTCAAACTGTGGTGGAGTACTAGGAGTGAACTTGACCTTGCATTTCTGACAACGGTTGTGAGCCCGCTCAAGCACAGTCTGCCGTATGGCAAGCGTTAGATGCTCATACTTTCTCTTATCTTGACTTGGGCCGGCCTCAGGGCCAAAAAATGACATGCATATTAATTAGATTTAAGCTCACTTATGTCTTGCGATCGTAGAATTTATTCGACCTGTCAAGATAGAGTATATTATCCCAACAAAGAAAAATCATGTGAAAAAATATCGAAGATGAAAAAATATAATAATAATCGTTGCTCCCGTAATGCTAGGTTATCAGATATCCAGTCGCTGTAGTCACTTATATCAAGAATACATTGATGAAAGGCAGGTTTAACGATATATATTCCCGAGTGAGGTTGCTTTGGATTATAATATCCTTGCGCTTCTTGCCACCGCATAGACATGTTCCTTGAGGTCACGCTCGTAAAGTGAATTCATCTTTTCAATGAGTGTCTGGCGTGTATGAGCTCTTGATTCTTCTGTGTCTGCTGAAAGTGCAGCTGCGAATATGTCAGGTAAATTCTCTTTTATCCATCCATCAAGTACAAGATACCTATTTTCATTTATCCATGTAACGCGAGAGGTGGTTTGGTCAACCTCTTCATTGAACTTGCCAGTTTCAACCCTATCGATCAACATGAAGATACAGTTATTTGGGTCAGGATTACTGAGCGCCTCCCTTGGTCGCCCGGTTGCTCTGCCAGCTTCTACACGCTCTATTAGGCCCAGCGGTTTGACATATGTGCCAACTATATGAACTTTGTTGTTATTCACGGATTGGATCCGACCGATGATTACTTTATTATGTCTGTTATCCTTCTGCACCGCAAAAACATATTGGCCAGGCTTAATTCCTCCCCTGTTAAACATCCTCTTAAAACCCGGCTTGCAAATTATATAATGTTATCTGGGGCCGGTTCTTTATGTGCATTATTATGTTTACAGTCATAAGTTTTTCATGATCCACTCTAGGGCACGCTAAGGAATTGAGTTTTAGCTGTCCAATCTCTATCAGAATTAGATTTATTAACGCTTCCCTGTAACCTTACAGGGACATGCAGAAATTCGATGAGCTTGATATGAAAATATTATCCGAACTAACCAAGGATGCAAGCATTTCCGTTCCAAGGTTGAGCAAGAAGCTTAACGTTAATGCATCTGTTCTTTATAGTAGGATAAAGCGCTTGGCAAAGCGCAACCTGATTAAGAAATTTACTATAATTGTCAATGAAGGCATGTTGGGTGTAAACGTTAAAGCAACAGTTGGCATAAATCGTGACCCCAAGCTGAAAGAGCCTATTCATGCAGAACTGATGAAAATTCCCGAAGTTAGGTCGCTTTCCGAAGTTACTGGCAGGTTTGACATGATAGTTAATGTGAGCGCACACACTTTGGAGGAACTACATAACGTTGTCATCGCGCGTATAGGAAAGGTGGAAGGTATACAAAACACAGAAACATTCGTTGAAATGCAAAGAACGGACAAGGAGCCGCTCTATACAGTGCAGCAGTCACTTTCACGATAGTGACTGATATTATATATATATATAACACAAACCCTATTTTAGATCACAAATTGTCTCTTATAGAGCGCAAAGTATCAGAGATATTTCAGACTCTCAGGCTAGCGAAGAAGACAAGTAGAGAGGATTACGTACAACATCTTCGGCTGGTTGTGCTTGGCCTACTTGCAGTAGGTGGCGTTGCTTTTGTTATAAAGTTGATCGCGGAATTTGTTACAAATGCTGCGGGCGGCCGGCTTGGGTAGTCAATAGGATTAAAATACCATGATTTCCAAATTGGAGGCATGGAAAGCAAGACAGACAACAATGCAGTCACTCATGTTGTTGCAAAGACATGGGATACCGAAGTGCTTAGATCGGATATGCCGGTCTTAGTTGACTTTTGGGCGGAATGGTGCGGTCCATGCAGGATGGTAGGACCAGCAGTTGAACAGATTGGCAAGATCTTGGCGGGCAAGGTCAAGGTTGCCAAGTTAAACGTAGATGAGAATCAGGAAATAGCAATGAGATATAGCATTCAGTCAATCCCCTCGCTCTTGCTGTTCAAGGGAGGCAAGGAGATATCAAGGACTATAGGTGCAGCACCAAAGGAGGCATATCTAAAATTCATTGAGAATTCACTCAAATCTTAAGCTCTATTTCTCTTTTGACGAAAGCATTAATACCGATATTTGATGTCTAACACAGGATAACAGCTATTGGGAAAGAAGGAACTAGCTTCGCTATTCTCATCGGATCCTGACAAATACTACAAAGTATCGCTTTTTGATCAGATGGGGTTTAGTAGAAAAAAATGCGTCAGATGCGGAAAGTTCTTCTGGACGCTTAAGATCTCAAGGGAATTCTGTCCGGATCACGAGAATTACAGTTTCATAGGGAAGCCGCCTACAAATAAGCATCTTGATTATGTCAATGCGTGGAAGGAGACAGAGAAATTCTTTCGGGCAAATAACCATGCAATAGTAAGGCGTTACCCCGTGGTCTGCCGCTGGCGAGAGGATTTGTATTTTACCATAGCATCAATCGTTAACTTTCAGCGCGTAGTCGGCAATCAAGTAGTCTTTGAAATGCCAACAAATCCTCTAATAGTTCCGCAGATGTGCCTGCGCTTCAATGACATTGAAAATGTGGGAGTAAGTGGTAGGCACTATACTGGCTTTTGCATGATAGGACAAACCTGCAATGCAGACTCTCAAGGAGGATATTGGAAGGATAGATGCATTGAACTCGATTTTGGCATGCTGACAAATGGGCTGGGCATCAAGCCTGAGGATATAACATTTGTGGAAGATGTATGGATAGGGGCTGGCGCCTTTGGGTACTCATTAGAATACTTCGTGGGAGGGCTGGAGCTTGGTAATGCTGTATTTACTGAATTTGAAGGTAGTGAAAACGATTACCGCGTCATGCCTAATAGGATAATAGATATGGGTGCAGGTCTTGAGCGCTTTTCATGGATAACAATGGGGACGCCCACAAGCTATGATTGCTGTTTCGGACCTGTCGTGGCCAAGATGGTTGATATCACAGGAACTGATAGCCATAACGAGGTTCAGGCTAAGTATTTTGAATTAGTCTCAGGTAAGATGGAGCGCATGACCATGACTAGTAGCAGCATCCGAGATCTCAAGTTGTTAATTGCAAAAGATATGAAGATTTCAGAAGAGAGGCTGAGTGCATGTGTTGCACCCTATGAAGCCATATACACAATTTTAGACCATGTAAGAACTCTGGTATTTGCTATTTCAGATGGTGCACTACCATCAAACGTTGGAGGAGGCTACAATCTAAGGGTGATCCTCAGGAGGGTGCTTTCAATACTTGAAAGGGTAGGATGGAAAGACGTTGTCAAAGTCGAAGATATTGCAGACATGCATATTGACTACCTCAAGCAAATGTATCCAGAACTTGAAGAGCATAGACAAGATGTCAGAACAATTCTGCGACTTGAAGCAAGCAGATACGCCAGCTCCCTTGAGCGAATGAATTCCGTGGCGACATCACTCAAGTCAAGCAAAAAGGTTAGAGACTTAACAGTTGACGATCTTATTAGGCTCTACGAGTCTGATGGCATAACTCCGGACTTTTTAATGGAACAGGAAATTATACAGAGCATTCCCTCAACATTCTATACGAAGCTTGCGGAGTTACATATAAGTCAAGCCTCAGGCCAGACGTCAAAACCAGTCCGTGGGCTACAGGGTCTGCCTCCTACAAAATTGCTTTATTACCAAGACGAATCAATACGCGAGTTTTATGCAAGGGTTCTCAAGGTGGTCGATGGTAAATATGTCATTTTGGACCAGACTGCATTCTATCCTAGAGGAGGAGGGCAGGAACCAGATACTGGAGAAATTGAGGGTATCAAAGTTTTAGAGGTTACAAAGCAGGCTGATGTTGTACTTCACAGGATTGAAAGCGATGGCGGCCTTGTAGAAGAACAGAATATATATGCAAGAGTCAATGGCACGCGACGCGATCTTATCACTAAGCACCACACTGCAACTCACGTGCTAAACTCTGCGGCAAGGAATACGCTTGGATCATGGGTTTGGCAGAACTCTGCATTTAAAGAAGAGAGTTATGGTAGGCTAGATATCACTCATCACTCATCACTTACAAAAGAAGAAGTACAAAATATTGAACAGGTGGCAAACAAGGTAATTAGACAAAATCATCCTATCATAATCAAGACATATGATCGTGGAGATGCTGAGCAGCAGTTCTCGTTTCGCATTTATCAGGGGGGTGTAGTGCCTGCAAACAATGTCAGAATAGTAAATATCAAGGAATGGGATATTGAAGCTTGTGGTGGCACACACGTAAAAAGCACTGGTGAAATCGGCCTAGTTAAGATACTGAAGTCCGAACGAATTCAAGATGGCATAGTCAGACTGGAATTTGTAGCTGGTGGAGCAGCATTGCAGTATGTACAACAGATGGACAGTCAGCTTGGATCAATAGCCCAGACACTTGGAGCAGCTAGAGAAAAAGTGGTTGAGTCTTTTAACAAGGCAATGGAGGATGCTGAAGCGGCGAAGAAAAGAATGAGAACCATGCTGAGGGTTATTTCAATCCCTATTGCAAAAAGCATTTCAGAACAAGCCAAGAAGCTTGACTCAGGCATACACCTGTATACTACATATAACGAAGATCTTAATGAGGATTACCATATTGCCATTGGAGAAAAGGCAATCGAGCTTGACAAAGACTTGGTATATGTTGCGCTTGTATCAAAGGGCCAGGGGATTAGGGTTATTGTTTTTGCGGGAGAAATCGCGTGCAAGAAGGTCAAGGCTAGCGTGATTGCGAAGCAGGTATCTAGCAAGTTAGATGGGTCTGGTGGCGGAGATAATCGCTTCGGGCAGGGAGGCGGCAAATCAAAAGACAAGATAACTGAAGCACTTCTGTCGGCTGAAGAGGCTGCAAAATAAACATGGGTCCCACCATAGACTGGAATTCAATAGAGAACAAATGGATCAAGAGGTGGGAAGAGCAAAAGACCTTTGAAGCAGACCTCGATAACGACAACCTCAGGAAAAAATACTTTGTGACAGTGGCTTACCCTTATCCAAACTCACCTCAGCATATTGGCCACGGCAGGACATACACACTTGCCGATGTCCATGCACGTTATATGAGGATGAAAGGTTACAATGTACTTTTCCCTATGGGCTTCCATTACACCGGCACACCGATTCTTGGTATGTCTAGAAGAGTCGCCGCAGTCGATCCTGAACTGATGGAAACCTTTCACAAGGTATACAAATTATCGGATGACATCGTTGCAACCTTTGTAAACCCTGTTAAAATAGCCAGTTACTTCCATCAGGAGATCAAGATCGGCATGAAAGAGATGGGTTACTCCATAGACTGGAGGCGCGAATTTACCACTATCGATAAGATATATTCCAAGTTCATCTCATGGCAGTTCAGAACCTTACGTAGTAAAGGTCTGATAGTACAGGGATCGCATCCGGTAGGATGGTGTCCGCGTGACCAAAATCCTGTTAGTCAGCACGACACAATAGGGGATGTTGAACCAGACATCAACGAATACACTCTCATCAAGTTCAGTTTGAATGTCAGAGGAGGTGACAATATCATGTTACCAGCTGCCACACTTAGACCAGAGACGATCTTTGGGGTTACAAACCTTTGGGTTAACCCTACTCTTGACTACGTGCTAGCCCAAGTCGATAGCGAAAAATGGGTCATAAGCTCTGAAGCAGCAAGAAAGCTCGAATTTATAAACCACAGAGTCAAGGTAATAAAGACTATCAATGGCGCTGAAATAATCAGTTGGAACGCTATTAACCCTATCAACAATGCAACTATCCCTGTGTATCCTGCATTTTTTGTTGAAGCCGATAGTGGCACTGGAATTGTCATGTCAGTGCCTGCGCATGCACCATATGATTATCAAGCCCTAGAGGATCTGAAAGCAGACAAGAATTTGCAGCAAGAATTTCATATCTCATTCAGCAATGGTAATAATAACAATATCCATCCAATCAAAATAATCGAATCGGAATCGTATACTAGCAGCATTCCAGCTGCCGAAGCTATCAAGCACGTAGACGCTTCTTGGAAAGACAAAGATGGTAATAATCAAGAGCGATTGGAAAAAGCGACAAACGATCTTTATTCCAAAGAATTCTACAAAGGTAGGATGATGCACAATACTGGTAGGTTTGCGGGCATGGCTGTGGCTGTGGCAAAGAATGAAGTGAAGCAAGAGGCCATGAAGTCAGGAATAGGCGACACCATGTACGAGCTTGTCAACAAACCAATAAGGTGTAGATGCGGAGCCAGGTGTGTGGTCAAATTGCTGAACGATCAGTGGTTCTTAAACTACGGTCAGAAAGAATGGAAGGCACTAGCACACGACTGTGTAACAAAGATGGACATTGTTCCCTCGGACATTCGGGAGGAATTTGACTATGTAATAGATTGGTTGCGTGAACGAGCATGCGCAAGAAAATCAGGCCTTGGAACCAAGCTGCCTTGGGACAAAGACTGGACAATCGAAAGCCTATCGGATTCAGTCATTTACATGGCGTACTATATTATTGCAAAGTATGTCAATAGCAGAGCGATAAGCGAAGCTGACGACAATATCAGCGATGCCTTTTTTGACTATGTTCTACTTGGCATGGGCAGCGCAGATCACGTAGCAAAAGAGTGTAGAATCTCTGCACATACCGTGCAACGGATAAGAAATGAATTCAACTACTTTTATCCGGTGGATTCGCGCCACTCAGGGCGCGATCTAGTTCCAAATCATCTAACCTTCTTCATATTTAACCACGTTGCCATTTTTGATAAAGAAAAGTGGCCACGGCAAATAGTTGTTAACGGCTCGGTCCTAATGGAGGGTAAGAAGATGAGCAAGTCGCTTGGCAATATCATCCCACTCCGAGAGGCAATTAGAGAGCATGGGGCAGACACGATTCGGCTTGCAATGTTGGTGTCGGCAGAAATACTTCAGGATGCAGACTTTTCCTTTGATACTATTCGAGGCATCAGGTTGAAGCTGCTTAGCATACTTGAGATGGTTGAAAAATTCCGCGGCAGTCAGCAGCAGCCCATGCCAATTGATGAAGATCAACAACAACCGGAAGATAAGTGGCTTGTCAGCAGGTTGCAGCACGTGATAGCAAAGACATCGGCATCAATGGATAAGCTAAGGATAAGAGAGGCAATACATCATATCCTCTATTCACTGGATCAAGATTTGCAATGGTATCTAAAAAGGGCTGCTGCCAAAAACCATGAAAAGTTATCTTTAACCCTTGCTCAGTTTCTTGATGTCCAGGTTAGGATGCTTGCTCCCTTCGCACCATTCACAGCAGAAGAGGCCTGGGAACGTATGGGCAACAAGCAATCAATATCTACAGCATCTTGGCCCATAACAGAGGAAAGCAAGATAGATATAGTGGCAGAAGAATCAGAATTTCTCATCTCTAACCTGCTTGCAGATCTCCAGAACATCGTTAAGGTCACCAGAATGACACCTACCAAAGTTGTCATCTATACTTCAGCTATTTGGAAAACAGGAGTCTACCGAGCAATACTTACACACATACTTGACGGCAAGATCAAATTTGGGGAGATAATGAAGGATCTGATTATAAACCAACAAACCACTAAGGTCAAGACTGATCCCAAGCTGGTACAGAAAATGATGGAAGATATTTTGTCTAGTCCTCTCGAAGCAAGGAGCCGGCGTCTCAAGATGATCGAGTTTAACGAGACAAATGCAATAAATGATGCAAAATCGCTGCTCTCATCTGAGATCAACAAAGCGCAGATAGTGGTTTATTCTGAGGAAGATTCCACAAAGTATGATCCAAAATCAAAGGCAAAATCTGCAAGACCGTTTAAGCCTGCAATTTACATAGAATAATAGGACCACATATTGTCATAGTGGGAGATATGAAAAAATAGTATAGCTGTTAATCCATAGATACGTATTTTGCGCACATGCAATCATCAGTCCTATTCAGAATTATTATTGGTAGTAGACATCTTTGCTTTTTTGCTCTTCTTTATTATTGAGTTCAACTGTGTTAATATATCGAGCAGAAGTAACACCTCTTTTAACAGTAATCTAGTAGCGTCCTTTGAGTAGCCTTCTTTCTTTGTATATTTTCTTCGCGTATTAAATTGCTTACCCACAATCCTGCTTTTCTAACCGAGGGCCTATTTTCAGATAACACAAACTTATCCAGTAGCTGACTCAAAACAGAAAAAATAATTCTTCTATCATTTTGAAATTCGTGGAATGTGATCCCCCTAGTTTCAATTGAGAAATCTGTCCTTACAAGCTTAATGCCTACGGATCTAAACAGGTAGCCATGTTCTCTGATCCGCAGACAAAGGTCATCAACTAATTCTTGGAGAAGGGAATATATCTTATGTTTATCTCTGGTAAAGGCATCGAGGGTGGACTCTGCACTAAAATATACATTGTCAGTTTTTGGAGATACAGGCTCATCATCAATGCCATTGGCTACTTTCCACATCCAATGACCATTCTTTCCAAATCGTTCTCTTAGCTTCGAAACATCAGCTTTGGCTAGCTGCCCAAGTGTCTCAATTCCCATCTCTTTTAATGCTTGTTGTGTTTTTGGTCCAATGCCGGCTACTCTTCCGACTTCAAGTGGCTCAAGAAACTCCTTTAGCTCGGAGGGGTACACAATGGTTAGACCATCAGGTTTCTCAAAGTCTGATGCAATTTTTGCAGCTGATTTGGTTGGTGCTACACCTATAGAGCAGGATAGATCGCACTTTTGTTTGATCGCTTTTTTTATTTTTGTGGCATAACTTTCAGCATTCTCTGAATGGAGTTTTGCGGTATAGTCTAGGAAGGCTTCATCTATACTTGCTTGTTCTAAGACACCCCCATATTCATGAATTATATTCATTATCTTTTCTGAGACCCTTCTATAGTACGGTATATCAACGGGACGCAATATCAAATCTGGGCATAACGATTTAGCTTTTGAAAGCGGCATGGCAGAGATAATGCCACATCTTCTTGCCTCATACGAACATGAAGAAACCACACCTTTTATCATATATCCGATTTTCTCATCTGTCATTATTACTGCATGCGCCTTTCCCCTCAATGAAGGATCTCTCAATTCTTCACATGACGGATAAAAAGCATTCAAGTCAATACAGGCAATGACTCTACCAGTCCACCCTTTGTTCGAGTTATATATCTTCGTATCCAATAGGATAAAACGGCAATTTTCATTTTAGTATTTCTATGGATAGGGAGAGCGATACGTGGTTGGCAATACTGCCAATATGCCAGATTTTTACCCATATTTCTCGTTGCCAGACAAAATAATTCTAAAAATATTCATGATGGAATCAGTAACTGCTTAGCACAGTTGAACACTTGTCTTATACAATAAGAAATCTAGACCTTAATCTTCCTTTCAAGATGTATATAGTAACGATGAATAATATTTGTCGCATGATGTTGTTCTTTATTAGATGCGAAAATGTAATGTAAATCCAAAACATAGATATTCAACTGATATGTCAGGAAAGGTAGATAGATGTCCTTCTCTTCATCACATAATAATTCCCATAAAAAGGAAAGTTAATAGCTATACTAAATAGAACCTCGTCTCTTCGCAATAATTGATGAGGTCATATATAGTATAAAGCCAGTTGCTACAATTATTACGCCGTATAGTGACAGCGAACCCCTCTCAAGGTATTGCCCAAATCCTACTAGCAATGCACCCATAATCAAAAGACTGATGCCTGCGCGTGCAGCGCCAGGCATTCGTATTCTCTTCCTATCTTGCTCCTTGTTCTTTCTTGACAATATTAATTATAAAATTTGAACAGTAGATAAAATGTTATGTTTTTATGGCATCCTTTGACAAGATAATGCTAACGATAACTAAGACATGAAGATCGCAGTTGTAGGAATTGGAGTGGCTGGAGCGTATCTTATGAATAGGCTGAGCGACGATCATGACAATCATGTAGTGGGTTTTGAGCGTACGTCAAGGGATCAGCATGATGCAGTATGTGCTTGGGCCACTTGCGAAAACGTGATGGGAGACCTTGCAAAAAATTGTGGTCTTAATTTTGATGATTATATATTACATGACGGCAAGCACATGTGTGTAGACTTGAAAGAAAATGGTGGCAGCATTGACATCAAGCTCAAAGGAATGGTAAGCTATGACAAGCTTGCACTAATCCAAGACATGATAACAGGCACAGATATAAGGTATGGAAGGGCTCCAAGAAAAGACGAACTGGAATCTGACTTTGACATAATTCTCGATTCAACTGGCTTTCACCGCAACTACCTGCCAAGAGTTAGAAATGAAATGTACATCCCGTGTGTACAGTACAAAGTCCGCTATAATCCAGGCAAGGAGCCATATGATGATTTCTATTTGCGGGCATTTCCATTGATGTCAGGATATTTTTGGTATTTCCCACTCAGCAATGGATATGCGCACATTGGAGCCGGCGACTTCCTAAAGAATCATAATCGCCTTGTGAACGAATTTATAAACAAGAGTGACTGCGAGGTAATAAAAAAGGTAGGAAGGCCAATTCGGCTAACTCCACCTGAAAAATGCGAGCCATTTACGGATGGTCGGAAGTCAGTAGGCGTAGGAGAGTCAATAGGTACAGTTTATCCTCTGCTAGGAGAAGGTATAATTCCATCGACCTGGTGCGCCGAGCTCCTTGTTCAGAACCTACATGATATGCAGGCATATAGGGAGTCAGTGCTTGAAAAATTTAAAATATACTCACTTGTCTTCAAGTTCATCCAACTAAAAATAAATGGCAATTTCAGTATAATAAAGCATGGAGCAGACATGCTGAAATTATACTTGCACATGAAGAGCGAGGAAGAGCGCTATGGTATGAAAGTCAGGATGGCCGATATGCTAGAACTATCAAGAATCTAAAGCTTTAAAAATCTATCAGTAGCAGATGGAGATCATGAGCGCAGCTAGCGACAAATCCAGGCAGCAGGAATTGGCATCTATAGAACAGAGGATAAATGAATTAGTCCAACAATCAAGGATTCTTGAGGCCTATATGAATGACATTGTGACACGGCAGGTCGCAGTAGGCAGGGCAATAGAAGAGGCCCGTTTGGCTTCAACTACAATACAAAACATCACCTCTGAATCTGACGTTGAGTCGCTAATGCCTATTGGCATCGGTGTCTACATTAAGGCCAAAGTACCTCCTATGAAAAAGTTGCTTGTTAACCTTGATGCGGGCATAGCTATTGAAAAGAGTAGAGAAGATGCACTCAACTATGTAGAATCCAGAATAAAGGAGTACGAAGTGGCGGCTAGACAGCTTGAAGCACAGAGACAACAAATAGGGGTACATATGAATCAGTTGCAATCGCAAATAAACCAGATGATACAGGCTGCCCAGCAGCAACAACAACAACTCGGCTGATGCCAGTTTTGGTTGAAAAAGCATGTTTGATAAACTGAGAAAGGCATTTACCAAAGCAGCAAAAGGCATAGGTCAGAAAGAGCTTACCGAAAAGGTACTTGATGACGCACTGCTTGAACTTCAGATTGCTCTTTTAGAAAGTGACGTAGCAGAGGAAGTAGTTGATTACCTATCGACCAAACTAAAAGAAGAATTGCTTGGACTGAAGCTGGAAAAAGAGCAGGAAGCAACCACAATAGTCCAATCAAAACTGCAAATAGCAGTGGCTGAAATCTTTGCACGCGGAAGTACACTTGACCTCATTGAAAAAATAAGAAAGAAAAAAGAAACAAAGGCTGGCCCCTTTGTTATCGTTTTCTTGGGGATTAACGGCACAGGCAAAACAACAACTGTTGCAAAAATAGCCAATTTGCTGCGAAAGGCAGGCTTTTCAGTGGTAGTAGCGGCAGGTGACACCCACAGGGCCGGCGCTATTGAGCAGCTGGAACAACATACAAACAGATTATCTCTCAAAATAGTCAAGCAAAGATATGGAGCCGACCCTTCATCAGTAGGGCGCGATGCATACGATCACGCAAAGAAGAATTATGTCGATGTGGTCCTGATGGATACTGCCGGCAGAATGCAAACTTCGAAGAATCTGATGGATGAAATGGGTAAGATAGTAAGAGTCGTCAAGCCAGACGTAAAATTGTTCATTGGTGATGCACTTGCTGGCAACGACACAATAAACCAGGCAAGGGAATTTTTCCAGCATACGAACTTTGATGGCGCCATATTAACTAAGGTAGATGCAGATGCCAAGGGGGGAGCTGCAATTTCGATTGTACATATTACTTCAAGACCGGTAGTCTATATTGGCGTGGGACAAGGCTATGACGATATAATTCCATTTGATCCTGATAAGTTCATCGGATCGCTATTTGGAGGTGTCACAGAAGTAAGCGTTGAGAATTTAAAATCGACGGCAAAGGAACCAGAACTTGTTATTGAAAAACATGAATTAGATGAGGCAGTAAAGCTCAAAGGAAAAGAAGAGAAGGAGGAGTTGCTACCGCTGCCCAAATCTTCGGTGCGACAATCGAGCCCCTCGGTCAGCATTTTTGCTCCAAAGACAGAGCAAAATACAGAACCAAATTTACCAAAATCTGTTACGCACCAACCAGAGCCACTTCAGGATGAAGAACAACCAAAGGAAAAGAAGAAAAGCAGATTTGGATTATTTGGCAGGAAAAGAACAAACGATGATCGCAGCAAGGGAGAGGAGGAGGACAAGAGGGAAAAGAAACAAAGGCTAGAAGAAAAGCAGTCAACAGAAGAGGATCGGGATAAGCATCGCGATGAAGAGGGTGTGGAAGAAGGGTATATAGTAGACAAGCAAATGCAAAAAGAGAAAAGGGGGCAACAAGACGAGGACAAGATAGTATATCTAACAGATGAAGACATTGAAGACCTCCTTAAGTAACAAAGACATACTCAGCATTACCGATCTGAACACAGGTGAGATCAATTCGATCCTGATGCTTGCCAGGAAGCTTAAGTACGAGCAAAAGAAGAACGGGAAATCTCGTCCATTTTTGCATGGGAAGACACTTGGCATGATCTTCCAGAAGCCATCTACTCGAACAAGAGTCAGTTTTGAAGTAGGTATGTATCAGCTGGGCGGGGACGCGGTTTACCTTAGTACAAAGGACATCCAATTGTCGCGGGGTGAAACGATTGAAGATACTGCTAAGACACTTTCGCTATATTTAGATTGCATAATGGCACGGGTTTATGATCATAAAGAAGTCCAAACCTTGGCTATGTATGCTTCAGTGCCGGTAATAAACGGGCTTTCGGACTCATTTCATCCATGTCAGATTCTGGCTGACCTCATGACAATACAGGAGCACAAGAACAAGCTAAAGGGACTACAACTTGCTTGGCTAGGAGATGGAGATAATGTATGTAATGATCTTATGCTGGGTTGCGCTAAGACAGGCATAAGCATGACTGCGGCATGTCCAAAGGGCTATGAACCGCCTGAAGAGATTGTGAAACTTGCTAAGGCGGAAGGCAACCAGACAGGTGCCGACGTGACGATAACTGAAGACCCGGCTTCGGCTGTAAAAGATGCAGATATTATATCCACAGATACTTTCATCTCAATCGGCAAAGAAGATGAACGTGCAACAAGAGAAGCCACATTTCTCCCAAAGTATCAAGTGAATGCAGATATCATGAAGCTTGCGAAAAAGGAAGCAATATTCATGCATTGCCTGCCGGCGAAGCGAGGAATGGAAGTAACTGCCGATGTCATTGATGGCAAGCAGTCAGTTGTATGGCAAGAAGCTGAAAATAGGCTGCATGCACAAAAGGCGCTCCTCTGCTTTCTTATGAAGGCAGGAGTTTAATCATTGTTTTGCAGGAGCTTTCTTGCGTCTCCGGATATACCAGAAGCCAACAATACCAATTATGCTGGCAATAACTATAAAGGTGACAACTTCAAATGCAAATGATGCCTGCTCCGAAAACCTGCTCCAGGCCTCGCCAAGATAATATCCAGCAAGTGTTAAGATAATGCACCACAAGAGTGAGCCGACGAATGTATAAACAACAAATTTTGCAAAATTCATCTGAGCTATGCCAGCAGGTATTGAGATTATCTCTCTGATTCCTGGAACCATCCTTCCAGTAAATACTGCAATTGATCCGTACTGCTCAAACCAAGTCTCGGCCTTTTCGATCTCATGCTCGCTTACCCTGACGCGTTTACCAAACCTCGCAACAGCTGCTCTTCCAACCTTCAACGATACAAAATAGATCAGTATTGCCCCAGCAGTTGAGCCAAGCGAACCCACCGTTGCCATACCAATTGCATTCTCAATCCCGAGTGCTCTACTTAGGGCTGTAAATCCTACAAGCGGAAAGATTACCTCACTTGGAATAGGAGGAAATATCACTTCCAGAAAGGCTGCTGCAAATACTGCAGGGTAGCCATACTGTGCTATCAGACTAGTTATTGTGTTGATTACACCACTTAAAATCCCATCTGACATGAGAACCCCAAGGAGGACAGCGCACATTGCTAATACCTCCTAGGTCGCAGGGCATATATTTGATGTACTGAATGGAAAACCAATCTGTAGTATCCATATCATGCAGAACAGCCTCCCTCTCCCCAAGGTGCCTGCCAGATTATAAGTCTCCTGCGCTAATGCTCAGGATATTGACGTGCAAAAACTTATGTATGAGGCTCGTACCAGACGGAGGCAGAGTACAAAATCCATACCAGAAAGGGTTAAGGTATTGTCGCAGGTGCGAGGTATACTTCAAATGCAGTAATAGCCACTGCATTTGCTGTGGACTTCACCTCAGGTTCACACCAGTGCATCCACTCGCAAAAGAAAAGTTGAGGCTGTATAAAAGTATATAAAAACTTAAAAATTTGTACTCATGATTATGCCAGTACATAATGGTCTGGAGCAGTAAGTCTTGTCTATCA
>JALZFS010000201.1 GCA_030861405.1 Thermoproteota archaeon | reverse complement strand
TCACCATCACCATCTCACACTATGACTTAGACGACGAAGCTTTTAGGATGAGGATATGATGATAATGGTGCTGATGATTATTTGATAATATGCTGATGAAGAAGATTATGAGACCCGAGGCATCCATGTATATATTAGATGAAATCCTCTATTGCTTTCTCCGTGACCTGACGTTTACGATATTGTCAAGGGCATTGCCAACTAGAGCAAATGCAAGTCCTGTTACCGCTATTAGAAGTCCTGGCGGAATTATCCACCACCATAGACCCCGTGACGCGGCGCTTGCTGAGTTCGCCTCATGCAGTATTTGCCCCCAGGTTGGGATTGAAGGATCGCCTAGGCCCAGAAAAGATAGGGCTGCCTCGCCCAAGATTGCGCTTGGGACGGCAATGGCAATACTGGCGAACGTGAGAGGCAAAAGTTGTGGAATTATGTGCTTAAAGATTATTTTGATGTCTGATTGGCCCATTAGCTTTGACGCTTCGACATAATGCAAGTTTTTTATCTGCAGTGCGAGGCTTCGGCTTATTTTTGCCATCCCCACCCAGCCAAATATTATCAGGAACCCAGTGATCAAAAATATACTTCGTCCTACTGTCATTGATAAGATCACTAGAAGTGGGAGAGTCGGAAGGGAATAGAATAAATCATTCACTCGCATGAGTCCTTCATCTGTATGCCTACCCTTGTAGCCGGCCACAACACCATATATCAGACCGATTACAACGGCAGCCACTGAGACAGTAATGCCAATAAAGAGTGCAACTGGTGCAGCCCATAATATGCCAATAGCCAAATCACGACGTAAATCATCAGTGCCCATGATCCCATAGACTTTGCCTCCGACTATGATGCCGGAATTGACAACAGAATCACTCGGGCCAAAGAGATAGAACGTCTGGCGAATCGTGTACGTGCCTTTGAGGACTTTATTTTGATGCAAGTCAGAAAATATCATAACCTGCGGCCTTGAAGTATCTACAGCGTACCGAAACAAATTCCTGTATTCGCGGAGGCTATCCGCGATAAGTCTGTCTGTAGAAAACAGCCTAGCGGAGAATTCATTGCTACTCTGATCAGATGGAGGCAGCGATTCAAAATAGATGCGGAATTCTTTACCATCCGGCCTAATCACGTCAATTTGAAGTGCGGGCTGAATGGTGCCATATCTTGTGGAGTAAATCAACATGAAGTCATTAGGGTACGAGTCGTAATTGAAACTTAGCCTGTAAGAATCGGTTACAATCCGCACGCCTTGATCCAAAGAGGTTGACCTTAGCGCATCTTTTGCTGTCATGACTATATGCTCTGGCATCTTCGGTCCGAACAGGTTTATCCATGCTGGTGCAGCGGACCTAGGCAGGTCGATCCAAAAGCTCGGGTTGTTCCATTGCGTGAAGGATTTAAGCGGAATGGCTGCTATTGCGTAAACTGTCATCAGTACAAGTCCTGATAATATTGCTATACCCACAAGTCCAGTCCTAGAGCGCTTGAATTCATTGATAATATATGATGCAGAAAGAGCGTCTAATGATTCTGTCATGACACCTTCACCCTTGGATCAAAATAAGCATAGATAATATCGGTCAGAAATACCGTGACAATGAAAATCAGGGTGGATAAGTAGGTCAGCCCAATTATAACAGGAATGTCAAAGGTCCCTATGGCTTGGTAATACAAGCTACCCATACCAGGCCAGCCGAAGACGGCCTCCACAGTTATAGCACCACCAAAGGAACCTGCAAGGCTCAGGGCAACCACAGTGACGATGGGTGGTCCAGCGTTTTTCAAAGCATGAGAGTATAGGATTTTCTTTTCAGGTATACCTGCAGCCCTTTTCGCCAAGATATAGTCCTCGCCAAGTATTCCAACAACAAAATAGCGGACAATGTAAGCCCATGAACCAAAGCCAACAACTACTATTGTGATTAGAGGCAAGAGCATGTGATATAGCAGATCAAACAGGTATAAGGGATCGGAAGGAGATGTGAGAGGAGTAGCTCGGGCGGGAAAAATATGATAAACAAAGGCAAACGCAAAGATCATAAGCATGCCGACCCACCATGTTGGAAAGCTACCACTAAAGACAGCAAAAGCAGAATTGAGCTTGTCCCATACGGACCCAGCACGGTTAGCCACATAAGCCCCAAGATAAAGCCCTATGATTGTTATTGTAATGATAGAAGTTGTGAAGAGCAATATTGTTTTTGGCACTCTTTCTAATATGATATCGCGCACGTTGGCTGAGCCACTGTCGCTTGTAAGATAATTAGACCTGCCAAGGTCTAGCACCATCACCTTCAAGACAGTGTTTGTAAATCTCTTAGGAGCATACCAAGGCTCGTCAAGACCAGTTGTCTTGATTTGCAGTTGCATTCTTTGATCTACATAATTCTGGCGTTCGCTAGCTGTTCGAAAGTTCAGATTGCTGTGGTTAACTTCTTCAACAACAGAGAATTTTATTACATCAAGCAATATCTTGTCCATTGTGGGACCAAGCAATGCTATTGTGAGGATCAACGTGGAAAAAAGCACTATGACCATGTTTGCGACACGTTTTAAAATGAATTGATAAAAACCTGACATTTTTATTGGTCACTTCACACGATTACTGCACTACGGTATTTTACAAATTCTATCCTTTTTGTGATCCTTTGCACAAAATATACTTTGGGAAAAAGAGTCCTTATTGCGGCTGACGCTCTTCCGACTAGAATCGATAACGGCACAAAAAACAACAGTGAAGTCTTTCTAACCAGAAACCACCAGCTAATCCCGGCGACATAATCTAAAATACCAAGTACTGGGATAATAAAGACAATTGAGATAGATTTCTTCCAAGCAATATTAAAACACTTTTCAGGACCAGGCTTGAGTATGGCTGACCGCAGGTGGCTTATCTGCGAACTTGGTCCATTTTCGATGACCAATAATGTCAGATAGCCGGGGCATGCAGAGCAGGCGCTATATGGTGGGCACACTGCAAATCTCATGATTCTAAGAAGCATGTATATTCTTTCTTCTACAAACCTATTTCTAATGCCAATCCCCTCTTGTATTGCCGGCAAGGCCAACTGTTGCTAAAAAATAGCTAAAGATAGTCACACAAGTTAACCTTTCTGCCCGCTAGGCAGAATTTGGCCCTGGCTTACCTGGTCGCTATCAATAGTCTGATTGGATGGCGTGTGAGGCAAAACAAGAAGCGTATTTGATGAAATGTCCGGCCGGAGTGCTTCGTTGCTAGTAGCGAAAATTCTTAGCTGGTTGGGCCCAGCTGACATTTTTGAAGTAGTGTCTGCTGTCAGAACAATTAGAAATTCACCAGTGGCTTGGGGCTGAGCCTGCCCACTAGCTATTACTGCTCCATCTTTGTTTGTAACGAAATAATTTACAGTAGCATTGCTGCTTGGTTGCCCACCAATCTGGATGTTTACCGTAGCTGATGCTGGTTGCCCTATGCTAAGGATCCGTGGCACTTGAACGCTAGTGATGTCAGCGAGCAGCGGATTCTGATAGTAGGACCAATGACCCACCTCAAAGGGATATGATGGGTCTCTGAAAGCTTTGATAGTTATTGTTGCACCTGCAGGATTGAAGTTCTCTAGATAAAATGCTCCATTACTGACTATCGCGTGGCCGTGGTTGTTGATCCAATTTATGCTTGCGTCATAGCGCTTCATTGCATCCTGGACACTCACGACACCTTTGAGTGCAGCAGGTATAAATTGCTCGCTCTTCATTTTTTGAAGCTCTTCCTTGATCAAGTCTGCATGTTCTTTTACTATTGGATCGTACCAGCCAATGCCTTTTGCCTGTGCTTCGCTTCGTGAGTAAGCAAGTTTGCCATCCATGACTAGTCTTTCAGATGCCGCAGTAATTTCCCATGGTTCAGTCGGAAAGAAGACTCCGGCAGCTGCGATCTCTTTTTGATCATAATGCCAAAGGTCAATATAGGATTCGATTGTATCTGCATTGACATATCGTGTTCCCTCTGAACGCTTGAGCGCTTCGCTCGCGGCCGGCGTATATTCTGGATCTTTAGTCCGGTCCCCAGCACCTAGATCAGTGCCCCATTCCTGAGAGAAATAATCTGCATACATCATATCCGACACATCCATGGGGATACCGTTGTGCCATTTTGAATAGAGTGGCTTGAATGTAACCTTGCTTATTGCATTGGCAGGTGCGCTCACGTTCACCCATTGCTGCAGCGTCGCATTCCACTTTACAGCATCTGTAGGCACCTTGATTTTGCCAATTGGGCCTCCAGTTGAAATCTCGGTCCACTCACCTCGAAAAGGGATAGCCTCGCCAGTATAAGGGTTTCTAAAAGTGCCAGTGTCAGCAACTAAAAAGTAAATATCCCTTCCATAGACATCCTGTAGGCCTGCAATTGTATTCCAAGATCCTTGATGAATTTGCTTCACACCAATATCGATAGAGGAGTTACCATCAGACGACCTTGCGTTAAGTAATGAGTACTTGCTTGCTATTCCAGCTCCGAAATCGTTCACTAAGCCTTGTATCTTAGCAGAGGCAACATAGGGATCTGTCTTTTGGGCAATGAAAATCCTGACAGATTCCTGAATGCCCATCTTTATCGCATCCCTTACAAGTTGGTTTCTTTCCGCCTGTGATGTAAAGTTAGAGAAGGCTATCCTTTGCGTGATTGAATCAAGCGTAGCATTTTGATAGTTCCAGTATGCAGGGTTCTGCGAACCCGGCATTCTGCTGAACCAGGGGGCATAAGATTGAGCCGGAATTATAGGATTGTACTTTACAAAGGCTGCGGTACCCGCGAACTCTTCTGTATATATCTGCCATTGCAAATTCTTCGGGTCAGAACCAAGGACTATTACGGTTGCCTTATTCAAATCGCCATAGTCTTTTTGGACAGTAAAGCCTATTTTTTCAAGCTCTGAAGCCGCAAGCTCGCCCATTGATTTTTTTGGCGTATCATCTTGTCTTATAAGGAACTTCACTACAACAGGATTGCCATTGAATATCCACCTTCCGTTTTGGTTTGTGGCACCAGCATGTGTCATAGCATCGGAAATCATATTTGCTGCTAGCGACGGATTGTATCTAAAGCCAAATGCTTCGACTGTATCAATGACATTGAGATATTCTGGAGAATATATGCCGAACGGGCCAGTAAGCGCACTGCCATAGCCCTTTAAAATTTCATTAACCACAAAATCGCGGTCTACCAGATAATTTAGAGCGTATCGGACCTCTCTGAACTGAAAGGGGTTGAGAATATTAGGGTCAGAAGAAGGGGCAGGATTGACCAAAAGGCCTAGTGAGCCAGCAGTCTTGTCATAGACCTTTAGTGTAGGATCGTTTCTAGCATCGCTTGCAGCTTCGATAGGAATTGGGAA
>JALZFS010000167.1 GCA_030861405.1 Thermoproteota archaeon | reverse complement strand
CCTATACCGAATCGCCTTGCGACCGGCGCTTGGACTCCTGCTTTCTCACAATTTCAATTTTTTATCCTTAGGAGAACTTCTTCATTCAGAAGCTGAATGGAAAATACCTGTCGTAAAAAGAAATACTCTATAAAAGCTCCTTGATAGATGGGCTTAAGTTGGGGCTTCTTGCTTTACAATGATATTCATATCAGAAATACTAGAGACCTTTTTTTCTGAAACTGAACATATGCCGAATTTACTATATTGTTCAGCGCATATGACAATTACAGATTAACCTTTCTTCAATTATCCTGCCCTAGAATGGTTAACTACATCATGATCAATACTTATCATTATGGCTGTATGTTTACAACAGTTAATTGCCTCTTGTATTGCTTAATTGATCGTAGGAGTTCAACGTATATATGAGAATTAACTTGTTCCTTGGATGGAAGGGAAAAAGAGGGATCCGCATAGTTGTCTGATATTCCTACTATTGGACATGATGTACTTATCATCGGATCCGGCCTAGCAGGCCTGCGTGCAGCTATTTCTGCAGCTGCAATCGGCCCAAAGCTGAGCATAGCTGTCATTTCCAAGGTGCAAGTGATGCGCTCTCACTCCGTATCAGCAGAAGGTGGAACGGCGGCAGTACTCTACGAAGAAGAGGGGGATAACCAAGAATCACACACCTATGATACAATTAAGGGAAGTGATTTCTTGGCTGATCAAGACGTAGCCGAACTCTTGGTAAAGAGCATGCCATATGAGATATATCAACTAGACCATTGGGGGATGCCCTGGTCAAGACGCAAGGATGGCAGGATTGCACAGCGCAAATTCGGAGGCTATTCATTTCCACGTGCCACATTTGCGCAGGACAAGGTAGGCTTTTACGAAATGCAAACCCTCTATGATACATGCCAAAAGTATGACAATATTCATTTTTACAATGAATGGTTCTGCACCTCAATATTGCACGAAAATGACTCTTTCCAAGGCGTCACTGCAATTGAAATGAAGACAGGCAACTTTACGGTACTGAAGGCTCCTGCTGGAATAATATGTACTGGTGGAGCTGGTAGAATTTACAGCTTTTCCACCTATGCATTTTCGTCTACTCCTGATGGTCTGGATATGGCATACCGTGCTGGTCTGGCCCTAAAGGACATGGAATTTGTACAGTTCCATCCTACCGGCATACTCCCATCAGGGATACTTATAACGGAGGGTGCTAGAGGTGAAGGAGGATATCTCATTAACAACAAGGGTGAGCGCTTTATGCAAAAGTACGCTCCGGGGAAACTTGAGCTTGCACCAAGAGACGTTGTATCCCGCTCGATGATGAAAGAGATCCATGAGGGAAAGGGGTTCAAACATGAGACAGGAGTCGACTGTCTAAAACTCGACCTTACACATCTTGGTGCTGAGCGTATAAAGGAAGTGCTAGCCGGCATCCGCGAGATTGGGATCAAGTTCTCAGGCGTTGACATTATAAATGAGCCTATAGAGGTGAGACCTGTCTGCCATTACATGATGGGGGGCATTCATACCAACATTGAGGGCGGGACTGAAATGACAGGCCTTTGGGCAGCAGGCGAAGCTGCGTGCAACAGCACTCATGGAGCGAACAGGCTTGGAGCTAACTCGACCTCGGAATGTATAGTTTGGGGAAAGATAACTGGGGAGCTGGCGGCAAAGTATGCAATTGGGAAAAAGGTCGAGTCTATCAATAGAAAGCAGACTCTTGAAGAAGAAAAGAGAATATACGATGGTCTGTTCCGTGGGAGGGGCAGCGTGAATCCGTATGAGGTCAGGAAGCAGTTAACAGACATGATGGACGACAAGGCCTATGTATTTAGGGACGAACAAGGGTTAACTGCTTCTATCAAGAAGGTCAGAGAGCTAAAGGCTGCAATGTGGAAGCATGTGGACGATAAGGCAAAAGAATACAATACCAACTTTATCAATGTAATGGAGACAGACTCGATGCTCAGAACCGCCGAAGTAGTGCTTGTAGGCGCGCTCAATCGGCGAGAATCTAGAGGTGCGCATGCAAGAACTGACTATCCGTACCGGGACGATGCTAATTTCTTAAACCATACGCTAGCCTACTTTACCGGCAATGGTGGCCCAAAGATGACCTGGCATCCGGTTACCTTTACACGGTATGCACCAGTTGAGAGGAAATACTAAATATGGAAAGAGAAGTTGCTGATCGCAATAATCGTGAAGGACTAAGGGGTTGGCTCAATCCTAGTCGCTATGGATGGGAACGGGTGTCCTACTGGCTACAGAGACTAACTGGCATAGGATTGCTTGCATACTTTATTGGTCACATCTACGAAACCAGCCAGATCACTGGTGGCCCAGCACTATGGAATGCGTTCCTAGAGCTTACTCAAACGCCTCTTGGTCATGTCATACTAATAGTCGTAATTGGCATGTGCGTCTACCATTCGGCAAACGGTATTCGACTCATATTTGCGCACGGAGGAAGAGGACTTGGCAAGCCGGGCAGACCCGACTACCCTTATGACGCTGTGTCACTCAATTACCGGCAAAAATCAGGTATATGGATTGCCTTGATACTTGCGGCAGTCGCAATGCTATATGGAGCATCAGTGCTCTTTGGAGGCGAATAATAAAAAGATGACAATGCTGCGAGAAAGCCAAATAATGAAAATACACTATATCACAGGTATTGCAGCAATATTTGTGGTTGCTGTACATATCTTGATGCGTATAGCGTTTATGCCATATGGCATGAGCCTGCAGTATGAGAACGTGATAGCTAACTACCAAAGTATCCCTTATATTGTGCTGCTTGAATCAATACTGGTGCTGGTGTCTATCCACGGCTTTAACGGGCTGCGTGTCATCCTTTTAGAACTACGTCAAACCAAGAAGTGGGAAGATAGTGTCACTATCCTGACCATAGCAGCAATGATTGCTTTAATAGCCTACGGTACGCGCACTGTCATTATAGCTAACGGTCTTGGAT
>JALZFS010000136.1 GCA_030861405.1 Thermoproteota archaeon | reverse complement strand
CTTGACTGCTTATTCAACTCCTTAAGTGCATTCATTACAGCAGTCTTCGTTTCATAATGATACAGGATTGTTACTGTATTATTTCGTAATTCAAGGGCCCGCTTCGTATGAGAAGAATATATCTCTTGTAAAGAACCAAAGTCCGAGTATACGATCATGATATGGTCTCCAAGTTGCATATCTGTTATAGGCTTGCTTATGCCTAATGAGTCTTCATACATCAGTTTATTACCTGACACTTTTCCGCGTGAAGGATCACATCTAAATATATCAATTTAGGCGTAGATCTTTCCTAAGGTTATTAAACGAAGATTGGCTTGCACCAAGAAGAGGTTCGGACCCTTTGGCTTCAGACAGTTACTTTTCCGTAACGATGAGATTGATTTGATAATTAGAGATAGTATCTAAGCCTTATTGAGGGGTTCAATGTGATTCATTGAGAGAACAACATCCTGGAGACCGTCCCGACTGGTAATCCGCATATTGGTCGATTATTGTTTGGATCTAATTTTCAACCTCATCCCCTGATTATAATGCTCCATACACCATACTGCGTCGCGGGTCGAGTGCAATACTTCTTGAACTGCTACCAACATCAATTCTTGCAATTTGATGCTCCTGATGATCTGCAAAAGCATTATAATTTGAATCTGGATTGATGATGCTCTTACCTTCGTGTAAGCGCAAATCAATACTAATATATCGCTAATTAACGAATAGACAAAAATTCTTGAATGTAACTCAATCTGCAGCTAATTTGTAATATTTAGGCAGTTCCTTATTCTAGATGATCGTTAACCACAGAGTCTTTCTTGTTCGCGCTCATCATTAATTCTGTGACCCTTTTTCTAGGAAGCCACAATAGCTATCGTTCAAAAAACTTAATGCATTCCCCATTGCAAGATAGCAAATGGCAAGAGGGTTACAAGATCTGAAAGTGGTTCTGCAGCAGGAAATACTTGAACTGCAGCGCAGTCTACAAGAAAAGAAATGCAAAAGCCAGGATGCAACGGATCGCCTTCTATCAAGAATAGCCGATAGAAATGACATTATAAGGATCAATACGCTGCGCTGGGTTCTCGAAATAGTTGAAGACCTGGAGCATGAATGCTAATCTAATCCTAAATATATTGTTCCATCTTTCTCCATTATTGGATATAAGGTCAGGTCACCTGATCTACGCCACTCCAGGCTCTGCTCCATCCAGCTGTCTTCTTTCTTCCATGATTTCATGTTCTCCAACTTGCCTGTAAAAACATTATATTCATACCCATGCATCCAGCATACGACATTATTTCCCTTCAATTCTCCCTTGACAAGAGATGCTCCTCGATGTGGGCATGAATTGTTACATGCAAAGAGCCTCCCCTGCAACCTTCCAACAAGAACATCTGCATGATTTACACTAAACATTTTCATCGATCTTTCCTGTATTTCTTCACTTTTGCAAACCGGTCGGTATGACATAAAAGAAAAAAGATAAAAAGATAATAAAAATTAATAATGAAAACTCGTTGTCTCAGAGATGGATAAGGCTGCCCTGAGCGCCTGTGTGGGGAGACTGTCCTGCAAATTTCCTCCTAAAGTGACCTGATGGCCTCTTTGACAGAAGTTCTATAAACCACGCCTCATGCTCTACTTCTTCCTGCATTATCCTTTGGGCAATGTCATACGTCCTTGGATCTTTTCCAGTCGTCATGTCACAGACTTCGCCCCAAGACCGAATTGCGCACTGCTCGGCTTCAAGAAGTACTTTCAATATAGAATTGATATCTTCCCAGTTATCTGGTAGGTATGCATCTGGGCAACCTGCCTGATCTGCAAATTTTCTGATATCTCTCGGTAGGGCGCCTCCAAGCTCATAAAGGCGCGGAACCATAGCTTCAAAATGGTTTCTGTCCTCTATCCTAGCGTCTTCAACTATTTCCTTTATCCCTTCACCTTCGAGACCCGTACAGTGCATCCTTAGGATTGTATAGTAATAGTAGGTGGTGAACTCTGCTCCTACACCAGCTGTGATCAATTTTATGAGCTTGTCGATATCGATGCCGTTCTTTCTTAAAACCTCCAATGCCACAACATTCGGTACAATGCCTTTTGGACTCTGTGGATTTGACATACAAGCGGCGGCAATATATAGCATAAAAGGATTAGTGTGGTTTGATTTTTACCATTTTTATATAACAATGTGTTCGTTTAGAATCTATTGCCTATGATAGTGATAGAGAACAATAGTACAGACTGCTTGAGGCTGAGCCAATATCAAAAATATTCAGGGCTATGAATTTTTTAAGTATAAAACGCTCCCTAAGCGGCAAATGTATGCTTCTTGACCTGAAAAATAATTTCAATTATATTAATATGCTTATATGCAAAGGCTAAAGCGTTGGTGAACCGCTACTGACATTTAGATTAAGTATATTCGTTGGTGCTTTCGTCGATCTAAGCTTAGGGTATGTGCTACCCATTGGAAAGTTTTCAACTTTACATGGTCATATCCTAAGGATGACGAGGCATGCGAAGCCGGTTAGCCTGACGTTTACCAAGAAATACTTTTGTACTAAAGCTGGCACAAAGAGGATCTCTGTTTTCCATCATGGTGCCGAACTAATTCACAGAGTACTATATTAGGAGAAGTAGGAAGCTTAGATTATATTAAGGGATTAACTGAGATGTACGAATTTTACATGCTAGCATATGTGGCTAGGATGAAGGAGGGCTAAGATGAAAAAACGCAAGCCAGTACTCCTCATTGACGACGGTGCAGACTCCCTTAAGGCCATAGATATTTTGAGACAAAATGGTATCGAATTTGTGATATATGACGTCCGAAAATTTGCAGAGAGCTGCTGCATTGATTTACCGACGACAAAGGCGCCCTCTGTGTTTGCTCCTCAAGGAGTATTCAAGGAACTTGGAGGAATTCAGGAGTATATCGCTTCATCCTCAGAAGCGGCCGCAAATAAAGAGGCAAGCGAGAGCGAATCAGAAAGTGCCTACTGGTAGAGTCGCATATTGATAAGTATCCTTTACAGAGCGCAACACTGTGATTTACATTTCATTTAGGAAGAAATGTTTCTGCTACTATCTGAAAATGCCAATACCTGTATAGCGATGGACCCGGCAAACGTCTCGGTGTTGAAAGCGAGAAAATTGCGGAAAATCAAGCAATCAAAAATATGTAATTGCTAAACACCACACTTGCTGCGAGAATGTTTCCTTTGCAAATCTTCCTGATGGATTCAGCAGACTAAAAGTTACCTCACAACAATGATATTACAAGGGACGCAAGGTGAAAAACTGCGATATACTTCTTAGGGCGAGCCAATTGGTTCTTTTGATTCAAGATTCGAACGCCAACTATCAGTAGAATAATATAATACATAGCAGCGACACGATCACATGCCCGCCAAAAAATGGCTTGACAGTCAAGTATCGCTAGATCCAATAATTGACCAAACAATTGCAGTTATTGGTTATGGCATTCAGGGACGTGCTCAGGCATCCAACATGAAAGACTCTGGCCTCAACGTAATAGTTGGCCTGAGAAAGGGAGGGAAGACATGGAACCAGGCTGAAGCAGAAGGACATAAGGTCATGGAAGTTGCAGAGGCTGCCAAAGTATCCAACATTATTCATATTTTAATACCTGATATGGAGCAGGCCGACACTTATGCAAGAGAAATTTCCAAGCACGTTACAGAGGATAAGGCGCTCAGCTTTTCGCATGGAGCAGCTATCCATTGGAAGTGGATAGTGCCCCCTAAGAATGTGGATGTAATAATGCTGGCACCAAAGGCTCCAGGACAGCGCGTTCGGGAGCTGTATCAGGATGGATTTGGTACCCCGTCGCTAGTTGCTGTATATCAAGATCATACAGGCAAAGCATGGGATCGCGTACTAGCAATGGCAAAATCAATCGGCAGCACCCGCCCCGGTGTACTACAAACAACATTCAAAGAGGAGGTAGAGACTGATTGGTTTGGTGAGCAAGTTGACCTCTGCGGTGGTGTCCATACAATGATGATGAAGGCGTTTGAGACGCTTATTGAGGCGGGCTATCAGCCAGAAGTCGCATATTTTGAATGTCTTCATGAATTGAAGCTAATTGTTGATTTAGTCCAAAAGTATGGCATCACCGGAATGTACAATAGAGTAAGTGAAACTGCGAGGTACGGCGGGCTCACTCGCGGACCGTATGTACTAGATGAGGAAACCAAAAAAAAGATGCGAGAAGTGCTCAAGCAGATCCAGTCTGGCGAGTTTGCTGAAGAGTGGATCAGTAAATACAAGAAAGAAGGCAAGAACTCATTTGTGCGCTACATGAAGGAAATAGAGAATCACCAAATAGAAAAAGTAGGCAGAGAGATGCGAAGAATGATGTGGCCCGATGCACCTGAAGTTTAGTCTAAATAAATCATAACTGGAAATTATTACATCTGAAAGTGGTTAAGATGTAGGCGAGCTTGATTCGAGCATTACCAATATTACATATAGAACAAATTGGCAAAGTGAATTCGTCTAAAGTGTGCAGGCAGGAAAGTCTAAACAGCCCATAGCCCCTACTACGTCATACATACAACTAATCGATACGTCCGGTGGTCGTCTATGAAGAGGAAGAGATGTTGGCAGCTCCTGCCACGAATGCTCAATCTGTCGAAGGTAAAGTGCTTAGATGCTTGTGAGTTTTGGAATAAGCAGGAAATAGCCTAGCGCCTAGATGTAAAGCTAATCTCGCCAGCCGACTTTAGAATCGTGTTCGGTGATACGGAATTTTTACAACATAGGCATATATTATCACATTTGGCACCTCGTACGTATTTCTCCACGCGAAAACGGAGCACAGCCAAACCTTGCATAGCACTAGGTTGCAACCTAACTAATTTTATATGCCTGTCAAAATTCAATTGATCACACAGGTTTTCACATCAAATTTCCTGCAAGTGGTAAAGAGATACCCTATTGTTCATGCTTTTTTATGTTTTCTCTGATGTGGTTAATGATGATTGGCAACGGTGTGCCGGGTCCGAAGTTCCCAGTCACACTGTGTTTTTCAAGCTCTTTCCTATCACTTTCCGGTATGATGCCACCTCCGACGACCAGTATATCATCTGCGCCCTTTTCTTTAAGGATACGCGCCACCTTTGGAAATAATGTCAAGTGGGCACCATTTAACAAGCTCATCGCTACTACATCCACATCTTCATCAATAGCCATGTTGGCGATCTGCTCTGGTGTACAGAACAGCCCTGAATAAATGACTTCCATACCAGCGTCACGAAACGCTCTACATATTACTAGAGCTCCTCGATCATGTCCATCCAGTCCGAGTTTGCTTACAAGTACCCTAATTGGCCTCTTTTGTTGTTGCTGCGCCGACATTACAGTTATAAATCATCATTTCTTCTGCCTAAAATATTTTTATTCAATTTTGCTGGTTCTGGTAAAACACCCTGCATAACTGCCAAGCAAACAGCGCCTAATCTATACCCTTCCTAACTTTTTGATATGAAATTGCTTTTGGTCATTAGCAAGGTGCCAACAGTAAGGAATGCTGATATTGTAGGCAGCTCCTTGCATAACATAACAGCAATGATTGATTTTATCATTAAACTAATGAATTCATAAATATATGGAAGAGTCACATTATTGCATGTCTTTGTCGTCATCTTCATCGTCTGAAGTGGAAGAGCTTAGAACGAGGGCGGTCAGAGAGCAGGTGGAGCTCTACAAACAACTGAGGGAGCAGCTGCTCAATGAGATCGAGCGATACCATAGAGAAGGCAATCAGAAGCTTGCAAACATTATCTCCGAGTCAATCAGAGAAAATAAAACAAGCTGACTGATATAATCATTAAAAGGTTATACTGCGCGAGGAACTAACACATCTGAATCATCATAGGCTGGAGGTATCTAGTGTGTTCATCTGTCTGAAAAATAGCTTGTTAGGCATGAGCAAATAACCTCGCAGGAACGGTATTTATTCATCAGTAATTTGAAATGCCTTGTTGTTGAGCTAGTATTGGTTATCCCTTGGAGAGAGGAAGAATTTCGAGTTAGAAATGGTATAAGTACTTGCTTAGGCCTTATTTACTATGAACAAGGTTATATAAATATTAAAAATATCTGATAGAAAAATTTTTTAGGTTGATATAACACACCACACTATGGCTGAAACCAGAAAGAAGGTTTTACTTACCTTTGAGCTTCAGTGCAACGACCAAGGACAAAAGCGCACAATTAAAGCCTTGGCAGACTTTGATCCTGCAATTCCCAATAGCCTCATCACAAATTACTCTACCGAATTTGATGAAAGCCAGTCAGTAAACATAGTCCCGCAAATATCTGATGGGGGAGGGATTCAGGTAGTGAAGAGCGGCAAAGTCTTTGAATTGAGACTAGGGGCAGACAATTTCGAATTCACGTTAAACATCAAACCCAAGTACCAGCGCCATTGGGGTCAATCATTTGTTGAAAAAGTTGAGGGTGCAAGGAAAAAGATGGGTTATGGAATAGCAACAGGCAGCGATGTTAGCTAGACTAGGTGTGGCATAAGGCATAGCAAAACCAAACTTACATTCGAGCATTATGCAAACAAGATGCTAAAGTTAGCTTCTTTTAATATTTGACATCTTAGTTCCATTTACACCGATAATGTAATAGATAATTATTCTCCAGCTTTGTGATATAATATCTTATCAGGAGATACTTTCTAGATTATTGAAGGTGTTTTTTCTCTTCTCTTCCATGAGTTTAATTATATCCACTACTTAAGGGTGTAATAATAGCTAAAGCATCAAAACTGGTAGACTGTACTGGCGGCCCGCCTGTCTCCAATAGGATTCTAAATTATAGAACCAATATTATTGTATTTCAATTTTAACTGTGTCGTTGGATATGTTTGCGGTTCTATGATCTTCTTTCAGAATACAACAAGGCAGAACGATTGATATAAAAAGTTGAAGGTGGAAAGGCAGCACCTGTCTTTATATTATTGGAAGCCCGAACTTACAACACCGTACAGCGTTTCCACTCTGTTGGCTGCAGAATATCCTTCCTCGCCGTGGAAGTCGATCTCAATATTGGTTGGGGTCAGATGCTTCCCTCCATTGACCGTTATTAACATCTTTTCGTCATTGAAATACATATTGCCATTGATCAGCAGGTCTGCAGTTCCAGAAATGACGTAACTATTGGGCCCTACAGGTCTTGCTAGTTGCGGTTTGAGGTCTACTATCTGCAAGGTACCATACTCTCTACTCCACTGTGATTTGAGATCTACATTTTTGTTTGAATCTTCCCTTGCTGATATGAGGTACGCTGAGAGGTTTGCACTTACCGGCTCTTCGTCTCTCACTGATAGTGCAAACGATCCGGATATCACAAAGGGCCCTTCAGGCCGAGTCTGATTTGAGGTTGTTGTAAATATTTGACCATGCAGATCTAGGGGAGCCCGGACGTTGAATTGCTCTTGTTCTGCTGTACTTCTGTTATATAATGATGTCACTACAATATTGTGGTCTTCTCCGTCATCCGGTATGGTAACAAGACCCATTCCTCCAAATGGGGTCTGAACCCAAGTGCCGGCTGATGCAGTCAGGAACAAAAATTCCTTGAAGTTTGCGAAGAAGATTGGGTATGTACCTGGCCGTAGACGGTCTACTCTAAGTTCTGTGAATCCCTGCTCTATCTTTTCTCCATTATCTGCATTGTAGATTGCGGCAAACATGTTAGGTATTAAGCTTCCACCATTATCTTGTGCACGTAGCGTGAGGGAATTCTCTGTTTCTCTCGGTGGTGGTGGCATAGGTCGCTCGTTGTACTTTGCAGTCAGTATTGTGTTCCTACCTTCCCTAATTGTTATCAGCCCAGAGCCGCCATCAGGCGTGTCTATCCACTTTCCTATCTGTGCAGATCCAAAATCAAAGCGATCAAAGTTTGAATAGAAAATATAGTAAGTGCCTTCAGGGATCTGAATCTCCATTGGGGTCCGCCCGGATTCTATTACCTGGCCACTGATCGCGTCAAATATTGTAACTGGTGCACCTGTGAGTGCCTGTCTGTTGCCGTTCTCTGTTGGAGATACTGCAGTTAAGCGAAGTGTCGACGGTCTTTCGCTTACCCCTTCAGCTTGCAGAATGTTAACATTTTCAACGATGCTTGTCTGCTCTGTTCTCACGACCACCTTGGCATTACCCGCGTTCACATTAATAGGCACGATGACCACTGTGGTAAATGAACCTTCTACGTTTGTAATTACGCTCGCTACCTGGATATTGTTTATGAGGATTTGGATTGGAGTTTCTGGCCGAAAGCCTTCGCCCCGGATGGTAAGTGGCGAGCCAGGCTCAGGTCTAGTCTCATCTAGTTGAACGATTCCCCCTGTGTTTGTAACATTTTGATTACTTTGCGTCTGGTTCTGCATTGGAATTACATTTTCTTCAGGAGTTTGAGTGTTAGTTTCATTTGTAATATCTGCTATTGTAGTATTAGCAACAGCACCAGCATCATTGTTTTCAGCTTCTCTGTCTGATTGTGGATTACTCACGGATAGCTCAGACGCGGAGGCTATTCTGTTGTTTCCAACCGCCAGGATCGCATACTCCCCTTCTTTCACATTGGGCACTCTTACAGTTGTCTCAAATACTCCTTGTTCGTTAGAAGTTGTAGAAGCTACTGCGCTGTTCCTAAATTCTTCTTCTGAGTTAGAAACAACCACAAGATTACCAATTGCCCCGCTATCTGTAATGTTGCCATCTGAGATTGAGATTGAGCATCCATTATATGCAGCTGGAGCAACGCTCAAGGCGACAATGTTACCATTTATGCTTCCTCTTGCAAGGTTCTTGTGATCGCATTGAAGGTTTACCCTGCCATTACTTGGGGCGTCTCCTGGAAGTGTAACAATTAGATTGTTTGATTGAAGCAGATCCTCTAACATTTTTGGTGCATTCTCACCAAAATAATTGTCATTACGTTCTTGTCCTATTGCTGAGCTATGATTTGCAGTAATCCCTTGTAGTACAAGCGCGCTTCCGTTTGACAAATTGACATGCCTAGCAGACATAAAATAAATTGATACCTGAGAATTGGCACCAAAGTTGTTGCCGTTTATAGTTACTGTAGAGCGTGGGGAGACTTTGACATTGCTGAGCGTAATCGCTGCCTGCCCTGTCGCTTCCTCATCAAGCTCGTCCTGAGCACCTACAAAATAAAAGGAGCCAGCACTCACAGAAAGACTGACAAGCGTAGCAGCTAGAATTGCACCTACAGACTTGGCTATCATTCAATCAAGCTGCGAAGGCATAAGATAAAAGAGGAGATCATTATGTCTCTATAATTATAAAATGTAACTACATTCAGATAAGATGGCTTGCCTATCGCTTGTTGTTGCTACAGTGCTATTGCTGCTCATGACTGGCACATATTGCTCCATGAACGAGCCTGCTCTTTTGTTCTGATGATCA
>JALZFS010000085.1 GCA_030861405.1 Thermoproteota archaeon | reverse complement strand
ACACCCTTCTTTGGGTCAAACTGATAGCCATCACCTACAAATTTAAGCTTCTGTTCTGGATAGCGGAGCGTAAACCGCTTGATAACAAGATGCTTTGAGCCAGACTCGATAGCTTTGATAAAGCCGCTTGCAGTAGAGGAAGCAGAGGACATTTGCATTTTCTCCTATGATACTTATATGCTGCAGTTTTCCCATATAGACTTGTTCATTCGTCGCAAAAAATTTTTACTGCAGCAGATAGGTCAGAATATACCTACGGGGGCATAATTGTGCAAGCACGGAACCCGGCAAGGCTCTGCTGTTACTATTACTAAAGCCCCTTCAATTTTGTTCGCTTTTTATTTGTCTCAAAATCAATTATTTGAATTCAGTCCTTGACCCCGGCTTTAAGAAAGTGCAGCTTGCTGCAACATTTTCGAAGGAATTTGTAGCCGGATTACCTAAAGGGTTGGTCGACATATTTCAGCGTGATCTCAATCACTGCGCACCCGGTGCGGCTGGGCTAACTGCACTAGTATTTTGCACCTGTGGAGCATACGGATCTCCTTGTGGCTTGGGCACATAATCGTGATTCACCTTGTAGATAAATACACCGAACATTAATCCTTCTTTGTTTGTGAAGCTAGGGGATGCGTATACGAGGTGTAAAGGTTGATCATTCCCTCCATTCGACGGGTACTTTACATTTTGTGCATACAACCCAACGAATCCAGGCTTCCAGGTCTGCTCTACTTGGGGAGGGCCTTGGCCTCCAAACCTTGCATAATACAAAGGCTCAAAGGGGAAGAGCTTTCCGATGAGTGTATTATTCCAGAATTGCGGCGTAGGAGTGAATCCATCTGGTTCAACGTATCTTTTTTCATCAAGACCCCCAATTCTGATGAACCACTGCTTTTTGCTTTCATCTCCCCCTTGCCCAAGTGTGTATATCGCAACGCTTTGACTATTGTTATTATTTGTTCCATTGGAATGGGTCTGGCCTGTGAACTGTATTTGTCCTACGACATATACCAAGATATAGTCAGCTTTTAAATCTTGAGCTATTTTGATTCCTGATTGTTCATCGGACATGAACATTTTTCCGATTGTACTTATGCGTGTCTGATTAAGAGTCGCGTTGTCTGCTAGGGAGGTTCTATTTCCAAGAGTCGTTATCCAGTAGCCATAGTCCCACCATGCCGCAATTACAGCATTGGGCTGGGTGTTCTTTGAAATCCAGTTCATAGCATCTGTCCAGTCGTTTGTCTGTATTCTGTAACCTGTTCCACCATTGGCGATTGCAGCTGGTACATCCGCTGAGCTAACCCAGTTCGCGTTAATAGGGTAGAACATTGGAAGTGAAAGCAGCATTATTATGACAACAGCGTAGCTTATTTTCACTATCTGTCCAGCAGTAGTACGCCCTTTGCTAGCAAATTCCATCTTTCTTCTTTCCTCCCGTGTGGCTGCAGTTGGCCTCACAGTAGGTGGACGCGGGGCACCGGTTGATTCTCTATAGGCCATCATGCTGCGGGTTACTTCAGACAACCCTAGTCCTGCAAGTATAATTATGCCGACAGAGGCAAATACAAGAAGCCTAGCAAATGTAGCGCTCACATATACTCCAGTGATGCCGATCAAAAGCGCAAATATGGTAGTGTCAGTTCTACGCTTAAATGCAAGCCATGCCGCAAGTCCTGCGAACATGAGCAGGACGGAAAAGTCAGTAAAGTAGTCAGCCACAGTAGGCGTAAAGTGCTCTGCAACTGATTCTACGAGAGGATTCTGAGAGCTCAAAAATGGATTGACAGCGTTAAGATACCTGAAGCTAGGGGAAATGTAGGATCCTGCCATTATAAATCCCATGCCTGCTGCAACAAATGCAATGAGCAGGAACGCTACGTTTCTTACCTGGACCACGGGTTTACTGAACCGTTTTACAAAGAACGCAATAACCAAGAAGATAGTGCCGCTCGACATTGCTAAGCCAGGCATACCCAACACAAAGGATATACCAGGTCTGGGGAATGCTGCTGCACTTATCAGTGTACATGCTGTAAATGCAATTGCGACGTACATAGGTATGGTTAGATCCTTTCTAAAGAACGGAAGGGCAACCAAGAATAATGATATTGGAATGCTAAAGTACTGAATACCTCCCCAAGAGCCGTTAGCAAGACCTAGTATCAATCCACCTGCTATTGCTTTAGCAAGAGCATATTTGACTTCTTTGTGCTTGATCGCGGATATGAATAGGTACATAGCTACTATGCCAAGGAACAGGCCGAAAGGCTCAGACTTGAACCATCCCAGATTGCCTCTTTGGATGAGAGCAGGACTGAATGCCATCAGTAATGCGGAGAACATACCTGCAGAGGTTCCCCCAAGGACCCTTACTAGTGCAAATACTGCAACTACGGTCAGTGCGCCTACTATTGCAGGAAATGCGATAGTAAAGTCAAGTAGCGACATGCCCCTCCCGAAGGCTTGGTAGAGGAGAGCGGCTGCTATATGTAGCACTGACTGAGAGGTACCAGGAACGTCTCTGCCTTCAGGATACCATGACATGGTATCATGCCAATGCCAGTACGCGCTCAAGCCATTGTCAACAATGAACTTAGTGGCACGGTAGTCGAAATAAGGATCGAACTCATTTAGATAGTAGCCATACTTTATCGGGTAAAATCTGATAATAACAGCAGAGGTGAAAGCAAGAGCCAGAACTGCAATTACCAACAAATGCCTAGTCTGGAACTCAAAAGATCCTGCTCGCAACAAAGGTCGGGTGCCTTCTAGCATGGACGTTTGGGTATATCTTGCCCTTTTTTAAGGTACCGTCAATTGCTATGTGCCTTTACATCTAAGAAACCAGTCTAAATTAATATTGTGTCAATATGTAAAAACTGGGCTGCTCTTTTTGCATATAGATGATAGGTTTAAATCCAAATTTGAGCCCCTAGCTCCTACCAGATGATATTTATACAGTGGCAGGTGTCTGCTGCCCTGTATACATGAATGTATCACTTTTATTTAACATATGTATAACTCTGCTCACTTGGTGGTTGTTCCCATGCGGCAGCAGATAGGGGCGACAAGCCTTGTAGTTAAATGTATATGTTCCTAATAGATCTAATCGTTATCGACCATGGTCATACTCATGATCTTGCTGTTCCCCATTCTTGCGGGTAGTAACTGTTGCTTCGTTCCAGCAAGGGTGTCGGCCTTTTATACTGGAATGTAGAGAGGGCAATACAACTACGATAAACTACCACTACAATTGAAGAGGCGAAGTGCGTTTGGGCTCATTAATCTGGTCAAACAGTGGCCCTTTCAGCCGCCCTTTGCTTCATAGAGAAAATAGAACATCAAGCCGTGAGAAGATTTGATTGATTGATTAATTCTATGAGACAGGCCTAATATCATCACATCTACTAACGATAGGTACTTCTTCTGCCTAACTGCAAATAGTTTGCATCAAACAGCTAATAAGCTACGCCTGCTAAAACATCCACCGATGACAGACGATAGTATTCAATTGCTGCTGACAGCAGATTCTATCACCATAAATGCTTCAATATTTGAGGGCGTACTTACAACAAAAACATTCGAGGGCCCTGATTGCTATTTTAGGCTGGTTGATTTCCTAAAGCAGACTCTTGCAAATCGATTCGTCTCGGCTAAAATAATGGTAAGCTGACCTAAATGTTCTAGAATAATGTTTATTACAGGTGGTGGCACTAAGTATTATCGGGAGTAGGCAGTAGCATGAACGCATTTGATAAGCATCGTAAAAGTGTTACCGCGTGGTGCGAAAATTGTGATTGCGTTTTTGATACAAAATGGGATGCGGAGAAGCACCAAAAAGAAAAAAATCATT
>JALZFS010000054.1 GCA_030861405.1 Thermoproteota archaeon | reverse complement strand
AAGCTTCGTAATGCTTCTTTTGGATTGGTAAATGTATCGACTAAAAACCCATTATTTTGAAGACCGATCTTGAAAAATTGAAGTATATCAGAGTCATCGTCTACAACAAGCAATCGACCGAGCGATGGTCTATCTTCGATATAATTTGGGTTATTGTCTTTTTGTGAAGTGCTGATATTATTATTATTAGTGTTATTGTTGCTACTTACATCATAATAACTACCTATATAGTCATTATCTGACAACAGCAAGTTATCTAACAGGAGTAATAAGCCCGTCCTACTCTTGCAGCAGCAGCCGCCGTCGCTGCTAAATCTCACCATGTCATATATACAATCTCTTCGTACTGTCAGCAATAGATAAGGGTTTAGGTCTCCAGATTAGTTGTTGTCGTCGTTGTCGTCCCTACCGCTTATTGTAGCTTCCATCTCATTGTAGATTTTGACCAACCTAAGACCTTTTTTTATTAGTCTTAGCATCTGTGTATATTCAACTCACAATCAAGCAAGCCATTCTTAGTTAGAACAGCTAGTGTTTGAAGCGGTATCATTACTTGCAACATCTAAAATTCTAGGATAATGTTGATTCTGCTTTTGTATTTCTTCATATTTCATATGCCTTAATCTTTTTTATTGGTGTAATGTAGCAGTAAGATAATGCTAATAGCCTCATAGTGAAAGCACTAGATATATTCTGTCTGTCGCTCTTGCCCTAGAAAAGAGGCTAGGACACCTTTCCGCAATGCTTTGAACGAGTCTAACACCTGTTTTCTCTTCTTCTTCTTCTTTTTCGTTACTTACATACATACACATGTGGCTAACGAGCATTTCCTTCTCTAATTTCAAGGAGTTTCTTTTTCTGTCTTTGAGTAATCTCCTCTTTATCCTCATCTGTAAGAGTATTATAGTTTCCAATATGATAGCAGCTAAAGCCTTTGACATTGCTATCCTGAGTTTTTGATGCTAAGGATGTCTCATAGTTTATCAATTCTTTAGCCTTGCTATCTCCTCCAAATAGAAAGAAAGGCCCCATGTCTACTAGGGCAGTAACTCCAGCTCTGCCTTCTCGTTTTGCACGCTGTGAAAGAGAGTCAATTAGCTTCTTCATGCCATTGACGTCTGGAAAGAACGAGTAAAACGAGTCTACTATTACTAACGAACCTTCATCTATATACTTCTGCACATTTTCAATACCAAAAGCGATCAGATGGTGCTTAACACTGTCGACTGTTTCATAATAAGCTGCGATAAGTACGATTCTTGAATTTGATGATTGTTTATTGCGTCTTGGCTCATCATTATTGTCATTATTAGCGGATTCTGTGCTTTCTTTAGCTTCTTGTGTATCTTCACCGGGTTTGGCTAGCTTTTCTTTAACATACCGGGTATAAATCTGGCGGAACGTCTGCAAATCAGGATATACAACGATACTATTCTCCCCATCCCCAACTTCTTTATCGAACCATTTTATTATTGATTCAACATCATTTCCATTATCAATCATGGACATCCTTTATTTTTTTTCACCTTCATGTCTTCCTCTCTTTGTGCTACCTATAATACTCAATATCTTGTTTGTCAACTCTTTAATGCCAATAGGCTTTTGAACAAAGCCATCAACTTGCGTGGAAGGAAATACCTTCGAAAATTCATTACCTTTTATCTCAAAAGCAGTCATGAGCACAACCTTGACATTTGGATTAATCTCTTTGACCTTTTTTGATAGCTGAATTCCAGATAGTGCAGGCATCCTCATGTCTGACACCACTAAACAATAGCTCTCAGCATCAGATTTGAAGCTTTGTAGTGCTTCTTCTGGATTAGTAAATGCATCTACTAAAAATCCATTTTTGAGAAGACCCATCTTGAGAACTTGGGCGATATCAGGGTCATCGTCTACAACAAGCAGTTTAGCTAGGGGCTTGTCACTATTACTACCAATATTGTCATTATTATGGTTCATATCTTCTTTCGTTGAAAGGTACTTCTGCTAGATGATGCTCAGAAGCCATGCTGGTGTATATATTTTGTTTTCTCAAGAATCTACTATATAAAACTAATCTACTATATAATAACTAAGAATGCAATGCATCGCAGCGTAGTCTTCTGTGACATATCCGAGTACAAACATTACTCTGCTTATATTTTCATCTTCTTCTTGCTTTCTAATAGTTGTGAGACATATCTTCAGAGGAGGGATAATATTTCTACTTACTAGACGTAGCATAATTTTTAGTATTCAATTTTAATAACTATACATTAGATTATTGCTCATAGTTTACAGACAACTGTCGTATATATCTAGTCGTCGAATAGTCCATCGATAATGTGCAATACGCTAATACATTAGAACTGTATAAACCATAACAATGCCTTCGCAATCTTTTTACAGCCAGAATATGGCTTTATTGGCGTGGCAGAAAAAGCTAAGCAAGTAAAGCTGCGTGATATGATAGCTAACTATCCTGATTTTCCCAAACCAGGAGTATTGTTTCGAGACATAAATCCTGTTTTCAGGAGTAATGAAGCCTTAAACTATATCGTTGACGAGTTTTACCATATTTATAAAAAGGCGAAAGTAGATGCGATAGCAGGCATAGAATCACGGGGTTTCATCATAGCTACAGCACTTGCTATCAGATTTGGCAAAGGTGTTGTGATGGTTCGCAAGGCAGGTAAGCTGCCAGGTAGAACCCTCAACAAGTCCTACGATATTGAATATGGTAGTGCAGTAATAGAACTTCAACAGAATGTGATAAGCAAAGGCGAAAGCATTCTGATCGCAGACGATCTCATAGCAACTGGAGGAACGGCAACAGCGGCCGCTCAGCTCGTCGAAGAGATTGGAGGCAAGGTGACAGGCTTTGCATTCATAATTGAGCTCTCATACTTGAAGGGTGCTGACAGATTGCGCAAAATGGGCTACAAGGTCGAGTCATTGGTGAGTTTTCATGGCGAATAGTGCAGATATTGGCATAATTGGGGGTACTGGCATATATGATCCAGAAGTTTTTAGTGCAAAGCACGAGATCAAGGTGCATACACCCTATGGAGACACTTCGGACCTTGTAACAATAGGTGAATATTTAGGAATCAAGGCAGCGTTTATACCGCGCCATGGAAAAGGACATAGGATACCTCCTCACAGGATAAACAACAGGGCAAACATCTGGGCTCTCAAGCAGCTTGGAGTTAAACGCATTATTGCTCCATCTGCTGTCGGGAGCCTAAAAGAGAAGTTTAAGCCCAGTGATATTGCAATCCCAGATCAATTTATCGACTTTACAAAAAGTCGCCAATATACGTTCTATGATGGTGGGCAGGTATGTCACATTTCTGTTGCCGATCCATTTTGTCCAGAGCTGAGAGACATTGCGATCAATAAAGTAAAGGAATTAAAATTTCCGTTGCACAGCAAGGGTACATACCTTTGCATTGAGGGACCCCGCTTTTCTACGAAGGCAGAATCGAAACTCTTCCAGGATATAATGAATGCAGATATTATTGGTATGACTCTTGTACCAGAGGTGAACCTGGCAAGAGAAGCTGAAATCTGCTACGTATCAATAGCAACCATCACGGACTATGACGTTTGGGCAGATCACCCAGTGACTTCTGCCCAGATAATTGAAGTGCTTGCCAAGAATGTAGAAAAGACAAAGAAATTGATTGCAGAGGTGATGCCTGCAATTCCAGTAGAAAGAAACAAATGCGCTTGTAGCAATGCGCTTCAAGGTGCTCTAGTCTGATGGAGGTTTCAATCCTTCCGGCAAAATAATATCACCTTCAATCAGCTTGCGTTGAATCGTTACTTGTAGCTGCTCAGGATCAATACCCATTCTCCTTATTTTATCTAAAGTAATCTTGGATACTCTAATACTTGCATTGTGACCTCCAATGCGACCAAATGCTATTGCTGTAAAGCGGAATTCTTGACCCTTAACTACAAAATACCCAGACAGCTTACTTGCTATTTCGCTCCCACTGGCGCTTTTTACAAATACGGTAACAGGAATGCTATTGTCACGCATCATTTATCCGGCACATCCTCCACTTGCATGTTACGGTTGATATTTTCTTCGACCAAAAAGCTCCACCATGACGGATCTATGATTTTGAAGTCCTTGACGTTGACTTCGATTGTATTGTCGTCGGCATCCATGAAGCTCATCTTGCCTTCCTTTATAATCTTGATAAGTCGCCAGCGAAGATGACCATTATAGTTTCTGCGGATTGCCACAGCCCACTTTTTATCTTTATCAATCTTTGGCATGCCAATGTAATCTGCAATTTGTAAAACTCCTAAACGCTTTTCTTCACAGAACATCTCCTTTGTAATCACGCTTCTCCAGATATCCACCGAGCCAATCGTCCTGCCATTCTCGTTGATATTTATTACACCAAAGTAGACTACCTTATCGCCACAGGGGTCTGAAGTTGTCATTATGATATCGCTTATTACATGTTGCGGCCTATTTAGTCCTTGCATCCTGGTATGGCTTTTCAAGAACTATGCCAATGTTATCGACCTTAATGTTCTTTTTGAACGGGATATGCTCTTCCTCGCAGCGCCTTCGGTAGCAATTGGTTATTGCAAACCTGGGATGAAGTGACTCAAATTCAGTCTTGGTAATTTCAATTACCATGCCTTTATTGACCAGCGATTTTGCTGTAACAAGCGCTCGCTGCACATCGTTCCAGCCAAGTACACTCGCAATGTTGGCTGGGTCCATCTTGCCATTTTTTACAATAGCCATGTAAACCTTAGCTTCATCTTCGCTTATTTTTAATTCTGAAATTATGATCTGCTCCATATTTGAGGAATTAACGGTCATATTACTTTTCATTTAATTCAGGGATTTGAGCTTATGTCTTCAGAGTGCCAGAGATTAACTTGCCGATCACCATAATTTAATTACCTTCAGTCAACGGATACCTTTCTGCCATAGATGGATTCCTTTTTGCAGGGTTAGGACATTGCCTCTCTTTCAGGTCATCAAATCTTTTCATTTGCCATTTTGCCAGATCTCTGAAACCTGCTTTTTCTTGTCAAATTGATAACTGACATCCGCTACATAGTGAAATTTAAACTCCATTACTCGCCCTGAGCAACTCTTCCCATGTATGCTTGATAGAGATATGACCATATTTTCTATAATCCTCTTTGCAATTGAACGCGGTACAGTTTAATGATACAACGAGGACTACTGAAGATCTACTGAGAAAAGGCTCCTTTCTCGACTTAATGTAGCTTTCAATATTACCTCTTTTTGTAATCAAGAGGCCTCGCGTGAGGGCTTATTTGACCCAATCTTGAGCCTTGACGAGATAATTCCATGCTTTATTGCAATATTTTTTCTTCAATGCAGGCCATATAGACATCTCTGGCCATAGTGCCTGGCAAAAAACAGTTAAAGATAGTAAAGTATTGTCATAGTCATCATCTTTTCCCTTTATTGTGCGCTTTTTGAGCCGAGCCATACTTTTTTAAGTCTTTTCTTTCAACCGCATAAAACTGGTTATACTTGTCAATTTTGCCTTTCGTTGTAGGATCTACACAGTATGTCTTTATCTCATGCAACCTTCAGGACATCCACTATAAGTAAGGCTTTTGTAGCCTCCATTGCTTGTTTCCTTGACGATCCCTATGGTAGCTCTACCATCCTCTTTGTGAGGACCTCTAAACTAATCGGTCAAGTAATTTGGGGTAACGCCTAGTACAACCGATATAATTTCTGAATTCGGGCTTATTCTCACGGGGCGGAATAGAATCCCGGACCATATTCATTTCATTGCATGTTGAACTAAATGTGGTTATCTCTGCATGTCGTGCTCCAACTTGCATGTACTGTCTCCTGTAGAGTTTCCCTAGATGTCAGTACCTGCTGCATATATTAGCTCATTTGTATGTGCTGATTCAGAAGTTAGGGGAAGTAATACCACTCCAGCAGGAATGGTATGCCCAACTTTCAACCCGCTCCTTGACATACAACCTTTAGGTCCATCTTCACATTATCTTCCGGAACTCAGCTCAAATCGTTGGCATTTTTGGGCCCCTTTGAAGTATCCGCCTATCGTTAACTATAGTTAGAGAGGAGATAAGAGGTTAGAATTGTACCAAATTGCAATATTTCTTGTAACGCTCTTCCACGTCGTCTTTTGTTATCGATAGCAGACGCCGAATTCCAAAGTCTTCAACAGCAAACGAGCCCATTACGTTGCCATAGATCACCGCCTCCTTCATTGTGGAAAAGTCCATCTTGCTCTTGCGAGCAATATGACCGAGAAAACCACCTGCAAAGGAGTCACCTGCTCCAGTGGGGTCAACTATTTCGTCAAGAAAAAATGCTGCTGCCGGAAATACTAGCCCCTCCTTAGTAAAGAGGATGGCACCATTCTCACCCTTTTTGATTATGGCAAATTTGGATCCCCATGACATTATCTTCTTGGCGCATTTAGCAAGGTTAGCCTCCTTGCATAAGAGTCTTGCCTCATTATCATTTATCACTACTCCATCCGTCTTCGCGATCATCTTTACTACATCGTCGCGGCTTCCGCTTACCCAGAATTCTATAGTATCACAGACTACAAGCTTAGGGTTTTGAAAATGCTGCAGGATCTTGATATTCTGCTTTGGGTCATTGTTTGCAAGATACACGTAATCAGACTTGATATATTCTTCAGGAATGACGGGATCAAAGCCTGCTATGACTCCAAGCTCAGTCTTGTTGGTAATCCTATTTGACAGGTCATAATCAAATGAAGAATCATAGTGGAAGGTCTTGCCGCCCTGTATTGTTATAATGCCTCTTGTATCTATCCCTTTGGAGTTGAGCGCTATTATATGTTCATTCGGCATGTCTGATCCTATGACGGCTACTATCGATGTTGAGGTAAACATACTTGATGAGATAGAAGCAAAGGTGGCGGCGCCACCCAGTATTCTGGTCTCTATTCGAAAAGGAGTACGGGTGGTGTCTAATGCCACAGTCCCAAAGACAGTCAGCAATTCGTTCACTCAGCAACCAACATATTTTCATTATTAAACGCTTGCAGGCATCATTAAATAGCAAGCATGATAACCATACCTTTGCTTGCGGCTAGTAATTGCCATCACAGGAGCTTCAGGTGTCATTTACGGCATAAGAGCGCTTGAGGTTCTCAAGAAGCTAAAAATTGAGACACATCTTATTTTGAGCAAATGGGGGAGCAAGAATATCAAGATCGAGACTGACATGGGTACAGACTTTGTTATGTCACTTGCAACTAAGTGTTATGAAGATGAAAACATGGCAGCATCTGTTTCAAGCGGCTCGTTCAAGGTAGACGGCATGATCATCATTCCCTGCAGTATGAAGACTATGGCTAGCATTGCAAATGCCTTTGATGATAGCTTGGTATCAAGAGCGGCGGACGTTTGCATTAAGGAGCAGCGCAAACTTGTTCTGGTGCCAAGGGAGACCCCACTATCAAAGATACACCTAAAGAATATGATCAAGCTTGCAAGTACCAATGCAATTATACTGCCAGCTATGCCAGGATTCTACCATCGGCCAAGGACCATGGATGACTTGATTAACCATGTGGTAGGCAAAGTGCTTGACCAATTCAATATTAATCATGACCTTTTCAAACGTTGGGGCGGAGGTTAGAAAAGAAATAGGAGTAGGAAGAAGGCATATAACGATTTATAATCTCGTAGAAGTAGTAATAATTTAAGTTAGCCGTGTAGGTGATCCAGTATAGCCCGATACAGAAAAAAATACTCAAATCAATCGGTCGGTTTTATACTTCCACTTGGCGGGCTACTATTAATTGGAACAATGTTTGTTATGCTTGCCCGTTCGCAAGATGGCGCCAGCTTTATCTTCCTCATAATTGCTTCAGGCCTAATCATCTATTGGCTCAAAGAGGTAAGACGGATGACAGGATCCGAAGAGAGAGGGATGTCAAAGGTTGTGGAGCAAAGGAATGACTGGGTCTATGACTTAATAAATAACAACGGCGAAATGGTCTTTGTTGCAGAAGTGCCTGGACCGGAGGAGCAGATAAACGTATACCTGATAAACGGCCTACTTCGAATCAAAGGAGGCCATAATTTTGCCAAGGAAATCCCCATTGAACCAACTAAGGATATGGGAATATCATACTGTAAGTATAGAAATGGTATACTTACCGTCAAGATTCAGAAGACGTGACTTCATCATAACTGTCTTCCCATAGGCGCATCCTATCCATTTTGTCTCTTCCCTTTGCACCCTGCAGCATACGGTAGACAGTCTTATGCATGCTGCCCTTAGCGAGCATAGCTATTGCGTCTGTTGCAAGCTTAACCTCTCTAAAGTTGCCGATAAGGCATACAGTATGGCCATAGACGGAGATAGATGATCCGCTCAATTCTTCAATCATTCGACGTGCCTTTCCTCCTTCTCCAATTACTCTACCCTTAATTCGCCCAAGAGCATTTTGAGATTTGCCAGTGTAGTCGCGCAGATCGATCTGCTGAAACATTAGCTCATTGTCGTCAAAGAGCCGATAAGCTCGCTCTGGTGAGAAGCCTCTCGAGATTGCGGTTATTGCCTCCAGAGCCCGAAAAGCTTCTAGATGATCTGCGGACTTGTTGCTCATGATCATAGCATCACCAGTATCGCTGTCAATCTCAATCAATACTCTACATCGTTTTTCAATCTGTTGTTTTACCCTTCCGCCTTTTCCAATTAGGACACCTATTCTCTCCTTCGGGATCTTGATTGTGTGTTGGAAGCTCATCCTTTTTCCATCATCTCTGATCTCTAATCTTTTCTACCACTAGAGCAGTATCGAGAATCCCGATTCCTTGTTTTTCAAAGAACTTGTTTATGTTTAAGACATCGCGCACTAAAAATTGTTTGGAATTTGGATGTTGAATAGATATAGCAGATCCAAAGTCAAACAGCATGATACCGCTTTTGGTCTTGAAGATATTGTATTCTGACAAATCTGCATGCACTAATTTAGCTTTTTGGTAGAGTATTTTCAACTGTTCGATCACCTGGAGATAGTCATCTGATGTTATATCTTCAGTGTCTAACAGCGTAGTCGTAGAATTACCTTCACTATCACCTATGAACTCCATTACGAGCAGATTCTTTCTGACCGCTATCGGGAGAGGCACCAGTACGCCGGAGGCATGCGCTGTCTGCAGATTCTTGAACTCCTTTCGTGCCCATGCCTTTATGAGATTGCGAGAGCCTGGCTTTATGTTAGAAAACCTAGGATCACCGACAAGATATTGCATGCGCTTTTTGAATTCTGCGCTAACTGTGAGATATATCTTAAGCGCTCGAAATGAGCCATCCGGTGCAACTGCGAGGTATACTTTCGACTCTTTACCAGCTGCAAGCGAGCTCATAATATACTGTATTATGCCATTGCCCCTCAACTCATTTATGGCCAATAGAGTAGATATATCAAATACATCATCGAAAACCTGGTAATCTTCAGACATCTTATTTAGGAATCTGCTTTCACGTTCATACTTCAAGAGCCGCCTATCAGCTCTGGCTACAGCCTTATGCCTTTTGTCCTTTGGCAGCTGCTCGTTAGGCTCATCAGACAATGTGTGAAAATTGGCGCTCTTTCGTTATTATATGTAATGCCAAACAGAGAGAGGCAATAATAGTGTAAAATAGTCATAAATGCATGGAAAAAAGATCTTCACCTCTTTCTTCACCGATAATGAGATCTATCTGAAATTTCAGGCATAAAAGAGAACTCAAAGGCTACAGAAGGCTGTCGAGATCATTTGAGTCATAGAGGAGTAATGGCACAGAAAAATAAAGTAGATAGAAATTAGGAGTTCTTTTAGACACCACACACATCATATTGCGTTTTTACCTATGTTCGAGTTTTCATCTATGCTGAAATTTATAGATCATAAGAAAAGGCACTCCCGCAATTTTTCTTATACTAACCTCTTTTGCCAATTTCATCTCAATTGCCTCTCTTATTATGCTGTTGCCTACCAGGTTTGCAATGTCACATTTTCTGAGAAGCTGACGGGCCTGAGCCTGTTCAATTACTTCGAGCTGGTAATATTCCTTTGTAAGATGAACAACAAGTCCATCTTGCTCTAGCTTTGTTCCAACTAGGTCGATGTCGCATATGTCTATCATCATTGAGTCCTGGTAATAAGTAGTTCTCGCTGCGTAGTATGACAACTGTTGCTAATTGGTAACACACTATAATGAGGATTGCTATCATTAGAAGTAGTTTCAATTTTGGTATCGAATGATCCGTCCTCACGCTTGTTGCCTTTGGCTACAAAGCCGATGGGACTTGGAATTGAAATAACTGCGTCAATAGTTCCAGGATAGCCACAGATGTGAAATAAGGAGTTTAGGGGGTGACTTTTTCTCTGACTCGTTTGAAGCTGATCTACAACCGTCTTTGCCTATAAGCAGTGCTTCTATACCAAGTCTCTTCTATACATTAGGTAGTCGGGCCTACTCACAGTCGGCAACTATTTGAAATTGCGGTCTCTTGCAGGCATCATCTTCTTAAGCATATCGTAGTAACCAGGTTTCCGCCTATATTTTGCACGAGTAGTACTATTTCTTTTTTTTGATCTAGTATTTTTTATGTGTATAACATACATGAAGACCGATTCTTGATGCAACTAGCACCAACGTCTTGTATCAGAAATATCATCAACGCTCTTGCCCTAATAGTGATTGTATCTATAGGCTTCTGCCAGTAAGGAGATCAACTATTTTAAAAATTGCGCTTGTAAATTTGCTTGGTATGTACTCTCCAACTTTGAAACTTAAATCCCCTTTTTCTGCGAGTACTCAGGGCAAGTCTGTATGTCATATGTTGTAATCACCGTCCTGCTCGATCTCCAGGAGCACGAACCGGCAAGCTTCGCCAAAGTGACCCATCGGCTGACGGTATCCAAATTATCGCAAGATCTTCTGTCAAATTCATACGATAATCTAACTTTCCGACTTAGACTATTGGATCTATACAAGTAAAATCGTATTTAGCTTAAGCTTCCAGAGCATATGCTAATACCCTTTTTATTTGAGAGAACAAAAACTATCTGGGTTTGGCAAACAAGAAAGGCATAGCCATAACAGCAGCAATTGCAGCAGCAATAGTCGGATCAAGCTTCCTAATATGGGTAATACCACAGAGCAGGCCTGGCAGCTTGATACAAGCACCACGCGCTGACAACGAGATCATTTCTGATGTGTATTCCAGGAATCAGGACATTGCTGCTGGCATTCAGTCAAAGTTTGAGCAATGGAAAATTGGCAACGCGACATCGGCAGACATATTGGACCAGATAAATATCGACAGAGCAAATATACAGAATATGCTAAATCAGCTTGACAGCGCCTCGCCAGCTGAAGCATGGCAGCGGAGCTACGACCTCTACATTCAAGCGCTTAACAGTTTCTTACAATATCTTGACGTTATGCAAACAAGAATCGAGAATCATGAAAGGATTGATTCTAATCTTAAACTAGAGGAGTTAAAACAGAAATGGGAGGGCTATATCAATGAGTCTATAAACGTCATGCCTATCTAGCGTACTGCATCTAGAATTGAGTCAATCCTTGCATCTGTCTTAAATGCATTAGTATTCAGTGAAGCCGGGGATACAACAAACCCGGCAGCGCGCAGTTTTTCAATTATTCTTTTGACGGACAGGGGATTTGTCTTGAGCTTTGCAGAAATCTCATCTGTCCGAAAATAATAGGGTATTTCGCTTGCTTCTACTGCTGCAGCTTCAAGCACCTTTTTGCATTGTCTGTCTGGGCCTTGCTCTAACATTTTCCCAACGAATTCCCTGTCGTGTAGAGGCCCTGTCCAGAGCTGGCCACCGATAGCCAAGTGGTTGTTGCATAGCTCACATTTATCTTTTGTATATTCTTTAATACTGAAGCGATGGCCACATTGGAAGCAGTGCATTATGTAGCCGATGTTGTCGTAAACGTCATTTGCCTGGCTGCTGCTGACAGATACTTTCGCATAGATACGAAGATAGTGCAACATAGCATGGACAAAGACGGGTTTGATAGCAAGTTCAAGCCTAGAAGAGGTTAATGCAACAAGCGAGAGTAGGAGCCGGATTGCAGTTTCGCTACCATAACTGTTGTTGAGCGGCTTACCGTAGTAACGGCGCAAGCATACTTTAGGATATATCCCACACAAGACCGCAGTGTCTGTTGCGGTTATCGAGATAAGTCCATTGTCAATGATAGATCGTAGCACGCAATCGATATGCTTTGCAGGAGTGCCAAAGGGATCTAGGTCAACAATGGAAAAGCGATCGCCTCTGTTGTCACCCCTTAAAAGGAACTTACATACTTCATCGGTTGAGAAATGGCATCTGTCGCTTACAGAATTAAGCTTGGCAGCTCCTTTTGCAGATTCTATTGCAACAGAGTTGATATCATTACCATAGACCTGCTCAATTTGCGGAATCTCAACAGCAACTCTGAGAGCACGTGCTCCAATACCTGTGAGCGAATCGGCGAATATCTTTTTTCCAGAGGAAGATGCAAATGCACTATATGCTAATACGGAGAGGTCGCGGTTAAGTTTAGCAGCAGGGTTGAAGAAAGCAGGCATCTTCGGAATAACCTTGGCAGTAAGCGATGACTTTGGTACAACAAGCTTCGTTCTTCCCTCAACTATAGTGACAAAACCTGTCATAGCAGAGATGCATAATCGCGCTATTTATAATAGCAAAAAGACGTATTCTTGTTTTATAAGCGTAATTAATAATAAATAGCAGCGATTAAGTATACTGGTCGACAATTTGCTATTGCAGGGCGACGGCATTCTAGTCGGCGGTGTTGATGAAGCAGGCCGCGGCTCTATCATTGGCCCCCTTGTTGTTGCAGGAGTTGGTATCCGAGAGTCAAAGATCGCTCTTTTGTATGAGATGGGTATTAAAGACTCCAAGGCTCTTAGTCCCAAATCACGCGCTAGGCTTTTTGGAGAAATAATGAAAGTCATCGACTCGGTTTGTATTCACAAAATAGATCCTGTTGAAGTTGACGGCAGTGTGTCACTCAGGGAACTCAACAGGCTGGAGGCAAAGGTCATGGCCAGCATAATCAACACTATTGGAGTAGACGAGGTCTATGTTGACTGCTGCGATGTCAACCCTAAGAGGTATAGGGAATACATGGAGTGCCATCTTACATGTAAGCCAACGTTACATTCCATGCATCATGCAGATGCAATTAATACAGTCGTATCAGCTGCATCGATAATTGCCAAGATAACAAGGGATCAAGAGATTCAACATATACGCAGCAAGTATGGAAGCATAGGTAGCGGTTATCCCTCTGATGAACGCACTATGCGCTTTATTCAAGAATGGGTAGCCAAAAACGGCTCTGCCCCAGAATTTACAAGAAAGTCATGGAAGCCGCTACGGCTCATGCTTGACCACATGGCTCAAGACAGTTTTAATGCTTGTAGATGCAACATATCAGACTATGATCCTTGTCAAAAGGCTCCAGGTTAATTATCTGTTCTATCAGGAAACCATTCTTTTCAAGCTTACTTGCTTCCTGTGCGACTACCGCTCGTGGATCCATAGTTACATCAATACTTCTTGTTTTGATTACCAATAACATTATGCCACCTGGTTTTAAATATGCCAAGCAATTTGCAATCGCAATGTCCGTCTGGTCAGGTTGCGCAATATCGCAGTAGAGGATATCCACTTTACCAAATATTGCAAAATAGGAGTGATGTTTTCTTGCATCTTCAATTATTGGTACTACATTCTTGCGCTTTGAAGCTACATTTTCAATAAGATCCCTTGCAACTCGGGTAGCCGGCTCAACTGCAAATACCATACCAGACGGGCCCACAATATCAGATATGTGACTTACAGTAGTCCCAGTAGAGGCACCGAGGTACAGCACTTTGCTATGGTTCTTTATCGGCATCTTATTCATTCCCTTTTTTAAGGCAGCAGCCAGCTTACTTCTAAAGGGATCCCAAACCCGGTATTCCTCACCATCATATTTTATCAGTTTTTCTCCGTAGACGTTATTTCCTTTTACTAAATTAAGAGTCGCAACATTTTTCTCACCGTTTATCAAAATCCATTTAATAGCGTCGCTTTCCAAATCGCTTTCTTCTGTCCTTCTTGTTTCTCTTGTCACGTTTATCTCTTGCCACATTACGGCCAGCTTTGTCCTGATGCTGGCGCTGAATGTGCTCCCTATATTTCCTCTCCCGCTCCTTCTCAGGGAGAGGTTCCCGGTATTTCTGACGAATTTCATTGATGCGGTTGTTAAGCTTATCATAAACGGTGCTATCCTTACCGCTATGTCGATAATAGTCAATCCTTGCAGCTATTGCAACCTTAGAGGCAATTGCTCTTGCTATCTTGCCTCGCTGCCATTTGGGCGCAGAATGAATTAGTGAATGCTGAAAGAGCAACCCATGCTTAGGTGGCCTAGCGCCAGTCTTAAGGGCGCGGAACAGCGCTTTTTCGGCACCCAGTATCTGAATCGTGCTAGCAGGCAGTATAGCAAGGCGGGCCAAACTGCCAGCCTTGGCGATTAGCCTTGCACCTACTGCGGCGGTTAGCAATTCTTTTACGGTAGGAGCTATGGTCTCCATTGCAAGTTCAATATGCTCTGCAAGTGCCCTGCGCAGATCCGATTGTGCAATTACCTGATCTGCAAGACGCTTGACTATTGCAAGGTTCTCAGGGGTCATATCTCCACCTTTACTGCGGCTTGCTGCATCAAGTATTACTTCGATCTTTTTGTCCTGCAAGCCAATACTTTGTAAAGTTTCTACAGTAATATTCTCTCGCAAACCAGCTTGACTTATTATCTGAGCATATACAACAATACTCTGTACGAGGTTGTCAAGCTCTGGAAAGTGAAGTCCGTACCACTCTCTCATCCTTGCACCCACTGTATTGATTATCTTGTCCAGCTCATCCAGCCCATTGATTGACTGGACTATGTGAAGATCAAGCCTTTCAGATGCCTCTTTTACTTTTGACGATGATAGGTTTATGGCAAATTCCTGTAAAGCTTGCATTGCTTCCCGCTCATTGCTGGCAAAACCAGCCTTTACTATTAAACGGGGCTTGCTGTTTTGGATATACTGGTGCTGATCGTCAGACATCAGCTGACTATTCAAGCCAGCCTGTCGTAATACTGCAACAATGCTTATATCATTCGTCGATACTGACTCAAACGAACGCAACTTCTCAAGAAGCCATCTTATTTCATTAAGAGTCACTCCGCTTTTGAGTAACCTATAAGACCTAACGGCATTATCAAACTTTTTTGATGTTACTAAGCTGCCGCTGGAATCAAACGCTGCGATGCCAAGCTCCAAGAGGATTACGGAGCACGCGTTATTTGACATTAATGAGCCTTACAACAATCAGCTAATAAAAAAGGTTAGCATTATTAAACAAACATGTGTTGAGACACTCAAGTAATGGGCTTAACGGACGATGACAGGAAGCAGCTAGAATATCTTATCAAAGCAGCCACTCGCGATCCAAAGATGCCAATAGGACTAGCACGCAAGATGATACAACACCAAGTGGATATCGAGGATTTTACATATGGTCTTATCTGCGGCATGATTATGGGAGATTTTATCGCGCATTTCCAGACGAAGAATGGCAGACAGCCAGACAAGGATGAAACTGTGGACATTCTATCAATAATGATGTCCAAGATGGCGCGTCTTCGTAAGTCGATAATGGAAAAATTTGATATGCGGTAGATTGTAAAGGTTTATCTAACGAAGGACATGACTACTTTCTGCGTTGCTAGATAAGGATAAATCTAGGCTGCCAGTTGCTATCAAAGATGTCATAATCATTGGCATCGGCGTTCTTGTGGTATGGCTGGGCATCTGGTTCGCGTTTGGTGCGAATCCATTTTACGTTGTCTCAAGCGGCAGTATGGAGCCTGTACTTAAGGTCAATGACGTTCTTATTGTGAGAGACGGGGGGTCGTGGGATAAGCTCCATGTGGGGGACATTATCGTGTTCAATAGGCCGGAGGGTCACGATAGGGTCATTGTACATCGGATTGCAGCTATTGGTGTAGACAGAAATGATCAAATGGTGATCAGGACAAAGGGAGATGCGAATCCTGGATCAATACCAGGAACCGACTACCCGATCAGGCAAGATGACTACATTGGCAAAGTAGTTTATGTCATTCCGGGTCTCGGAGTAATAACAAAAGTGATTAGTCCACCTGTCAACTATATCATAATTGCGATTATCCTTGCAATCTTATTCTTCAATAAGCTTGGAAGAAAGAAAAACGATAAGGATACACTGCCTGCGACGACTGACGGTTCAGATAAGCCATCAACATGAGGTCCAAGACTGCATATCTCACATTTAACACATCAACTAGGCGTGCATTTATCAATATAACGCCACAAATTTCAAAGATAGTCTCAGAAAGTGACATTAAGGAAGGCATATGTCTTATCAATGCAATGCACATCTCTGCCAGTGTATTCATTAATGATGACGAGAGGGGCTTACATCAGGATTTTGATAGATGGCTTGAAAAGCTTGCACCCCGCTCACCAGATAGTTACTTGCATAATCAGACAGGAGAGGACAACGCTGATGCGCATCTGAAGCGGCAGATAATGGGTAGAGAGGTAATAGCAGCAATAACTAACGGTAAGCTTGACTTTGGACCGTGGGAGCAGATATTCTACGGTGAATTTGATGGCCAGCGACAAAAACGGGTGCTAGTAAAGATAATTGGCGAATAGATATCACTAGCAGGGGAACCTACACTTCTCTAAGCTAAAAGTGACAAATTGTGAGCACCATGATGACAGGTTAAAATTTTCTCGAAGACCAGCAAGCAGATATATATATAACACCTTTATAAAGCGGCATATGCCGCAGACCAAGCCGATTGTAAGCATCGAGAATGTGGTCGCTTCTGCCACGGTGAACCAGACTGTCAACCTTAACCTCATTACTCAGATATTTCCAGATGTGGAATATCATCCTGATCAGTTCCCAGGTTTAGTGTTTAGGCTCAGGTCACCTAAGACCGCGACTTTGATATTTAGTTCGGGCAAGATGGTCTGCACAGGAGCGAAGTCAGAAAAGATGGCAATTCAGGCAGTAAAGAGCGTTGTCCTGAAGCTTAAAAAAGGAGGGATACCGCTAGAGCATGAGCCACAGATCGAGATTCAAAACATAGTGGCATCGGCGAGCCTTGGAGGCAAGATTCACCTAGAGCTGGCTGCTAGAGTGCTGCCGCGCAGTATGTACGAGCCAGAGCAGTTCCCTGGCCTTATTCATAGGATGCTGGACCCCAAGACGGTCATCCTACTCTTTGCATCAGGTAAGCTAGTATGTACAGGCGCGAAGAAAGAAAGTGAAGTATATCGTGCAGTACACAACCTCCATATGCTCTTGGAAGAGAAGAACCTGATGATTTACGAGGGTTAGTTAATCTATTCATATTCATATTCACCATGCGTATGCATTTGTTTTAATACGGATTCCAATGCATTCTCATCTATTAGCCCTGACTTATACAGAGCGTTTACAATCTCGTTGATGTCTGCCACCACGCTGAGTTTTATTCCCATTTTTCTCAATTTATCTTCTGCACCCTCATGACGATCCACGAGTGCCACTACGTGTTCCACGATACCACCATTAGCCCTCATTATTTCAGCTGCTCTGCTAACAGAGGTGCCAGTGGTTGCAACATCATCTACAATCACCACTTTGGAACCGGGCTTTAAGAAGCCCTCAACGAACTTCTCAGTACCATAGCCTTTCGGCTGTATCCTTGCATAAATGAAAGGTCTATTCATCTCATAGGCGAGGGCAGAACCAAATACGAGACCAGAGGTAGGGACTGAGGCAATGATGTCAAAATTGCCTACCTTTCTTGTTATAGTGTCTTTTAATGCATTTATCACGAGTCGAAAATATTCTGGAAAGCTGGGCAGCATCCGGAGGTCGATATAGTATGCACTCTGCTTTCCGCTTGCAAGAGTAAACACTCCAAACTTCAGAGAGTTACTCTTGAGCAAAAAAGAGGCAAACTCAAATACGAAGTCCTTTGGCAGTATTGTCACATTAATACATGTAAAAGGCATTTATTTTAATTCTTCATAAAGCATAGAGACCCGATGCCAGAGATTTGGCTCAAATACGGCAGTACTGACGTCGTGCTTGACATTAGGTTTGAAAACTTGGCAAACCAAATCTCACCAGGATTTCAGGTGTTATCAGAAGAGAAAATTAAGACAGCATTAGCATCTAGCATACCTCTAACAGATAAAATGCTCTTTCTAGTTCTATCTAGATCAAAGGCTGCGTCCAATATTATAAAAATGCTTGTAGACGAAGCGCGCAAAAAGGATTTCAGTGTCACAATCGATGTTCCGGATAAGATGGCAGGCAGCCTGCTCACCAGCTTCGCGGACAATAAAACCATTCCAATAAACCGCGTTGACTATCAGTCTCTGAATCCACGACTGGCCGAATTCCAAAACACCATCATCGTTTCTAATGTTGCTTACGATCCGCTGTTTGGATTTGCAGGTGCGCCGACTACACTACTGCGGAACTTGCTTGCAGAGCAGATGGCAAAAGCATTCAAAGCAAGAGAGGACAATAGGCCAGCACCTGGCATTGTGGGAGGCCCTCTGGAAGTCGCCACTTCTGCAATTGATGGCATACAAGCGCAAAGCATAGAACTGGTAGCAAATAATGAAAATATAGCAGGAATCCATACGGGTAGCATCAAAGAAGCCTTTGACAAGGCGATTGGACAGCTTCAGTCAATTTCGACCGTCGAAACTGAGTCTGTCAAATGTGCTATAATAAGTACAGGTGGGGAAGTCAACAGGCATTCGACGCTTGCCACAGCACTCAACTCGCTGTGGAACTCTATCCACATTGTCAAGGAGGGTGGCACCGCAGTACTGCTTGCAGAGAGCCGTGAAGGTATCGGAGGCGGAGCGCTTCAGATGTTCATAGAGGGGCGCCTCAAACCAGAACGACTACACCAAGCCCCTTACATTGATGGCCTTGAACATTTGCTCTTCATAGAAGAACTGTTGCAGAAATACAAGCTGGGTCTTGTATCCACCCTACCTCATTATTATGCCAAGACAAAACTCGGCTTTACAGTCTATAATGGCATGAAAGATATTTTGCAAAAATTGGCAGAAAATTATGGCAAGAACTTCAAAGTGCTCATCGTCTCGGATCCCAACGTTACTATACTTAAGCCCAAGGCAGGATAGAGCTGGGGATCGGGGCACTGACGACTGCAAGACCAAGGGCTATGAAAAAGAGTATTTTGCGTTTTGGAGACAGGGGCGTGACGTCATCTAGCGGAGTATTACTGGGGACCCTTTGACTAAATATCAGGACTAGTATTGCCATGGGCCAAAATCCCATTATAAACAACACTCCTATCCCTGCATAGGTAATAATTCTGTGCCAACGCTCCCCAAACATGGCGCGAGCGAGATGTCCACCATCAAGCTGCCAAGCAGGAACCAGGTTGACAGCAGTAAGTGCAAATCCTATCCATGCGGCAAAAAGAAGTGGAGACATCACCAAAACCGTATTCTCTACAATCTTACCAGTCATATGGAGGGTGGCCATCATGAGTAGGCCAGTATGGAACGTAAATAACTGGTTTTGCTCAGATAGCCTCATGTATTCCTCTAGAGGTATAAGAGTAGATAGAGCAGAGCCATAGATCGATACAATTATTGTTATTATCAAGCCGGCGATTGGTCCTGCAATGCCAACGTCGAACATGACATTCTTAGTAGGCATCCGGCTTTGTTGAGTTATCAAGGCACCAAATGTCGGAATAAGACCAGGAATACCGGGTATAAAGTAAGGCCATGATGCCTTGATATCATAATGCTTGAGAGCGATCATGTGTCCAAGCTCGTGTATACCTAATATTCCCATAAGCGACATTGTATAGGCGATTGCAAGCAAGACAGGATCACTCACATAGGTCTTGGCAAATGTAGTACCGGAGCGCATGAGGCCATCGTAGAATACAAAGGCGACGGCGAGTGCAAAGAATAGAAGAGGCAAATGCAGTTTTCTTTTAGGGATAATCTTTTGCTTTGGAGCACTAAATACAGTGATAACTATTCCACCTTCTCCTATCTGGAATCGTATAGTTGACGATAGAGCAGGCATAAGCCTGGAAAAATATTTCTGCCTTCGAGCAGTAGCGACCATACCTACCTTACCAAGCTCTTTGAGCAAGAGAGGAAACTTATCCTTGATGTCAGCATTGGCAACCAAGAACTCAATATAGTTTTCTCGAATGTTAAGCTGTGTATCTCTTATGATAAAGAATGAGGAAACTATTGAAACTACACGAGAATAATTACTGTTTAGAAAGATAGTAGCCACTGAATATTCCTTTTGAGTTAACCCAATTAAAATATTGTCGCCGCGGAGAGTATGTAAGGTTAAATAGTGTGTTCCTGGTTTAGTTATTGCTTTGCAAACGGCTTTGCGAAAAGTGGGTGACTACATCATTCGCCGATGCGAAGGAGATGATCTCCAGGCGGTAATAGATATTAATATGTCTGCTCTGCCGGAGCATTACTCTGACTACTTTTTTGAATCGATTCTACGAGAACTTCCAGAGGCGTTCATTATCGCAGAGCTGAACGCCAAAATTGCAGGCTATATAATGTGCAAGATTGAGTTTGGATTTTCAAACTTTCGGAAGCTTGGGTTTGTTAAAAAAGGTCATGTTGTTTCTGTTGCAGTATTAGAAGAGCACAGAGGCAAGGGTATTGGCAAGGCACTGATGCTTGAAGGAATTAATGGGGTACTTCAAAAAAAGGCTGACGAGATCTATCTCGAGGTAAGGGTCAGCAATACTACTGCAATCAAGATGTACCAAAATTTGGGTTTTGAGACAAAATCGAGGTTGCGATCCTACTATAGGGATGGCGAGGATGCATACCTCATGGCCCTAGAGCTGAGCTAAAAAGATTATTAAGATGCAGAAAATGCCCTTTGCACTATGAATGCTAAGAGGAAGGGAGGCAGAGGAGCTGGCGCTGCACTTCTGTTTGTTTCCATCATTGTGTTTATTACTTACACATATTTTCTGCTGGGAACAGAATGGAGCATGCTAATACTGCAGTTTACCGTCTTGGCTGCAGTGGCAATTCTTCTAACCGTGCTTGGATGGATAGGATACACAATGCTCACGGCGCCAAGGGAAGAAGGAAAATCGCGCTAGTTTTCACTGACAGAAACATCTGCCACGATCTGATATATCCTGGGCCCCACTTCTCTCACAACTCTTATCTTTTGTACATTGTGATCATATTTTGTAAAAGCATTATGCACATCCTGCAATCCCAGCTCCAGACTTGCCTTTTTGCTGTCGGCCTTGATATGAACAAAATAATGCACGACACCTTTTTTATTAAGTGCAAGCACTGCAGGGTCGATAAAGTCTTTTGCTCTTTCTGGAAGCGGCATAAGAACTCTATCAGCTTGACCTGCAAGTTTCTCTTTGATAACGTTAGCAGCATCACCACAAATCGAAATGACCCTATCTTCTACCTTATTCAGTCTAGCATTTACTTGACATAAGTCTGCAGCAACATTGTTAGAGTCGATGCTATAGACCCTACAGGACTTATTCATTTTTGCCATTATAATTGAGTAGGTTCCCACACCAGCGAACATATTGACTATAGTTTCATGTTCACGTACCATACTTGCAATCCGGAGTCTTTCAGTTGATAGCCGGGGTGAAAAATATGTCCTGGCAACATCTACTCTAAACCTACAGCCATGTTCTCTGTACTCTGTAATTGTTCTGTTCTCACCCGCAACAAATTCTAACTCGCGAATGCGATAATCTCCTTTCACTGGCGAGATCTGAGCAAAAACCGCCTTGGCAGTCTTAACATTAGCAAGGACTATGTCAGCTATCAGTTTCTTTTTTGGTGTCAGGTCATCAGGTATCTTAATGATTACGATGTCGCCTATCTGATCGAATGCAGAGTACACACGTGAGACTTCGTTTGGTGCCAGGATGAAGGATAATAAATTTTTCAGCAGGTGTGGCATTACTGGTTCTTGATATAGTAATAATTGCCAGACTCCTTTTGTTCACGGTCAAGTCTGCCGCCCCATTTATTGACGCGTGGTCTGCCCGTTTTTTCATCACGCCTGTATGTAATTGAAAGTGCCTTGAGGAACCGGTTCATACCCTCTTCTTTTTTAATTGGAGCAGTAGCAGAACCTTCAAGGCCAGGCTGTCCTTCAAATATTATCAAAGTATCTGACACCAGATCGATCAGTTGTATATCATGATCAATAATAATTGCCGATTTACCATGGGTCCTTACAAATCGCTGAAGGAACTTAGCGACTGCGATCCTATCCTCTGCGTCAAGAAATGCAGATGGCTCGTCTAGTGCATAAATATCTGCTTGGCGCAATAAGGATGCTGCAACTGCGACCTTTTGGAGTTCGCCACCGCTTAGGTTCCGTACGTTCTTTTCATAGAGTTTCTTTACACCCATTGGAATAATGACATTCTGTTCTACAGATGAACCTTCAAGGGGATTCATATATGCTGTATACATCAATGATCGTACGTCCCCATTATACTCTTGGTTCAAGTACTGCGGCTTGTAGGATATTGTAGCACCTATATCTATTGTACCTGAATCCGGCTTGTTAACACCTGCAACCATGCGCATAAAAGTGGTTTTACCAAGTGCGTTAGCACCAATGACTCCAATTATTTCACCTCTTCTTATCTTGCCGGCCGCCATTTTGAGTCTAAATGATGAAAATGATTTGGTCAAGGCAGAATATCTGACAATAGGGGTATCGAGAAGGGTATCTTCGTTTGAGGAAGTAATATCAAATTGGAACGCCTTGTCCCGAAAGCGTACATTTTCAGCAGGCAAAAAGCCTTCAAGGAAATTGTTGATGCCCACTTTTGTGCTCTGCATACCAGACACAATGCCATATGCCCCTGGCTCGCCATAAACGATATGGACATAATCGGACAGATAATCAAGAAGTGTCATGTCATGCTCTACAACCATCACATTCTTACCGTGCTCTGCCAGCTCTCTTATTACCTTGGCAACTGCTAGACGTTGGTAAACATCATTATATGAAGATGGCTCATCAAAGAAATAATACTCAGCGTCCTTTGCAGCTGCAACAGCTACTGCAAGTCTCTGAAGTTCGCCACCACTCAGCAGGGATATGTCACGATGCAATATGTTCTGCAGATCAAGCTGTTGTGCTAGGCTATCGGCTACTTTGCGCTCATCGTATTTTCTTAGCAGTTCCTTGGGAGTCCCTTTGAATGCTTTTGGTATAAGATATACCAGCTGTGGTTTGATTGAAGCACGCATAGTACCATTCGCTATTTTTTCAAAGTGGGACTTCATTTCAGTACCTTGATAATATTTCAGAATATCATCCCAAGAAACGTCTTGATCGTACTTTCCAAGATTGGGCTTTATGCTACCCGATAAAATATTAACAATTGTAGACTTACCCATTCCATTCCTTCCGACCAAACCTACAACTGTACCCTTCTTTGGCATTGGCAGGCGATATAGTCTAAAGGAATTAATCCCATATTGGTGAATTTTATGTTCAGATAGCTCTTTTGCAAGATTAACAATTACTATTGCGTCAAAAGGACATTTCTTGATACAAATGCCGCATCCTGTGCATAGATCCTCAGATATTACGGCTTTACCATCCTCTGGGCGTTGGATGATGCATTCACCGCCAGTCTTATTCACTGGACAGTAGACAATACACTCCAAACCACACTTTCTTGGCTGACATAGCTCCTCGTCAAGTACTGCAACCCGATGAGTATTTCTTGCGTCAGAATTGTCCAATTATATGTAATTTTTGCAATAATGCATTATATACATACCGCTCAAGCATGACAATTTTAAGCTTGCTTGGCACCTATTCTGCTGGAGAGGCATATACACTGGCTTTAGACCTTAAGACAGAGTCTAGTCCTTAAAAACATCGTCAACTTCAATTGCCTTTTGAGTTTATTTTTATACGTGATAGTTTGCAAGGTGGAAATGGCGGTACAATGCACGATACTGCAGTATGAAATCGATTCCATTTATAGCACGAGATAGCCTTACGGCTCAAAATACATTTAACGATTCTCGCGTTGTAGCGCTACTGATATTATAAAAGCCTTATTGGTTCTGGGATCTTATATTTTAGTTCAGCTCTTGGTTTAATAATAGAAATCAAGATATAGCCTATGAATATGGTGGGATGTCAGATAGAAGTTCATCTATCATGATTGTCTCTGAATATTGTTGGGACAAAAATTACTCTATGCTCATGATGGCTCTTATTCTATTTGAGCAAGATTAAATTAGCCCCTTTGCAAATGTTAGGATAAGCCGGCCATAGCGGCAGGGTGCGACCCGGTCCCATTCCGAACCCGGAAGTCAAACCTGCTGTCGCTGCTGTGTTACTGACCTGCGAGAGCGGTCGGGAAGCAGCAGTGCTGGCATCATTTTTCTTTTTACTA
>JALZFS010000019.1 GCA_030861405.1 Thermoproteota archaeon | reverse complement strand
CTCAGCTTTGCCTTGTACTTCAAATTCCTTGGTTTTGTCCTTAGTCTATAACCACAACATGGACACCAAAGGCCATCCCATTTTATGAATATCTCACATATTTGACATCTTTTCTGTCCACTAGCATACCTGCCAGAGCCAACTGGCTTTTGAGCCTTGTGACGAATGCATATACCTTTACAAGTCATTCGCAAAATACCCATAATTTTCTCTATTTAAGACTTAGTAACTGTTGATGCTGATTTATAAACACTGATAATATAAAGGATAGAAAAAATTGGCGCGCGAGGTTTGTCCTATCGTCAGCGAACATCTATGCTCTTAGCTTGAAACGCCTCATTCATTGTGAGATACTCTTCAATCTTTGTCTTGATGTCGTCGGGCTCGGTGTCTTCCATACCTTGGAAGCCCGCCTTGAATGAGACTTTGTTGCCAGAGACATTCACGTCATCAATCTGCATATCCGCATACACATTGGCAAGCTCGTTAACCCACTCCTTGGCTTCATTTGTTTCTACACCGGACGTGTCGATATTTACGTTCAACATTTTGGTCATCCAAAATCACCTAGAACGCAATCTAAGCCGGCATTAATAAAGTTGACGCGCAACCAGGCACAGACGGGAGGCCGTATCGACATATTTAAGTTATAATAATCTTTTTTATACAAAAGAGAAGACAATCACTTTTCAACAAAACCCCAGTACTTTGTCAGTTCATTCTCGAATTGGGAGAATTGGTCTTCGTTTAAAAAGTCGCCGCAGTTCTTATGGTTAGCTACGACTTTCATTCCAACCAGCTTGAATTCTACTTCATAGAAAGTTACCTTGGGACAGTTGCACATTTCCTATGTCCGCCATTTGTTTTTAACTTCTCCACTACTTATCTGTTTATCTCAAGGAGAACAAACATTTATCAATTGCTATATTTCTATTTCTAATAATGAGTTCTGACTTTGTCGTCATTGTTCTAATAGCTTTGATACTTGTTGTGCCTGGAACTCTGAATATGAAAAATAGCGCTTTCGCTCAAGGAGGAAATGTTTGGTATCCTGGGATAGGCGTAAAGCAGAACATGTATGTCAAATATCAAATTCAGGACTATGACACAAATGAACGGCAACCTTATGTTTTGACATTATACTTCAAAGAGCAGCAAGGCGACAATTGGATAGTTCCTGCATATGTCGAGACCGGTGGTCGAGTCTTGCAAGGAACCCTAAAGCTTTCAGATACTATGTCTCCGCTTGCAGGTGGTGACGTCCCCCCTGAGATGAATCAGTTTATTGGTGGCTATCAGGACTCCCTCCTATGGTTAGATGCCTTCACTACAAAATCTGCGCCCTTGTCGCTGACAGCAGGATCCTGGGGCAAGATAGCTGCAATTGGTGGTCAAGAAGTCAAACCATTTGGAACAGAAAAAGTAGCATTTGCAGGAGCTCAGGAGTTGTGCGGCGCAACTTCTTGTGATGCAACGCGCGTATCTTGGCACAAGGGTGTCGACAGCAACGTATGGGTAGCGAGCGGTTTTCCGTTCCCTGTCAAGGCAGTGACGTATGCAGATGTAACGACGCCCCCCCAGCCGATCCAATATAGCTTTGAGCTGTTAGAAACAGGCACAGGTCAGCCAGCAGTGGCAGCTTCAGCAACACAAGCTGCTAAACCGCCACTCGATAGGACAACTAATGACGGATCCCACGTTATATTAACATGGAATCCTGTTCAAATTCAACCAAACAGTAAGGTAAGCTTTGGCGTTACATTCCAGGACTCACATGGATTTCCCTTACAAAATGTTGCCTATGACTTTGCTGTAAAGAATGCCAACGGCACGACCGTACAGCAATTTAAAGATCAGTTAGCTGGGTCTGGGAACGGTACTCAGCAAGTCATATTCAATGGTACAGGGCCTCAAACCGTTTCGGTCACAATGAATTCAGTCGGAAGCCGTCCTACTGGACAAATAATCCAAACTGCAGACTTTAATATCATTGTTGTCCCGGAGTTCCCTGTAAACTTGGCCATAATGACGACAGTAGCAGCTATGGCAGGCTTGATAATCGTCACTACTAGGGCAGGGCGCACAAACCTAGGTAGTCAGCTCTTCGGCACGAAGCGCTCTACATAACGACCTGTTTTTTCTTCTTTTTTAAAACTGACACATTTCCCGTTTGCCAAGTCTGCTTGTATGCCTAACAGCAAAATTTAAAAGGCCATATTCTGATTATACAGCAAATGACACTACCAAAGGGGTACGGAAGCGGTGGACGCAGGACTGGTGGCGGTGGAGGCGAAACTCGTGACGACATAGAACGCATGATAGGCCGCAGAGTTGAAAACATGAATGGCATTTACATAATTGGATTTGCACTGTGCTGGGCTGCAACTGCAGGTGGAGTCTATGTAGGAGTCACAGTCTATCCATGGGCATATCCATTGCCTAGCGGCATTTATGCGCTGTCCGTCCTGACTGTCATCGAAGGTCTTGGGTTCTTCTTCATTATGAAGATTGCACACGAGAAACCAGTAAGGGCTTAGGTCCTTTTTTTCTTCTTATTTTTGTTTCCACTTTTCGACTGTTAATCTTTCTTTTTGATTGTTGACATAATCAATAAAATACTGCAGCTGTTTGTCGTGAAATATTCTCCGCTTGGCTTTAAGGGCGTTCGCCTGTAAGAGACTTTTTGTTATACATAAAATTTTATATACTACGTCTATGTCTGGGTAGATAATGGTCTGGCTTAGACGCACAACGCACTATCTATTCATTGTAGTGGTTGCTGTCAACAGCACACTGCTAACCATCAACGCTGGAGACTATATCTTCTACACAGACTGGGCTTGGACATCTTTTGTGGTGTTTTCGATCTCTCAATCCACGATGCTTGCGGTGGGCGCGATATACTACATGCTGTTCACAGGAGTTCCAGGAACTGCCACATATTATGCGACAATCATGACTATCTACACTTGGGTTGCCAAGGGTGCATGGTTTGCGCTGGGTTATCCCTATGACTTCATTGCGGTACCTATATGGATACCCTCTGCGATGCTTATGGACCTAACATATTGGGCGACACGGAGAAACAAACATGCTGCAATAATCATAGGCGGGACGCTTGTTGGACTCTCAATGCCATTGTTCAACATGATTAACCTGCTGCTAATAAGAGATCCGCTCGAAGTGGCATTCAAGTATCCAAGGCCTACGCTGCCGGCATATATGACTCCTATCGAGCCTCAGGTCGGTAAGTTCTACAACAGTCCTGTAGCCTTGGGTTCAGGTGCAGGTGCAGTGCTGACGGTCCCTATCGCTGCGTTAGGTGCGAAGCTCAATACGTGGACATACCGTTGGATGGCCGCGTGGAGCAAGTGGGACTGAAAGCGGTCCACTCACATATATCCCCCTTTCTCTTTCTTTTTAGCTTTATATGTCGAAGTTTTAGGCTCATTTATGATTCAACAACCAGTCGAATATCTTGAATATCTCTACCGGCTTAAAATAAAAATAAAAACACGGCGGGATTTCTCTATGAAGTCTGATTGGCACTTTTTGGCACTTGATTCACCAGTAATCTTGCAGATATGACAATGACTATGGCTAGTTATGTTGCCGGCAACATAACTAAAAAACTTACAGCCAGCTCAGTTAAACGATGAAGGATCGAAACCCTCTCTTATTGCACATATACATACCTGTTGCTATTGAGACCGTAACGATTGATGATGATATATCTCAGGATTTGGCCTCCGAATATGCCACCTGCAATCCTTTATCTTTTAGATCTTCTATTACCTTAGAGTATTGTTCGACTGCTTGTTTTCTGGCCGCTTCCATGTCATTTGAGTATACATGTATAGTAGGCATGGCCAGACCTTTGGCAGTCATCTCTATTTTAACGCTGTATTGATAAAGCTGTTGTTGCTGTTGGTCACTCAAATGCTGCCATTCTCACCATACATAGTAGCAGCCGATAGACTAATTATCCGTTTTTGCTACCAAGTTATCTTCATTATGGAAAAACTTTCTGAAAAGCTGCAATTAGTGAGGCAGACAGAATTTTCAAGAAGCGGTAGTGATTTTATTCTCCGCCAGCGAGAATGTGTACTATATGCTGTCATATGGAATCCATTCCACTAGCCATATTTTATTTTCATAACATGACGAGGCTGCCTTTTCGGCTACGCCTTCATTCCATCATATGTAGCAAAATGTATTGTGACCGCGACTTGTAACAGTTATAGCTTCTACACTGACTCGTACGGTTGTTTATGCATCTCACTTAGTTCTGTCTGTCTCTTTACTGTTTCAACATCTTCCTGATCTGTTGCTGCGTGCATTTCCTTTTCTTGATGCTGGCGTCTATCTTGCTCAGTTGTGAAAATGGCACCGCATACGAAGCACTGGAAGTCTGCAGCTATTTTGTCTTGTGAACTTGCCTCCTCCACCATATTTGAAATAGTATTTTAAACATTATAGGGGTTTCGCACGTTTTGGTCGCGTCATTAACACTTATGTTCCGGCGCATCGGGATGTAGCCCAGCAATTTTATTGGTCGATATTGCAATTGATCCGGAGCTATGTATTAATTGGCAGAAGACCTCATCGATGGATGTCGATTATCTTATATCCGCGAAAGAGGCACCAAGGGTTAAAGGCGATTAGAGATCTATGGTTTAGTTGGCAATGATTGAACAGTTTCTCTTTAGCATCTTCCTAAAACAAGGTCAGCAGCAACAATTCATCACTCATATCATAGACGCAGTAAGCGGCTTTATTAATAGTCCCCTCTTTGCTAAGTTTGGCCCAATAGGCCTGTTTGTAAA
>JALZFS010000009.1 GCA_030861405.1 Thermoproteota archaeon | reverse complement strand
ATGCTAGTGGACAGAAAAGATGTCAAATATGTGAGATATTCATAAAATGGGATGGCCTTTGGTGTCCATGTTGTGGTTATAGACTAAGGACAAAACCAAGGAATTTGAAGTACAAGGCAAAGCTGAGAGAGAGAACTACCACCCGGACAAGGTTCGAAGCAGCACCGCAGACTCCAATGCTAGCACTGAGACGCAGATAGTCTCAGCCTATCAAGCCGCTATTTGCAGCTCTAAAGAGCTGCTTTTGCATTTTCTCCAAATACGGCATGTCAGCCGATAAGTCTAGGGCAACCCCTATGAGCTTTGGGTATTGGCTGTAAAACCGCTCATTCCTGTCTACCAGGTTTTTTGCTGCAATTCTTCCTACATAATAATAACAGTCAGGCAACATACTGCGATCAAGTAGATAATTTGCTTTAGTGACAACAAGATCCCTATCATAGTCTTTGGACTTTAGCTCGTTGATGGCCCGTATTGACCTAACAATTGCTGGCCGGGTAGCCCTCTCAGTCCCAATACAGTCTAATGCAACCTCAAGCCCGTCTTCGCCTATCGCAGCATCGTTCTGTCGCATCTGCTCCAAAATGTGCAGAGGCATAGGCTTCTTGCCAGAGAGGGCAAGCATTCCATCGATGAATTCATAAGCAGCAATTTTGAGCCATGCTGCTGCAAGTATAGGACACTTTGCCTCCTTCATTTTCTGCTGGCATAGGATACAGCTTACCAGCAATTTTTTGCCTTCTGCTGTCAATACTTTTTTGTATTTTTCTGCTGTTATGCTCTGAGATATAGATGATAGCACAAACTCACTATTATCATTCAATATAACCATGTGCGCAAGATCAACGATATGATTTTTCGTTGATCCTTTAATGCACATTAGCTCCACCGGATGATCAGCAACAAGCACCACTTGATTTGACTGGTTGTATTTTTCAGATGTTGTAAGCAGAGCCATATCGTATTCACAACAATCAAAGGACATTTCCGATGTATGGCAACCTACAAGCGCAACCGGAAGCGCAATTTCATTAGCAAAATTCTTTATGGCTGCCGGTATTGGCTTTGGCAATAAGGCCATATTAATGCCTACACGAATTTAACTTATTAGACGAGATTATGGAAATTGAACTCTAATATATACAATAAAAGAACGGTATCTCGGTCAGATACTGTATGAAGAATCACACCGAGGCCAAAGCAATGTCGGCTACCACCAAATATAACAATGATACTCTAGAATTGGCAAGGAAGATAAGATCAGGTGAATTCAAAGTCTGTGTGTATGGTCTTGGGCATGTTGGGGCCCCACTTGCCTCTGCATGGCTAAGAGCTGGCGGACATCTGATAGGCGTCGACAAGTCACCAGACGTTCTTGAAAGTGCGAGAAAGGGCAGGAGTCATGTAAACGAGCCTGGGGTTGGTGAGGCGTTTTCAAGGGGCCTTAATGAAAAGCGCTTTTATATTTATAGCGATCCTATTAGCGCTTCGCAAGATAGTCATTTCAAGCTGATATGCGTACCAGTATTACTAACGGATTCATTTTCTGCAGACCTTGCAGCAGTAAAGCAAGTGGCAAGTGCTATTGGTCGTGGCCTAAAGAAAGGAGATCTTGTTTCGTTAAACCCAAGCGTTCCTCCAGGCACGTCTGAAGATATTGTCCTGCCGATCCTCGAGTCAGAAAGTGGGCTTAAGGTGGAGGACGATTTTTACATGGTATATAATCCTGAGCGTATCTACGAAGGTAGAGCGATCGAAGATCTCGAAGAGCGATATCCAGCTATCCTGGCGGGCGCGGGTCCCAAGAGTTTAGAAATCGGTGCCAGACTTTATTCATTGGTTGCCAAGAAAGGAGTAATAAAAATGGATAGCCTGAGAGCTGCAGAGACGGAAAAGCTACTCGAGGGAGTTTACCGTGACGTCAACATAGCTCTTGCTAACGAGATGGCTAAATTATGCGAAAGAATAGATGTCGATTTTTGGCAGGTTAGAGAAGCTTCCAACTCTCAACCATACTGCCACATACATAAGCCCGGGGCCGGTGTAGGTGGCGCATGTATACCCATTTATCCTCAATTTATATTGCATGCTGCCCGCTTGAGCGGAATTGAGTGCAACCTAGTACGCTTTGGCAGGGCTCTTAACGATTCTATGCCAGCGTATTGTGTCGAGCAAGCGATAAAATTGCTTGGTAAGAAAGATATCTCAAAATCTACAATTGCATTGCTTGGACTATCGTTTAGAGGCGATGTATCTGACACGCGCTTGTCTCCGACTTACAAAGTGATCGATGAGCTAAAAAAGTTAAAAGTAAAAGCGATCCGGATACATGACCCGCTCGTGACGAGCGATCATAATCTTCCGAAGGAGATAGTACTAACCTCGAACTTATCAAATGCGATAAACGAAGCAGATCTTGTGATGGTTATTGCAGATCATACAGGCTATCGCAATCTCACACGTAAAGAGCTTAATGATGCACCAGTGTACGACGCCCGAGGAATCCTTGATAGGACGAAGTTTAATGCAGACAGCTTTTCATCAATAGGTAGACCTTCCTAGTTAGGTAGGTTTAATACCATCTCAGAAAAGATTCCACAATGTTTGGTTAGTACCCAAGATCTTTTGCTGACGGTTGCGTGGAAAAACGATTCGGTAGTCTTAATTGACCAAAGAAAACTTCCAAACAAGCTAGTCTACGTAAGGTGCTACGACTACAAAGATGTAGCAGATACAATCCGTAAACTTGTGGTAAGAGGTGCGCCAGCGATTGGTGTGACTGCTGCTTTCGGTCTCGCCCTAGCGGCTCAGCAGAGTAAGGCTAAAACTATGCATGAATTGATGATTGATCTTGATAATGCTTTCAAGGTGCTTCGCGCAACAAGACCAACTGCAGTAAATCTTTTCTGGGCCCTAGAGCGAGTGATGGGAAAAGCAATTCATGCTAGGACAGTGCAAGAAGCAAAAAGAGGAGTGCTTGAGGAGTCCCTAAAGATGGCAGAAGAGGACATTGAGACAAATAAGAAAATCGGAGCACATGGTCTCAGACTGTTCAAAGACGGAGATACAATCCTTACACACTGCAATGCTGGTTCTCTTGCAACAGTAGCTTATGGCACTGCACTTGGTGTAGTGCGTTCAGCAAGAGAGTCAGGTAAGCGCGTGAGTGTAATTGCGACAGAAACTCGTCCAGTAATGCAGGGCTCTCGTCTAACCGCGTTTGAACTTCAGCATGACGGCATTGATGTGAGCCTGATACCTGATACTGCAGTAGGCCATATGATGGCCACAGGAGCAATCAATCGCGTCGTAGTAGGCGCAGATAGAGTACTTCGCACAGGCCATGTATTCAATAAGATTGGAACATATCAAGTTGCAATTCTTGCCCAGAGACACAACATCCCGTTTTATGTTGCCGCTCCATTATCTACATTTGATTTTGAAAGCAGCCCAAATGATATCACAATTGAAGAGCGCTCGACAGATGAAGTTGTCCGTGTGGGGAACAAAAGGACCGCGCCTAAAGGAGTAAGAATCTTCAACCCCGCATTTGACATCACTCCTCCAGAGCTCATCACAGGCATCATTACCCAGAATGGGGTACTCAGACCACCCTTTGAAAGAAATCTTAAAGCACTGCTTGGCTGATAAAGTATTTATCATGTTTTATCCACGGTACAGGGTAGTAGGCAGGCCATGTCAGCACAACAAGTAATCACCGAGGAACAAGTTTATGCAGCGCTCAGGAGATGTATGGACCCAGAGATACCAGTTAATGTGGTGGATCTGGGACTTATCTATGGCGTGAAGATCGCGGACGGCAGAGACGTAGACATCAAGATGACAATGACCACTAGAGGTTGCCCACTCCATGACACACTGGTAAGCGATGTCAAGCGCTACGTAGGAAAAATAAATGGTGTAGGCAACGTCAATGTCAACATAGTCTGGGACCCTCCTTGGAATATCGAAAAAATGAATCAGGATGTTCGTGAGCAACTGGGATTTGGCAAGCCAAAGCTCCGCTTTGAAATCGATTATGAAAAGAGCAAGCCCCTGAAAGTGGGTGTATTTACAAAGCAAGATGACGGCTCGCTTGTGCTTACAAATGATAGAAGTCAAGGGTTCATGGTAAATGAAGCAATTATTGAATTCTGGAACGCTTGCGATGGAACCAAGACTATCAATCAACTCACTGATCATTTTGCAGGTAAGCTTGGCATGCCGAGGCAGCAGATCGAGCAGGAAACGGTTCAGTTGGTGCAGCAGTTGCTGGAAGCCAAGCTGCTAAAGGCGTGATAAGAAAGGACGAAATTTTCCCATCTTCTTTTCCCAGGCTAGTAGTAGAGCTAGGTATGGGCGACGGAAGATTGCTTGAAACCCTTGCCAAGAACGACCATGATTCCTTATATATTGGAATCGAGCTTGACAATGACCAATGTAGACTAGCCCAGTCAAGAATCAGTCTTTCGAACGTTGCCATCATTAATAGATCTTTTAAAGACGTTGTTCCCAGATTCCTCGATGAAAGTATTGATGAATTTCTATCTGTCTTGCCTGACCCTGCATTCATTGATATTGAAAAAGAGCACCATTGGAAGCCGTTCTACAAAGAAATCTATATCAAGCTGAAAAAAGGCGGAAGACTCAGGCTTATCACAGAGTTGACGAACGAGCTGTGGCACCCAGTGAGTGACAAGGAGTATTCAAAATGGTCCGATCGGCTTAAATTTACCTTCGAGTCGCTTGGCTTTGTGCTATCAGCTCATAAGGAAGGCGCACCAGGACAATACTTCTCGAGCTGCCTCGAGCAATTTAGGGGAGATCCGAAACGCATACGTATGATCACCCTTGACCTTCTCAAGCATTAATGACAGTACGTCAAGTTCGAGTTATGTTTTTCATAATGGATCATATTAATGCCATAATTGTATTGCCTGAAGTATAGTGTATACCAATTGAAGTCAAATAACGCTGCATCTCTCATTGTTTTGTAATGGCTTTATCGATATTGTATGGATATAGAATACTCAGCTAGACAAATGACGCTACTATCTTGTAGCTTCGGCTTATTCTTGCAATTGCAGTATGGTGCAGTTTACCAGTTCTGCCGCTTTGTAAATTAGTAGTATATTAAGAATGGGACAGAGGCACAATCCAAAACCTTGGCACTAAAAGCGCTTTGTTATGTACTAGAATAGCGAGCTGAGCGCACAGTATTAAACTATCAACTGCTCACGAGCAGGTTTTACCAGAAAGCAATACATTTTGTTCTATAAATTGCCACCATTATCTATGCAACATCTGCAAAGATAACGATCTAAGTGCTGCGCGATTTATCTTTAACTTTGTGGCGTACAGCAAGATGACCTGATAAACAATTCTTTGAGCAGAACTC
>JALZFS010000003.1 GCA_030861405.1 Thermoproteota archaeon | reverse complement strand
GACAATAGCATTAGAACACAAAGGATAAAACACATAATAAGAATTGATTCCATATCAGCTGAAGTCCATAATCATAATGAAAAACAACTTTTTGATTTTTTCTCACGAACAAGATGTCGACGGTCTGCTTTCTGCTGCTGTCTTGAGAATGGCCTTCCCGTACGCTGAAGTTGTGCTTACAAACTATGGCTTTGAAAACATGATTGCTATAAAGAATAAGATCCTTTCTTTCACAGAATCCAATAGTTCCGGCACAATTATAATAGCAGATCTCGCCGCGAATCAAGAAACCTACAAGCCTATCTGCGAAGCTCTAGACATCTCAAAACAGAGAGGTTTTTCAAACGTATGGATAGACCATCATTCATGGCCACCCGGAATCAAGGAAAAATTCTCCGTTATTTGTGAACTCGTATTGCATTCTCAAATCGAATCGGAGGGAGTGAAGAGATGTGCTACAGAACTGTGTATCGAACGCTTTGCACTGACCAACACGTATGCAAGGACTCTAGGGGATATTGCACATCGAACAGATTTTCCTGACTCGGCAAAGTTTCCCTTGCCTCCGCTGACAGGCCTCATTTCTTATTACCTTGGAAAAAAAGAACTTAATCACAAGCTCTATTCTACAATTTTGGAAAGTGTAATCCGGGGCATTTTGTGGAATGTTGAAATGCAGCAGGATATGATTGAAGCATCCCGCCTCCTAGATGCATCAATTTCAAGATCTATCAAGTCAATGGTGATTAGAGAATTCGATTATAAGCTACTTGACAAAAGTGAAGAACCCAGAAATGTGGTGGTCGCGATCGCAAAGGCGGACCCATTTGTTAGTAGATCCGTTTTGCTTGGCAAGATTAGTGATGACTTGGAAATTGATCTAGCCATGGCATACACTGAAGAGGGTAAGTTAAGCATAAGGAGAAAACGTGGTACATCAGAAAATCATCTTCAAATAGATTGTAGTAAGATTGCTTCAAGATTTCGGGAAGGAGGAGGACATGTTGACGCCGCTGGTGGTTTTCTAAAAACCAATGTTGAACAAAGTGGTGACGCGGCAGCATTAGTCGAGATTGAATCTACCCTTGAAAGCTATTTTGATAAACCGTGACATGGTATCATATTGATCTAAAGGCCGACTAGCCAAGTTTGTAATGACTATATAAGAAGGCACGGAGAGGTATTGGGTGCATTGCAGATAGTTATAATTGTCAGCTTGTTAGATAGAAAAACAATTATTTTCACCCCTGTAATTACCCTTGAGTAGCTATCGAGAGAGGCGATCTTGATATTGACATCCGCATGGATTAGTAAGTCGGGAGATCTTTCTATGCGAGATTTTTAATTATGATGTTGACCACTTTTATGCATGGAAGGAAGTTCATCAGGTAAGCGAGAGAATCCCGACCAAATCCCTCAAGAAGATGACACGCTTGGAAAAACCGGAGGTATAATAAGTGAACAAGCTGGAGTTGAAGGCCAAAGAAAACAAGTAAATGTCGAGAGCTATTCTAAGGTTGCAGCTCTAGGACAGATCCTCAAAGATATGGATTTTCCAGCTGATAAGAATAGGATAGTTGAATTTGCAAGACAACAACAACAGAAAAAGTCTGGAATGGATAACAAGACTCTGGAGAATAACGAAGACATACTGTCGGCCTTGCAAAACATAGAAGAAAGAGAATACAAAAATGTATCAGATGTTAGCACTGCCCTCGGATATGTATATTGAAGTCATTGTCGTCAGTTTCACTCTTTTTTATTTGCATTAGAGGAAACTACTCAAGGGCAATACTTGCCGACTCCGTTCTTCAAAGAGGTGTGTATAGCCTCATTCACAAATGTAATTTCATTGTTGCTTTTCGCTCTAGTATAGGAGTATTTTGTATGCAACTTTATTGGTACTCATAATCACACGATTTTATCATGCTTACTATAGGCTCCATATGAACCTCCTCTCCCCTGAAGCATGAGCACTTAAGACCTTAAAAGGGTTTTTTACGTGAGGCGACTAGTAGAAATTTGAACTACAATAACAATACTTTCATTATTCTTTTTCAGATTTATAGAGGAGATCTACTGGATGCTTATAGAGTCATAGCCTTTACGACTGGATAGCTTCTTTATCGTTCCGGATATGTCAAGCGCCACTGCTGGAGGATCGATAAGAGAGATGGCAACAAGTACGTTGTCAATCTGTTCTAATCTGCATCTTATTATAGCCTGATTGGGACTTGAGCGTACAAGCCTTATTGCTGCCTTTTGTGTGGCAATTGTTCCAAAAAGCTCTGAGAACCGTTTTATCAGTGCACTAACTGATTCTTTTCCTTGCCCCTCGTGCATGATAGATATATAGCGGCGCTTTGATCGTCTCTTAAGCATAAGAGATCCTCTTTGAGAGTCTTGTCTGAAGCCATTGTTCCACATTGTGCCAATGGCTTCGTGGGTCAATACCCGCTGTCTTCAGTATTGCATCAAGACAACGTCCTGAGACCATTTCATATATTGATCCTGCACCACTTGAGAGAATGAATTGGCAATGAGCAGAATGGCAGAACGTATGCAACTCATTCAGATGATCGAACCATTTTCCCACAGAACCGGCATCCATTCTTCTTACAGGTTCAATTAGCACCTCAAGCCCCGTTCCCTGCTTTACCTTCCTCCTCAACGCTTCCTTTACTTTGCGGAAATCTTTGATCATCAGAAGATCGGCGGACTCATGTACATTTTCAGAAACGGTCAAATAGGGATAATTAACTGGGCTTGATGGCATATTTTTTAACCTGTAAATAACACCTTCGCATAGTCTGCCATCAAATGGACAACCGACTACGCTTATTGAAAGTGCCTTGGCCCTTGATGAAAGATTACAATCACCTCTGATGCAGAGATCAATACGGTTCAAGGGAAGCACCTCCAAGTTATGCAGATTTGCATTTGTTGTGAGATCACCTATAGATTTTTGCAATGTACAAACGTGTTCCAGTAAATTATGAGAGCGAAGTTGCTTGGAAGAGATTGATATAGCTTTCAGCGCCAGCAGATTTTTTATAGCGTTTTATTGGTCTAAACCTTATCCTTATTGCATCAGTTTCCGACAGCGATAGTCTGCCTTGGCAGACCCTCTGCTTGTCAACTCGAAGGTAGAGGTTACCTTTTTCATCAGCATAGTGGGCGACTGAGCGTGCGAGATGATCTCTGTCCGATGCATTTAGGAGAGCCATGATACGATTAGCCAGATTACCCGCCTCTTCGCTTGAAAGTATTGCCTTAAGCAATACGATCTTGTTTTTATGATGGCCCTCGGATGGAGAGTTCGAAAAGCGCTGGGCTGGCACGAGGAGTACATCTTGAATTGCCTGTAGTACCTTGTCGCCGTCCTCAGTAGCGTGGAGCACCAGGTTAACCTCTGCTGAGGAGAATTTGGGCTTACCATCAACAGACATTTGGAAGACAGTACAATATCAGGCTAAAAAAATCTAACATACGTCTATCATTCAGCTGGTGCAGATGGTTCAATAATTTTGGCCTCACTAACAGAACGAGACTCTGCTGTGGAAATGAGCTTTGTCTTTTTAATGCCAAGGTGGCGTATTGCAGTTATTTTTTTTGCTTCGTTTAGTATATCGTATCCCAGCTTGCTATTCGTCTCCCTCGGGATATCTTCGCCCTTCGTCCCTGTCACTTCTTGGATAAACTGCTCAACTGTGAGCTGAGGAATCCTTTCAGATAGTTTTTTATGCGCTATTAGCCTTATCTCATGCCGTTTCGATGTATTGATCCTGCGATATGTGAATGCAATCATTGCAACCCTGAAGGTGTGGCCATCCATTGTCGTATAGTCGCGGCTGAAGGTAACCATAGAACTTCCTCTACGGATAAGGCTTCGAAGAAATTCCCTGGCATAATCATGTCCCCTGAAAATAGTAGATGCGACACCATCAGTTATCTTATCTATTTGAATAAAGACCTTGATCTGATGTTGATCCATACTCTGGTCAGGGTTACCTTTCATCATGTCGTGTAGAGTATTTTCAATAGTGCGCCCTTTAGTTTGGTCAGCGTCAGTAACTGGAATATAGTTAATTGGCACGGCCGGCTCAAAACCTGAGGGCTTGTTGACAATTACCCATTGCTTGTCGCGCCACTTATCCCTGACTCTACCTCCTTTTTTCGCTCCTCTAGCCATGTGACATCCTCTCTACGTCTGTTTCTTTGACCAAATTATATAATATATATGATGCGTTGTCAATTTCTACCTCGGATCTCCTCCATGCCACCCATATACTTTTGTAGCACCTTTGGCACCTTTACGGTCCCCTCGGGAGTCTGAAAGTTTTCAAGTATCGCTACGAGCGTGCGCTCAGTGGCAACAAGGGTGCTGTTAAGTGTGTGCACAAGGTGGGTTTGTTCATTTGTCCGATCCCGAAATCTAATGCCCAACCTTCGAGCTTGATAGTCCAGGCAATTTGAACAAGAAACAATCTCCCTGTAGGAATTTTGGCCTGCCATCCATGCCTCGATATCATAAGTTTTAGCAGATATTTTGCCAGTATCACCGGAGCATAATAGCATTACTCTGTAGGGGATACCAAGCATCTTGAAAAAGTCCTCTGAAGTAGTCAGCATCCGCTCATGCTCTTTCCATGAATCCTCTGGCCGCGAATAAGCAAACTGCTCCACTTTTTCAAACTGGTGAACTCTAAATATTCCTTTCATGTCTTTTCCATGCGCACCAGCCTCTTTGCGGAAGCAGGGACTGAATCCGGCGTATCTCCTGGGCAATGTCTTACCTTCAAGAATCTCATGCATATACATAGCAGCTATCGCATGCTCTGATGTTCCAATCATATAGAGGTCTTCTTCCTCTATCTTGTAAATGACATCTTGGAAATCGTTTAGGATGATGGCACCGGCCATTGGTTCTTTTCTTAACATGTAGGGCGGCTGAATAAGGACATATCCACGATTAGATAAAAATTCAAGCGCAAAATTCACAAGTGCTTGATTCATCTTCACGAGTTCATTCTTTAGATAATAAAACCGCGCACCTGACACCTTGGCCGCCCGACCCAAGTCTACTAGGCCAAGGCTTGTCGCAAGGTCAACGTGATCCTTTGGTTTGAAATCCCACTCTCTGATATCTCCATTCTGGCGCACAACCAAATTGTCGTTTTCATCCTTGCCAACGGGAACGTCCTCATTTAACAGATTTGGCAAAGTCATCATTAGTTGCTTGAACCTCTCTTCGACTTGAATTGCTTCAGATTCTGTCTTGGCAAGTAATGAGCTTACCTGCCTCATCTTTTCAAGTTCTAAAGTGCTATTTTGTCTGGACTTTTTCTTTGTTGCAATAGTTTCAGAAAGCGAATTTTTTTCTTGCCTGAGCTCCTGAACATGGCGCGTGATTTCCCCTCGGCGGCGGTGTAGTATTATTAGATCATCTATCGGAAAATTTGTCATATTGCGTTTTCTCAGCATTTCTCTGACGCTTTCGGGACTTTCCTTTAGAATTCGTGGATCAAGCATTATTATCCATCCATCACTTTCTTGGCTACCGAGATATGTTCAAGGACCTCATCAAGCGTATGGAGTAAAGTAGAAGTTGGAACATTTTTGCCTGACAGCTCAATTATAAGCATAGAGCCTTTTGGAAAAATTCTCATGGACAGACCCTTTGGAAAATTCACATTGTCTGGTATTAATGCCTTCACAACAGCCTTGGCTTGGGAGGACGCTCGAAAAGGGATCTGTGCTTGTACTGCAATGTCAAGATTAGGATTTAATGAATTTTGGATCATTTATTGCCGCCTTTATACTGGTAACGAAACGTTCAAGAGTGGAATAGGGAATTCTGCAACCTGCAGCAGCTGAATGACCCCCGCCGGAACCATCAAGAGCCTGCGAGCAGCTGCGCATTACCACACCCAGGTTTGCTTCTGACTTGCAATTAAGGCATTTCCTAGACGAGAACCTGTAGGCGCTACCATCCTTAGTGAGTGTACGTACAAATAACAGCCTGCCGATGAATGAGGGAGAGCCGCTTAGCAGGGAAGATACTGCTCCCAGCATATTTTCATCCAAGAGCCCTTCCCCATTGACAAAGGTTACCTTACCGTCATCGACGAGTCTCCATTTTTCGGTAAAAATCCTGCAAATGTAACTGCGTAGACTCGCGATATACGTGTTCACTATCTGTTCTCCTGAACTTAGGGCGCTGTTTCTATCCCCCATACAAATTGCAACACCTACTCCTGCTCTTCCGACCCTACCGCATGCATTGAGCATTGTCGCAAATTCCCTTGCATCTCTTAACTGGCTCCACTTATCCTCCTTTGTAAGAGTGTAAACATAGCCTAGTAAGTCAACTACGAGTGGCATATCTGAAATTTCCTTATTTGAACCGGCGACAAACTTTGATATTGCGCCAAGAATCGTACTTTTCTCTTCTTGTGAAAACTCCGCTGGCGCACGCCACCTGCCCCCATTAGCTCTTAACTTTAAGCCCGCATTGCTCAACAATTGATAGCACGCTTCTCGGTTCCAAGTAAGACCTTCTATATAGGGAAATGATGTATATGCTAGCGCCTCGTGTAAAGGCCTACTCTCTCGTCCAGTCAGCATGATATCGAGGTCAACATTTACAAGGCCAAGGGACCTGGCAGTCTTGAGTATTTCCGCGTTTAATCCTATAAATGACTTTTTATCGCCTTGGTCTTGTCTATCTGCAACAGCTGAGACAACAGCTATGGCCGACAGGTCATGATTTTTAGCATCAAGAGCGTTTGCTACCATGTAGGCCATTCCTCCGGCAGGTACTTCCCTTCCCCCGTCGATTCCGTATTTCCACGGGTTCAGTATTTGGCCTTCGTCATCTGTTAGTATCTCTTCCTCCGAAATCTGGTGATGATCAATTATGATCCATTTATTGCCAAGGACTTTTTTTAGGTGGGAAGTCCAGCCTCCTCCCAGATCAGTTATAGCATAAAAGTCATGGCCCTCAGCCTTCATGTTGTTTAGAACAGAGGAGTTCATGTCGGAGACGGCTCTGACAGAATAGCGTGCTCCCATCCGCCTTAGTGCTATTGCCATTATGCTACCAGATGCTATTCCGTCGGCGTCAAGATGAGTAACAATGGCAATTTCGTTTCCGCCCTCTATAGTTATTCTCAACTTTTCAGAAAAATGTTTAAGGGCATCTGCTAGCTTGTTACTCATCTAAAGTACCTTTAATCACTCTAGTTGAGCAATAACTGCTGCATATTTCCAATTCTTTGGAATCCTACCAATTCTTTTATAGTACTTTGACAATCTGTGGATCTTGGACTCTATCAACTCAAGGGATCGCACATTTCTATGGTCACTGTTATGAACCTTGAGGTGCCGCTGTAGACCAAGGGCCTTTTTCACGAGCTTTTCTAAATCTTCTGGCATATCGGACTTGATATTATTTTCAACTAGTAGGGTGGTAACAGTCTTGCCCAGAATAGGTTTGACCAGGGGTATGCCCTGCTCATCTCTAAGCTTTATTCCTATTTCCGTAGGGCTTAGTCCATCCTTTGCCAGCTTGACAACAAGAGATGAAACTTCATCCCGGCTCTGGGTTATCCAGGATGGAGCGCCCTTCGAGCTTGGACGCGTCGAATGTGACTTGCCATGAGTGTGAACATGAATCCTAGCCATTTTGGACGAGTACGAACATATTGCTTATATAAGTCGTTCTGCCCCGCATTTCTCCCATATCATACCACCAAGGCCCTCGTCGACTTTTTCTTTGATACCGTAGAACACCAGTTGTGAGGATTGCACATGGCTTAAGTAATTTCTAAGAGGCTCGCAATAGACCTAACAGAAAATACTGTGCAAGATCCCACAGTAGATAATTAATTTAATAAATCGTAACTCAAAACAACTGCGCTTAACTCCGTTCTCCTGTTACTTGCATTTCTTAGACATATTATATACTACTTTTAATATTGCGCTGGTTATAGTTCGACTTAGTATTAAACGGGACAATGCGACACATTTGATGCTTGATATTAGACAATTCTGCAATTTTACAACTTTCCCAGGTAGTTATTTGGTGCAAGTCATCTAAATCACATGGAGGACATTGCTCCAATCACTGGTCAACCATGACCCAGTGGCAGTTAAATTCACAATTTGTAATTCGTGAATTTTTTCTTAAAGGTAATTTGCTTAGCACATTGCTATGTTCTTATGGTTTACCGAATATACATGTCCCCTAGGCCGGACAATCAAAAGGGAATCTGAGATTAGTGCGGCGTATTATGCCGTACCGTACCCCACTCTAATTACTCTACATAATGGTTGTGAACTAATTGATCATAGAATCTAACTGATTTGATATTGACAAATTCAATCATACCGTACCGAGATAGCTCTCTACCAAACCCACTGTTCTTGATTCCCCCAAATGGAACCCTGGGATCCGATATGACAACATTGTTCACAGTCACAATACCACATTCCACCAACCGTGACAGTTTTTCTGCTTTATCCAAGTCCTGGGTCCATATGCTTGCCCCCAGTCCAAATTTAGTATCATTTGCTAATTTGATAGCTTCCATTTCGTTTTCAACAATGCTTATGGGCGCTATTGGGCCAAAGGTCTCTTCCTGAAGCACTAGCATATCGTGAGAGACATTTTTGAGCAATGTTGGCTTGTAAAATGAGCCTTTACTTTTTGTCCGCTCGCCGCCTGTTAGGATTTCTGCACCTTTCTTTACCGAATCGCTAACAATATTCTCCATATTTTCAACACTTTTAGAATTTACAAGAGGTCCAATATCTGTCTGATCGGAAAGTGGGTCTCCCACATTTAGTTTTTCAGTTTTTTCAACAAATTTTTCAACGAATTCATTTGCTATTTTCCTTACAACAAAGAGGCGTTTTGTTGCAATACAACTCTGCCCAGAGTTGATAAACCGTCCTTTAACAGCACCCAATGATGCCTTTTCAATGTCTGCATCCTCACAGACAATGAAGGGATCACTTCCACCTAATTCAAGGACTGTTTTCTTTAGTCTCGAAGTTGCTCTTTGTGCCACCTTAGCCCCGACAGGAACGCTTCCAGTAAATGTAACAGCATTTACGCCTTCAGAATCAATAAGCGTTTCTGCAGCGCTAGAATTACCTATGACTGTTGTAAATACATCTTTAGGAGCTCCCGCCTTCTCAAAAGCCTTTTCTATTTCAATACCTGACTGCATCGTAGCACTTGCAGGTTTCAATACAATTGTATTTCCTGCCATTAAAGAAGGTGAAGCAAACCTTAGAGCCTGCCAATAAGGGAAATTCCAGGGCATTATGCTGCCAATAACACCTAGAGGCTCAAATGATATGAAGCTCTTTCTGGCATCTGTGTTCACTACTTCGTCTGTGAGAAATACTCTTGCGTTGTCTGCATAATATTCCATTACCCAAGCGCACTTCTCTGTCTCGGCTCTTGCTTCCTTTATCGCCTTTCCCATTTCGTTTGTTATAACTTTTGCAAGTCTTTCCTTCTCCTGTCTAAAGATGTGTGCAACATCATACAAATATTCGGCTCTCTTGGCGATATCGCTCTTCCAATCTTGAAAAGCATTCTTTGCATTCCTTGTTATATTGTCTATTTGCTCCTTGGTCATGACCTCGTATTCGTTAAGCAATTCGCCTGTCGCTGGGTTCCTTGTCTCTATCTGTCTATTCAAAAATAACATACTCCTTCTTTAGACTCATTCATCTTTTGCAATATCTTCCTCAGAATATAGTTCCTTGACATGGTGATTATATACCCCTGATTCACATAAAAGCTATTTGAGTATACATTAGCCACCTTCTGCTGGATTATCGTGCTTCATTTAGAAAGGCATTCCATTATGCTATTCCGACAATAGCAGCAGCACACAGCACCTATCAAGGTAATTGTCCGCTAAAGCCATAAGTCGTTAAAATGACACTGCACAACCACAGGTACAAGATACGTTAGGGGCTAGCGGACGTACTAGAGGTAACGAAAGAAAAAGTCTCTTGCCACCTGCCACTTGTAAACCAGGCCTGATGCTGTGCATCCTGGAGTCCTATGCCGTTTAGCATCGACGAGTACTACGATTATTCAAGGTTTTGGCAGCATCTATACCATATATACAATATCTGAGCAATTAGTCGGGTATGTGTATAATAACGGATCTCTAAGGGTGTTTGCTGTGAGTCCTAATCTAATAGCCATTGAGAATATGTTGATAGTCTCATCAGCATGAGGCCCCAATATGTGAGCGCCCAGGATCCGGTTGCTGCCTTCTTGGATCAATACCTTGAATCCGGCACAAGTCTCACCAACCCTCCTTGAGGAGGCCCAAGCTTCAGTATTCTCGTATTTGGTTCTAAATCTTAAACCACTTTTTTTGGCATCTTTTTCCTGCAAGCCAACTGATGCAAGTGGCGGAATTGTAAATACGACACTAGGCAATCCAATATAATTAGACTTAGCGGTATTTCCTTTGATCAAATTAGTAGCTACCAAGGCCCCTTCGTAAGAAGCAACAGGAGTCAATGGAAGACCTCCACTGTCTGCGACATCACCTGCCGCGTATACCGATGGATTTGAAATACTTTGCAGAAAGTCATTTACCTTTATGCCGCGTCTTGTATGCTCCACACCGGCTACTGTCAGATCAAGTTGATTAATGTCTGGTAGCCGACCCGCTCCATGCACCACCATGTCTGATTCAATTCTGTTGGCTTTCGTTTGGTTGCTATTACTATCCGACTTTGTAGATGGGTTAGAGAACTGTACTGTAAATGAACCATCAGATGACGCGTCAATTTTTTCAACTACTGATTGTAAATGTATATCAATTCCAATATTGCGGCTTCCTTGTACTAGCAGGTTAACAAGGTCAGGATCGAACTGCTCTAACGGTTGATTACCCCGATGCAAAATCGTAACTTTAGCCCCTGCTCGAGCAGCTATGTGTGCAAATTCAAATGATATATATCCACCTCCAACAAATACAATTCTCTCAGGCAAATGATCTTCTGCAAATTCTAGAAATTTATCGCTAGTAATGACGTTCTCTGAACCCGGAATATCTAGTTCCATAGGTTGTGCTCCTGTTGCTACCAAAATTTTTTTGCCATAGAGAACAATGTTGCCGTCCTGGTTATTACTTGTACCCTTTTGTTGTACCTTAACAGCATTTGAACCAATGAATCGTGCATGGCCATGGAAAGGGATTATTCCGGCGTCCTTGTAACTTTCTTCTCTATTTTTTGGAAATGGCTCCGTAAACGTTCTTTTGAAATTGATTAAATCAGACCATTTAATATGAATTCTATCAGAACCCAATATGCCTCGATTTTCATGCTTTTGAGCAGAATCAACTATCTTTGCGGCCTCAACGAGAACTTTTTTAGGATCACAACCTCTTAATGCACAGGTACCTCCAAAAGGAAGTGAATCTATTATAGCCACTCTCCATCCTGCAGAACTACATTCAAGCGCTGTAGTAGTGGCTGCGGTCCCTGTTCCAACTACTATTAAGTCGAACTCGGCATTGTTAGTACCCATATACCTAATCTTTACGTAGTTTACTGCATCTTGCTTGAATAAAAATAAGATGCTTCATGTCCACTTTTTGGCTTTGAGGATCGATCTGGGATAAAGTCTAATATATTTCAGCTAATGAATTTCCAACTTGATTTCGATAACTCAGGTTGAGTTAATAAAGCACTACTTTTATGCTGTTCTGTTAGCGTATTCAAGAAACGAAACTATCATATTTTATTTTTTGAAGTATTGGTTAGCTCCCCGCATAATGGCTATCCACTCTGAGGATCAAATGGCAGGATTATACTAACACATTGTCGTTAGAGTTTTTTTATTTGTTTTTATTATAATAGGAATTTAGTAGTTTTAAAATAACGTCATCCCAAGACGAGCCCAGATCCGCAAGCTTTTGAAGTGCTTCAATTGTTCTGATGTCAAGCCTGATCGTATCTGTAGTAACAAATGCAGTTTTGATGGTAGGACCCTCAGTTTGCGGCGGCAGAGCTCTCCAAGGATCTTTTGATGGATCGCTATCGGGGTTCTGTTCGGTGCGTCCTGCTGTGGTGTTTGTCATCCCAACAACTGTTGATCGTAGAATAAGCTTAATAGCCTTTTTTCTTTTGGACTATTACCCACTACCTTCAGACTCTAGAGGGAATAATAATAAATACATGATTACCAGGTATAACAACAGGCCATATCTTTTTTTGACCTATTAGCTATAACGCATTATTCATGTAAAAATCCTAAGCCTGCTATTGTTCGCTTTGCATTGCCTTTTCCTGCATTTGATCTATTTGTTCTTGAGTGATTTCTTCATACAGGTTACACCAGTCTCTTCCAGAGATAATCAAGTTGAATTTCTTTAGTTCTGGATGAA
>JALZFS010000001.1 GCA_030861405.1 Thermoproteota archaeon | reverse complement strand
GGGATTACGATGCATTACATACTGGCTCATAAGGATTATTGAGCCACTTGGAATTACATATTTGTCAATCCTGTAATCGGCCAGTGATTGGCGGCCTAGTGTCCATGCTGGTGGATAAAGGCGCATTGATTCTCTAAATATTTTTTCAGTGTATTCTAGCTTCGGTATATCGTTGATCGTTGGGAGCCTTAGACTCTCGACATGATGACGACCGTTATCGACATTATTATTTACATCATCAACATTGTTAGTATTATTATCTCTACTAAGTATAGAACGTAATTCCTCGTATAGTCTTCTTTCAACATGTGGGTATTGAGATAAAAGATAAAATGTCCATGTCAATGCATTAGCTGTTGTCTCATGGCCTGCCAAGAATATTGTCATTACCTCGTCTCTCAGTTGGATATCTGACATTTGTGTAATACCTGCCTCCTTATCCTGAGCTTCTATTAGAGCATATAGCAGGTCATAATTGGATTGAGAATTTGCCTTATTGTTGTTATTGCTGCTGCTGCTATTATTATTATTATCGTACTTAGCTTTAGTATCGTAACTTAATTTCTCCTTTTCTTTGCTTACCTTGTTGTCTCGGTGCTCCTTGATCATCCTATATACAATCGAATCCAAGGTTTTTTTTGATGATCGAAAGTTCTTGTTTAGTGGTAGCACTGGGATCTTTTCAATTAGTTCTCCAAAAGGCATCAAAATACGATTAAGATATTCCATGCTTGTCAGCAGAGCATTATTTACCTTATCGCTTTCAATATCAACCACATCTGAGCCCAAAACAGATTTTGCTATAATTGCAGAGGTGATGTGCATCATTTCGCTATGAATATCAACAACCATTTCGTTCTGCCATCTCTCAGACATGTATTCGGCATAATTGACCATGATCGTTCCATAGTTCTTAATACGATTAGGATGAAATGCGGGTTGTATGATGCGTCTTTGTTTGTCATGGTATTCTCCTTCACTGGTTACCAACCCTTCTCCCAATAGTCGCTTAGATACCTGAAGTCCTCTACTTTTTATAAAATTCTTATAGTCTTTTATTAAGATATTTTCTATATACTCAGGATCGTTGATCAAATATACGTGCTGTCTGCCAAATTTGAAATGAGATATATCGCCGTATGTATATGCCATTCTCATTAGAGTCTCTGTAGGATTCTTGATAAATTGGCGCAAGAGTTTGTTTGGTAATACCGATGAAGGTCCAGGCGGATATTCAAGGTCACTACGACGGTGGTAGTGTTGGTAGCGACGGGGGTGCCCTCTGCCAGCATTTGAAGAAGAAGAAGATGATGATGAAGAGGGAAAGGATGACGGTGATGATGGTGATGATTGTTGAACTCGTTTCATACTACTACATATACATAAGTACGCGACTTCGTTAAAATACGTATATTGCAGCAAGGAACAAAACTCATTCTTAATAGCAGGTTGGCAGGATTGTTTCGGACATTATAACTATCTGTTCATGGCTCGTGATTTATGCTGTCATAGTTATGTCGAATTTCTTGGTAAAGTAGGAACATTTAGACCTTTTTCATGCTTCCTTATGCGACAGATTGATCAGATTGAAAGCGCTGCTGTCCTTTTTCTTTCTCCACCTACACACACCAAAATCAATCTTTTAGAATGTTCTGTCTTTTTTGCATCTTTTACAAGGATCTCTGTTGGGGCGCTATAGGCTGACGGTTCTGTTCAGGAGGCTTGAGAGATGGGGCTGGACTGAGCAGGCTGAAGGAGTCAAAGATCTGTTGTTGCTCATAGGGTAACCGCCCTATTGTCATTGCAGACTCTGCTGACCCAAGCAAGACATATGCTGTGTTGCCATCCCCGCTCAGTACCAATAAGGCAATATCTCTTGGCACGATTCTATTGAGGATATCCGTATACGTTATTTCTATATATTTGGCAGAAGCTTTTCCTATTGTTTGGTTTGTTTTTGAGTCTGTTACATTAACTGTCATATCTGTATTGTTTAGAATTGTTATGTTTTTGTTACCAAATCTTTGTTGTAGGAACTGGAGGTGAAAAGCCAACAGGTCAGATGTAGAAATATTCTTGTTTGATCGTATAATATCTGCAAAGGCAGGTCTTGATTGAAGATTTGAATATCTAACAATTACTACACCCTGCATTTCTTGGGGACACACAAAAGTGCCAACTGTCTCACGTATCGCTTGATTTTGTGGACATAATAAAGCTAGAACCCCTGCATCAAATTGTCTTTCGTGCTCTTCTACGGCTGGCTGTGTGTTGTTTATATCATCAACAATCCAACCATTAGGCACTCCTACACTAAAGCCGTCAGCCATGCTTTCAAATTTTGCCATTGTTGCAATATTTTCCCGCTTATGCTGTTGGCTTGCTTGTTGTTGTTGTCCTATCTCCTCGTGGTACCCTGCTGAATTTGCTACCGTGCTTAGTACGAAAATTGTCGCCAGCATGAATGTGATTGGAAATGATAACATGAGTCAATTGACCCACTATTGCAAATAAGGTTATCTTGAGGATAAGAGGGCCAACTACGAATACATTCCTTATTTGCATGATTTACGTGCCCCAACTTTCATTTTATGCTTTAACTTCCTCAGTCCATGCTACTAACTTGGGGCCAGCTACTGATGTGCACCTTGCTGTACTATAACACCTATCTTGTTGTTGCTATTGTTTGCAAACCATATGTTGCCATGGCTATCTGCATACATGAATCGAATTACGGTTCCCGGAGTAGGCAAATCATACTCTTCCAATACTCCTGTCTTCTGATCAAATTTGCCCACTTTGAACGCATTGGTCATGCTAAACCATACATTGTCATAAATGTCGACCCATATTGCATACGGGCCTGAGGAAGGAGACTTGGTATTGTATTCTTTGAATTCGCCAGACTTTGGGTCAAAGCTTCCTATTTTTGCGGCATTATATTCTGTGAACCAAAGCTTTCCTTGGCTATCTATTGCTATCCGCCTGGTTCCGCTGTCATTAGTCGGCGGAGAGTACTCTGTTATTTTCCTGGTCTGCGAGTCTATTTTTGCTATGTTGTTTCCAGTCAGCTCAGCATACCAGGCGTTCCCCTGCGAATCTACAATAATGCCATACGGTGACGAATTTTGAGTAGGTGTAGAAAGTTCATCAATTGTTCCACTCGTTAGATTTAACCTGCCTATTTTAGATGCGCCAATCTCAGTGAACCAGATAACCCCCTGGCCAATAATTGGAGTATGTGGAGAAGAGCTCTGAGTTGGAGTCTGGAACTCTTGAATTTTGCCACTTAAGGGGTCAAGCTTTCCGATTTTAGACGTTGCAGACTCTGTGAACCAAATAGCACTACCATTTTTGTCTGCGACAACGCCATGGGGCCTGGAAGAAGGGGTTGGTATATTAAATTCTAAGAACTGTTCAGTCCTTGGGTCAAACCTGCCAATTTTGTTAGTGTTTATCTCAGTGAACCAGACAATCCCATTACTATCAGCTATTATATCGTGCGGGGCTGAGTTAGCCGTGGGTACTTGCCACTCCTTAACTGTGAGA
>JALZFS010000189.1 GCA_030861405.1 Thermoproteota archaeon | reverse complement strand
TAATGCCCTTAGGTCTTGGCTCAGTGGCCACAAGAGATATTGTCATTATTATATTACAACTTCAATTAGATCGAATACTCTATATATTTTCTGTCAGGTGTAGTTTTCAAATTGCTGTCTGCAGTTAGTTAAATTTTCTTATAGGAAAGTGGATTGAAACTTTGGATTAAGCAAATGCGCCAGTTGGCCTGTTCTTATCTTCTACTTTTGGGCCTCAGTGTAATGTTGCATCACTTGCCAAGTCGTTTATTCTGAAGGCAATTCGTCTTTACTACTACTACCCCAGCGACCCATAGATTTCCAGAGTTGTCGAGCCGTATGAGGCACATAAGATCCATCATAGTTATTTTAGGTGACACCTCTATTCATTGGTTGCTATGTGGCGCATTTCACCTATTTCTCAACCTTAAATCCTACTGCAGGATGCAGAGATGCCTCTATCCTTTGATCCTAACCAGTTCAGTATATCTGTGTCGTTTTTTCCATCGAACACTTATTCGTTCGAATAATTAGCTTCATGCCTATTCAACGTCGATAATGCGGGGGCTTTTCTAGCTTCTGCTTCTGTTAAAGCCCCTGCACAATGCGTATATGCCACTAGAAGCCAGATCCTACTAAAAGCCAAATCTGTTGTAAGTTTGGCCATCAAGCTCTTTGCTGGGTAGACCTGATGTAATTCAAGAGCCCGCCATATACCAGAATTTCTCTCTGCCTTGTAGTAAGATCAACATTGAGTATGACCTTATTTTTGTCAACTATAGATTCCATTATCTTATTTCCTTGCTTTAGATTACTGACTACATTTTCTATTGTAATGGATGCGCCCTGATTGAGAAGGTCAAAGTCAGATGGATTCTGGAATTCAAAGGGTATTATTCCAAAATTGATCAAGTTTGCTTTGTGAATTCTTGCAAAAGATCTTGCAATAACACCTTTGATCCCAAGATACATCGGCGCAAGCGCAGCGTGCTCTCTACTAGACCCCTGTCCATAGTTTTCACCTCCAACTATAAAGCCACCGTGCTTCTCCTTTGCTCTTTTTGTAAAGCTAGGGTCGATCCAATAGAATACATATTCACTTATTGCCGGCACATTGCTTCTGAGAGGTAATATCTTCGCTCCAGCCGGCATTATGGCATCAGTGCTGATGTTATCGCCTACCCTTAACAGCACTTCACCTTGCAGCACGGACTCCATCGGCTGCCGCAGCGGAAGCGGACGTATGTTAGGACCTCTTGATATCTGTATCTTATCTGCCTGATCTGATGGGACAGGGGCTACAATGGATGAGTCATCGATTACGAACTTGTCAGGCCATGTGATATTGGGATATTCCCCGAGGTCGCGTGGATCGGTTATCTTGCCCGTCACGGCACAAGCGGCACATACCTCGGGGGATGTAAGGTAGACCTTGTCGTCCTTTGTTCCACTTCTGCCCGGCCAGTTCCGGTTGAATGATCTAATTGAAATCCAGTCAGTTCCAGGTGCAGAGCCCATGCCGATGCAGCCTTGACAGCCGCTTTCAAGCAGCCGGGCGCCCGAAGCAATGATGTCATATATGGAGCCGTCACGAGCTACGCTCTCAAGTACTTGCTTTGAGCCGGGATTTATGGCCATGGTAATATTTGGGTGAACCTTTCTGCCCTTTAGAATGTGAGCGACAGTCATCATTTCAACATAACTAGAATTAGTACACGAGCCAATAAGCACCTGATGAACGTCAGAACCCTGCACATCACGTACTTTGCGCACTGCATCGGGCGAGCCTGGCAATGCAATCAGTGGCTCAAGCTCGCTCAGGTTTATCTCTATGTTTTCGTCATAGTCGCACCCAGTATCTGCTGCAAATGGCCTGCAATCCTGCGATCGGCCTTGGCGCTTCATGTAGTCAAGCGTAACTTCGTCAGATTCAAATAATGATGTAGTTGCACCAAGCTCTGCTCCCATATTACATATAGTTCCCCTTTGCGGGACACCAAGGGCTTTAATGCCTTCACCATAGTATTCGAAAATTTTTCCAACTCCTCCTTTGACAGAGAGTCTGCGCAGCATTTCCAGGATTATATCTTTGGCAGTGACCCATGGTCTAAGTCTCCCAATCAACTTTACGCCTACTATCTTGGGCATTTTGGTGTAGAATGGTGCACCAGCCATGGCTACAGCTACATCAAGGCCGCCTACCCCAATTGCCATCATGCCTGCTCCCCCTGCAGTAGGAGTGTGGCTATCAGAACCTATCAGCAACTTGCTTGGTGTTGAAAAGCGCTCAAGGTTCACCTGATGGCATATGCCATTCCCAGGCTTGCTATAATAAATGCCGTATTTTTGTGCAAAGGTCTGAAGGAAGCGATGATCGTCGCCATTTTCAAACCCTGTTTGGAGAATGTTATGGTCAACATAGATGGCAGCGTGTTCTACCTTAACCCGTGGTATGCCCATTGCTTCAAACTGAAGGCAGGCCATAGTCCCAGTTGCATCTTGCATGAGCACGCGGTCTACCTTAAGGCCTATTTCCTGACCTGGTTCCATCTTGCCATCAACAAGATGAGATGAAATTATTTTTTGAGCAAGATTTAGAGAAGCCAATATCTTCTTAAGATTCTAGCACTCAATGGATATTTATTAATATGTTAATCTGAAGCTTCGTCGCTTGATGCTAGAGGCTTGATCTCCTCGACAACTAGGTCCTTGTTGCATCGAGGGCATTTGGTGTTCTGAGGATCGTCTATTTCTATCAGCTCGCTCTTGTCCGACGGGCACCTGTAATCAAAATGTGTATCCAGGACATTTGCGTGTACAAAGGTAAGCTCTTTTTTACATAGGAACAGCTTATATTGAGCAAAATCATTATTGACGTCAGTCAATATCTGATCCATGTCAGGCGTGCCAACAACATGATGTGCTGACTCATAGTTGCAGGATCGGCACTTAAAGCTATAAACCTTCAACCCATCGTATAAGGCGGCTATTCCTAATAAAAATATGTCAAACGTATTCTTCCTCGAAGGTCTATTCAGACGAGTGAAATACAAACCTTATAAGTAAGCGATCTTATCTCTCATGTAGTTATTCTAAAAGAGAGAATTTTCTAAAAAGTAAGTCCTCCTCTATTAAATCCCTCATTTTCGCAATTCCTCTATTAATTAGCTTTGATAGAGGATCTATTATTTGAAGATCTCCTCTTTTCTAGAATTACACAGGAAATTTCCTGTCTAAATTCTCAAAATCTTATATTGAACTCAATCGATAAAAAATATCCTTTGATTTTTTAGTTAGATAAACACAGAGTCGGAACACTCAATAGATAAAAGCACTTTGTCTCAGAGATTGAGTGATGTGTTCTATCATTGGCATTATTGGCAAAAATAATGTTGCCCCAGCATTAGTTGAGAGCCTCAAGAGGATGGAGTATAGAGGCTACGACAGCGTAGGCATAGCGACTCTTTCCCCTAATAATAAGATTTCAGTTAGAAAAGGTATAGGTAAGGTGCGTCAAGTGAACAGTAACCTTAACCTTGCTGGAATGGAAGGCTTTGTGGGCATCGGCCACACGCGCTGGGCCACACATGGCGGGGTTACAGACTATAATGCTCACCCTCATCCTTGCTGCAACGACAACGCTGCCGTTGTGCATAACGGCATAATTGAGAATTATCTGCCGCTAAAGGAAGAGCTGGTCAAAAAAGGTCATAGATTTCGTAGCGAGACTGATACTGAAGTTATTGTTCATTTGCTTGAAGAATATTACAATACAAGCCGAGACATCAAGCATGCAATGATGGAAACAGTGAGGCGGCTTGAAGGGTCATATGCATTTGTGGCTATGTTTGAAAACGGCACACTTGCATCTGCACGTCTCGACGAACCTCTTGTTATTGGGATATCTGACAAGACATATTATGCGTCAAGTGACGTCCTTGGCTTTTTACAATACACGGATCAAGCTATGTTCCTAGACAACCGAGATATAGCAATAATTGACAGGACTGGTATTAGCATTTTCAACTTCAGTGGCGATCCTGTTACAAGAGTGATTACCAAGGTAGCGTGGGAGCTGGCTGACGCCAACAAAGGAGAATTCGCACACTATACGATCAAAGAAATCTTTGAACAGCGTACCAGTGTTAAGACGGCCACCTATCAAGATGAGGATAAGATAAAGGCATTTTGTGAAGCTATAGTGGGCGCAAGCAACATTCTTGTCACTGGTAGTGGCTCAAGCTACCATACCTCACTCATCATTTCTATGATGGGCTCTCGCTTTTTGAAGAAGCGCTTTGAGCCGGTGATGGCGAGCGAGTTCAAGTACAATATGGACTCAATAGACAAAGAGACTGTAATTATAGCAATATCTCAAAGTGGCGAAACTGCAGACGTATTATCTGCGACTAAGCTGGCAAGAGCAGCTGGAGCGAAAATCCTGTCCATTGTAAATGTTCAAACATCGTCGCTCGCTCGGATCGCGGATGTTTCGCTTAGCATTAAGGTCGGGCCGGAGATTGGCGTTGCAGCTACAAAGAGTTTTACGGGTCAAGTATCTCTTGCCTATGCAATAGTTGACAGGATCAGCGGAGGGAAGGTAGGCTTTGATAGGGAGGCAGTTTCAGATAAGGTATCAAAGATGCTCGCGTACTCTGGAAGCATCGAAAGATTGGTGAATATGACGCTACCTAAGGTAAATGATATTTATCTTCTTGGCAGGTCCATACATTTTCCAATTGCGCTTGAAGGTGCACTTAAAATGAAGGAGCTGGCCTATGTTCATGCGGAGGGAATTGCCGCAGGAGAGTTAAAGCACGGTCCGCTTGCTTTGATGGATAAGAACGCAGTCGTATTTGTGCTCAATCCTGATGATATGACATACAACGATACACTTTCAAGTGCACATGAGGTGAAGGCAAGAGGTGCCACAATAATTGGCATCTCAAATCTGCCAAACGAAATATATGATGCCATCATAGAGATTCCCAAAATGGATAACGACCTGCTATACCCTTTAGTTGAAATTATCCCACTACAACTGTTTTCCTATTACCTTGCACTGCATAACAATGCGGATCCAGACTTTCCTAGGAATCTTGCCAAGTCGGTTACAGTGAGATAGAAAGTCTAATTAGTTTATTTGCATGAGAACATGTAGAAGAAAAAGATGGCAAATAGCAGTAACGAAGGAGTTACCTGTGACAACTGTGGAAACCTGATTGATGCATGCATGTGCGTGTGCCCTTACTGCGGCCAGAAGGATGCATGCGAATGCTGTCTGTATGATGCTGCAACTGGCGGTGGCTAGTTCTAAAGCATTAAAAGAAGGACAAGCGAATGATTTCCCGGTGGAAAAAGCAACTATAAACTCCTTGAGCTGGGTTATAGGTGGAGCACAAGGAAGCGGCGTCGATTCTGCCGCAAACATCTTTTCGCGTGCGTGTGCCATTGGAGGTTTGCATTTGTTTGGCAAAAGGGAGTATTACTCTAACATTAAGGGTGAGCATAGCTATTTTACTGTAAGGATTAGCGACAAGCCTTTGCACTCTCATATTGACGACATAAACATGTTAGCTTCATTTGATGGTGAAACAGTCTTTCGGCACTTTGAAGAGGTATCAGCGGGTGGCGCTATTATTTACGATTCCGATATTATTAAAACCTCTCTTGATGAAGTACCAACGATTGACGACACCGCTGCCGCGCGTATCAAATCCGTTCTACAGAAGGCAGGTCTTGGGGTTACGTTGCAGGATGCGCTGGAGTATGCCCGAAGACGGGGTGCTTTCTTGTTTCCCATGCCTTTCTTTCAGCTCTTGCAAGAGTTTTCAGAAAAGGCAAACGATCCTGGACTTAGCAAGCTGACCCGCATGATAAATGTCATGGCGCTCTCGGCATCAATGGCATTGGTGGACTTTGATAGCGGAGCCTTAGCAAGAGCAATTCAGTTTATCTTCCGCACAAAAAAGAAAGTAGCTGATCTAAATATTCAAGCTTCCATTCACGCATACAATTATGCCAAGGCTAAATTTGCAGGAAACAACTTTGGCTACCGTCTAAAGGTAAGACCAATCGATCCAAGAACTATTCTAGTGCAGGGCAATCAGTCGGCTGCTCTAGGCAAAATGATTGCAGGATGCCGTTTCCAGACCTATTATCCAATTACACCTGCATCAGATGATAGTGAATTTCTAGAAGCAAACGAGATATTGGACCTCTACGATTCCGGCAACAAAGGTTCAATTGTTGTCATCCAGACAGAAGACGAAATAGCAGCCATCGCGATGGCAATTGGCGGGGCCCTCACCGGTGTTCGCACCGCAACTGCCACATCTGGACCCGGATTTTCACTGATGGCTGAGGCACTAGGCTGGGCTGGGATTAACGAGGTCCCAGTAGTGATCTCGCTTTACCAAAGAGCTGGTCCTTCAACGGGCCTTCCTACTAGGCATGAGCAAGGGGACCTAAACTTTGCAATTAATGCTGGCCACGGAGAGTTTCCAAGGATTGTACTTGCGTCAGGTGACATCCAGGAGAGCTTTTACGATACCATAAAGGCATTCAACTTTGCAGACCGCTACCAGATGCCTGTCATACATATGCTGGACAAGGCGATAGCAAATAGCATTACGACGTGCGACAACTTTAACATTAACAAGATTGCCATTGACAGGGGCTTTATGTTAAATGGAGAAACAGCTAACGACAAAGGATTATCCGAAAACTATCTCCGCTTCAAGCTGTCCAGCAATCCGATAAGTCCAAGAGCGGTACTTGGAACCAAAGATATGGTTTTCTGGAACAGCGGCGATGAGCACACCGAGGAGGGACACATAACAGAGGACCCTGAGATCAGGGTGCAGATGATGCACAAGAGAATGAGTAAACTGGATATCGCGCTAAAGGAAATAGCCGATGAGGACAAGGCAGTTGCTTATGGCAACAATAATAACAACAACTTTGTCATCCTGAGCTGGGGTTCAACCAAGGGTACAATATTAGACGCAATGGATAAACTATCATCTGAGGGGATAAATGTAAAATTCATTCAAGTTCGTCTCATGCACCCATTTCCATCTGTGCTAATTCAATCGATGCTAAAAGCCAGCAAGACGATAATAGATATTGAGATGAACTATAGTGGTCAGCTTGGTTCCCTGCTGCGACAACACACTGGTCTAGAAGCTCAATACCAGATTGTGAAATATAATGGCAGGCCAATGTCGCTTGATGAGGTTTATAATGCTGTAAAGAGAATAGTATATGGAAATGCTCCAAGGAGGCAAGTTTTAAGAGGTGGCGCTTAAACTAACAGACTACAAGACTGATGTTCACAACGACTGGTGCCCAGGCTGCGGTGACTTTGGAATCTTGAACGCGATTCAGATGGCACTTGCAGACATGCAAGTTCCACCACACCGAACTACAATATTTTCCGGCATTGGATGCTCCGGCAAGACACCACACTTTATCAAGACATATGGCATTCATACACTGCATGGCAGGGTACTGCCATTTGCGCAGGGTGCCAAACTTGCTAATCCTAAGCTTGAGGTGATTGCTGTAGGAGGAGACGGCGATGGCCTTGGAATAGGGGCCGGCCACTTTGTAAGCGCAGGACGTAGAAATGTCGATATGGTATATATCATATTCAACAACGCAGTATATGGCTTGACTAAGGGGCAGGCTGCCCCCACACTCAAGCTGGGTATGAAGACAAAATCTCTGCCGCAGCCAAACGTTAACAATTCGGTGAATCCAATAGCTCTTGCACTTGTTTCAGGCTTTACTTTCCTTGCGCGCGGCTATTCTTACGATGTGCGTCATCTGAAAGATTTGATCAAGAAGGCAGTCAGCCACAACGGGCTTGCATTCATCGACGTCTTGCAGCCATGTCCTACGTATAATGATATAAACACCAAAGAGTGGTTCCAAGGACTCGACAACATTGATCCAAAAGCTGGCAAAGCTATACCCAGAATGTACAAATTAGAAGAAACAGGATACGATGGCGTAGTCCATAGCCCTGAAGAGATAAATCAGAAGATGTCTCAAGTAATTGAAAAGTCAAACGAATGGGGTAACAAGATACCGATTGGCATTTTCTACCAAAACGAGCATGTGCCAACCTATCAAGAGAGAATAACCTCACGGATTCCTGATTACATGGAGAGCCCACCAGCGCTACAGCAGATTGCTGGCAAGGATGGCAAGACCATCACAAACATAGATAAGTTGCTTGCTGACCTTCAGTTGGACAAATGATGTATCATATGTAGAATTCCAAAATCCATGGTAAAGGTTTTACTAATTAACTAAATGGAGAGCAGGTCTCCTCTCAATCTTGTCTGTCAGATAGTATGCGATATTTGTCAGCCTAATTTTTCCGTTGGTTCTTTTATGTCCTGTACACCTTTTACCTGAAATTTCGGGAGAATTTTCTTATAGGGCCTATTTTATTTTTGAATGACATCTTGTCCCTATAAAAAAGTGGGATTAGGAAGCAGGAAGGTATCATATTAATAATTAACACATATGCAAAGAGATATTGTAATCTACGGATAAATGTGTTTTAAATAGGCCTTGAGCACCAGGTTAGATTGGAGGGGTCATTAAATCTGATAAAAGATGAAAGACAGAGAAGGATGGATAAAGCGTTATGTGTTGAAGACATGCAAAGACTAGCCGCTGAAATGCTTAGCGTTGTATCGTACTGTCTAAACAGAAGTCTTCTTTGGTAGATCCTTAATTTTTTGCAGATTCTTTTGGTAGTCTTATGATCTTTGAATCTGTTATCCTGTGGTCCTTATCTTTATGTTCTTTTAGCTTTCTCTTTGAATCAAATAGCTGGCCACAGACACTGCATCTTGAGACATTGCCAGTCACTTCTTTTATTCTCTTATCTCTTTAATTAAACGTTACTTAAATAGGTAATTCTGTACAGTTATCCCAATTCTAAGGTAGATACTACAATGTGGAAAGCCTAAGGAAAGAGTGTACTCCAATAAAATTTAGCTTCTTGCCACGTGACTGCTGTGGCAGCAACCTATAAGACGCTGCTCCTTATTGGTTAACGGCATCTTGCTATCTGCAGCTATATTCATTTCATGCTGTCGAGCTCTGCAAACAACCAATCTAACTACGTATACCTTTACTATTCCTCAATAGAAGGCCTGCATAAATGATAGATTCAACATTTTCAATACTGTCAGTAGAAGTCCAGGCTTCTATCTGCAGCTAGAACGTGTTGTTTGTCTCTATATTATCTAGATCCATACTCTATCAGAAATAATATATATTCTCAATATTTGTTGAAGAATCTTAGCAGAGGGTCAGGCTCAAACGGTTGGAAATAACATGGCTAGCATTAAACGGAGACAACAGACGGGTCGGTTTATTGTAGCACTATGAGTATCCATCACCACGAATGCATTTAGTCTTGGTATTTGTGCTTGCAATGACAATTTGATGCATCTAAACTACAGGAACAACCGCCATCATATAGCAACGACAATAGCCATTGTTTCCATAACCGCAGTAATAATAGTCGGTAGATTATAGCCGTAACGACTAATATGACTCTAGTAGGGCCACAACTATCGCTAATAATATCAATTGGGCAAGGGGGTAAATGCTACGCCTTCTCAATTAAACCTCTCATCGCAACCTGTCTGGGCTGAACGAGTAACAACTACCGGTCTAACACGAATAAACCAGACACACAGGATCATATCGCTTACTAGAAATGGCACAATTACTGTTTCAGAGAGCGGACAGACTATAAATATGATTAACAACGGTACTGCCTAATCACTACTATTCCAGGAAATGCTGGATTGTTCGCTTATGGAAGGGAGTATATCTTATCATCATAAAGCAAAAGTAGTACCACCAATGATCGAACACATTTAACGAAATTGTCAAATACGATCCTGCGATCAGACATGAGAAGGGGATTTCAACTTAGTGTTTGATCCATATGAAACTGGTATGTTTGCACATTTTATGGCATGATAGTAGTAGGAACACATGATGAACAGCCAATTGTTCGGGGACTACTATAACATATGGCAGTGGGAAATTGGAATAGGCAATAATGCTGCAATTGTTTTCCTCCACTACAAGGTCTTACCTTATCAAGCGAGAAAGCAGCAAAGATTACTGCAGGAAAGCTAATGGGATGACACTAACGTCATAGATATCATTTGTATTCGCTGAAATATTGGTGAAAGTCATAACCTATATTCCTAAAAGCTTGAAGTTGCAAGGATATTCAGTTAGTCCTTGTAGGGCGGTGTCCCAACCCTAATAAATTGAGAATTTACAGCGTCATATTAAAGGAGGCTAATAGCAACGGCGTTTGTGACCTTTAGAAAAATGGAACAAGAGATGGGTAAAGAAGCAGAGATACAAAGAACTCATAACTTGGGAGCTACAATAACAAATAATATATCCATAAAGCCAGCAGGTCGCAAATCGAGCCAGGCTTATCTTGTACCTACGAAATAAATATGTAGTCTAGCTCGCCAAGATGATAGTCATTAAACGTAGATGAAAATGAAAAGAAAAAAGGAACCTGAGTTTTAAACAGGTAGATCACTTTTAGTAGTTTTGTTTCTTGCTTTACTTATTATCAGCAGCTAACTACGAATGCAGCTAATGTACATCCGCTGATTGCTGTGTTGGTGTTGGTCTGGGTAGTGGTGCTGTCTTGGTCGATTGAGTTGAAGTTGTTGGT
>JALZFS010000050.1 GCA_030861405.1 Thermoproteota archaeon | reverse complement strand
TTTGCCAATAGACTTTCTTGTCTGGATGTTCTCTTTTTAACACTTCAGCTACTGGCGTCATATGTATATATTCAGCACCATAATCTTTGTGACACTGAAATTTAAGAAGAACAGAAGAGATAGCCGGAGAGGAAGTACATGAACTGTTTATACCTTTTTCTCTTAATTACCCCTTGCACAAATGATACACAGACAATACAGCCCATCCTATTGTCTATGGTAATGGCTTCTATGATGTCTTTGCGAAGCTTCTGGTGAAAATGCCGTTAAAATTAGGATTGCTCATCACCTCATAGCCATTTGGCTGCATGACTTTGGACAGCGCCCAGTAGTCGCACCGGCAGTTGCCATTGGAGGATCTGAAATAGCGAGAAAATTAGGACCTGATATGAGTAAACGAAACATGGAATAATTTGGCACCATGTCGGAGATGGAATAGAATTGAAAGCGGGTAGATTTGACCAGCCTATGCTCTGTTGTTATAGTCGCATCAGAATGAATGTAGACACCATTTCTGTTTTGATAGAGAGATACCACACGAGGCAATTTTTTAAAGTTGCTATCTGATAGGAGGCCTTTATATTGCTAAATTCCCCGCGTGTTGAATTGAAGCATATGTGACTACATTTGCCACAGCTGTCACAGCTATTCGTCGCAACGTATTAAAAACCTGTATACTATGTTTAGCTCGAAAGAACAGAAACAGAATTGCTATGTGCTTCTATTGACAGAGCTAGCCTTCCCCAGAGTTTGCTACCCATATGAGCTTTATTGTAATATATTTTTCCATATCCAAACATTCTAGAAAGCCTGCCTTCATTGCCAATCCGACGCTATGTTGCAACCCGGTATCAAGAGGCTCTAATATCATCAAAGGCTAATCAATGAGTGAAAACATATTGCTCAATAAAGATGTCGCTAGAAAAAAGATAGAGAAGCCGCAGGTATTTACTGATGTCTTCTCGACTAGACGAAAGCGGGAAGGCTTTGTGGCTATCCCTTTATATATTAAGTGCTTTCCAAATAGACATGAACAAACCCGCCATCGTAAGCATCCCTGCATTGTTTTTCTCCCTGTCTATTCTATTGACACCGTCGGTATTGGTATTTGCACAGCAGCCCAGCAATTATTCATTTGTTACAGCATGGGGTAGCTCAGGCTCAGGCTTTGGCAGATTCTCTCAACCCTTTGATATTGCTACAGACTCTGCAAGTAACGTCTATGTGACTGATTTTACAGCTTTGGCAAACCAAGTGCAGAAATTTTCTTCCAACGGAACATTCCTACAGTCGTGGGGTTATCTTGGAACAGGTGGCGGAGGATTTGCAAATCCAGCCTCTATAGCCATAGAAAAGGCTAACGGTACGGTGTACGTAACTGATTGGGGAAATGCAGAGCAAGCTGTGCAAAAGTTTACTTCAGACGGCGCTTTTCTTTCCTCATGGGGTTCCACTGGCTTAGGTGAGGGTCAATTCATAAACCCGGCAGGCATTGCGGTTGACTCCCAGGGATTTGTGTATGTAGGAGATTTTGGAGAAAACAACCGTGTGCAAAAGTATGATAGCGATGGAAATTTCATCCTCGATTGGGGAACTGCGGGCTCAAGCGACGGGCAATTCTTGAATCCTGCAGATATTGCAATAGACTCGCAAGGCACCATATATGTAGTAGATAACGGAAACAACCGTGTGCAAAAGTTTGACAGTAATGGAAACTTCCTCTCAAAGTGGGGAACAGCTGGCTCTGGAGATGGAGAATTCAACTCTCCTTCGGGAATAGCGATGGATTCTTCTGGTAATGTTTTTGTCGCAGACAGGGGCAATGACCGTATTCAAGTTTTTGACACAAACGGTAGTTTCATAACTAAATGGGGCTCACATGGATCGGCAAATGGCCAATTTAATAACCCTGTTGGGGTCGCAGTAGATGCGGGCGGAAGAGTGTATGTAACTGATGAAGGAAATGCTAGGATTGAGGTATTTAGCAGAGGTGGAGTTTAGAACCCATCAAGCCTGAGAGAAAATACCGTCCTACATTTGTTTTAAACACATTAATATAGAATTAGCACTATCTCGATTGAGATGAAGATAATGGGATCATGTTGTAGTTTTATTGCTTTCCTGTTTATAGGACTGACTGTAGCTGTCTCATCGGGAGCTACAGCTATTTACGCACAGCAACCTCGCGGCGAACCTAACGGTAATAATCAGCTGCCGCCTGGACCGCTACGGCAATTCTCTATGCCATTTGATCAGCCGCAGCCATTTGGTCAAGCAAGGAATTTTACTTTCGGTCCAATTGCCAGTATTCAGAATAATGAGTCCGGCCAACCTGCTTGGCTTGTTATAGGACACTGGAGAGGTAACCTTCTCTCCTTTAACGAAACAGCAGCAACCATTGCAGGTCAAAATGGCAGCAACAATAATACTTCAAGAGTGGGCACTGCAGTATTCAATGCAGACTTGAGAATGATAATGCTAAATGGATCAGGAGCACACACACACGTTATCACAAACTTTAAGCTATCAAACGCTTCATTTGATCAAAACGGAACAAGAACATATATCGGCAATTCTACCATCAGCATGCGAGAGGTGCCAGTTGTTGATGTGTCCACCACCATTAAAGTAACAGGTCCGATCATAAGCATCTTTCCCGATCCTTCAAAGGTGAAGGAACATTTTGGTAACACACCAATTTATGGAGTAGTACAAGAGAGAGAGCTAGAACATGGGATGAGAGGTCCGTTTCCGCCTTCTCGTGGCCCTCCATTACCTTAACTGCCAGATGCCACAACAGTAACATTATATTAAGTGAAAAATCCTGTTCGATTTGCCATTAGCAACAAGTTCAATGATGCTATGTATCCTTAATCCCAATGCTACGTTATCAGACACAGCAGAGGAGCAGGAGATGCACTGGCAGATAGCTTGCAAGGTCACGACTGGTTTCGCCTTAACTCTTACCGAGCACAACGCCTAAAGCCACAGCCTCAGAGGTAACGATAACAAAAGAGGATGACACCAAGAGCTATGGGATGAATGAGTTAATATGATACAGAGACATACGACCCATCGGGCGCCAGGGAACACAAATAGAATTGCAGTGACGTTGAGACAGCTTGCTCGCCTTTACAAAGTCTCTCATTGTGGGATTGCATATCTAGGTATTTGAACTATTTAATCAGTGGAAATTAGAGGGCTGTCAAATCCAAATAAAAAGTTAAATATAAGAATTCGAACACTTTAGACAATGAACAAGCCAATCATAGCGACACTGGCTTCCCTGGTACTATTCGTCTCTTCAACAAGCGTCGCATATGGACAATACGCAGGTGGCGGTGCGAGCGTAGGTTCGGCCACCCCAGAACAACTGCAGGAATGCACACAGCTTGGTATACCACGCGAGAACTGCAATGATGTGACTATTCTGGCCAAGAAGCGGCTGACAGCTGCAGAAGAGAACCCATCTACTGGTTCTGGAACACCGATGCTATCCACCGAAGCAGGCCAAATGACAGTGTTCATTGGAGTTCTGGCTGCAATCTTCGGCGGAGTTGCGGCAGCGTTCTTCATTAAAGGCAGGGGCGCAAAGCCAGTAAAGGCTTAAGCCGTCTCTTCTCTCTCTCCCTCTCTCTTTTTTGTTTTTTCTGTTAGACCCGAATTATCTATGGTGCCTTTGGGTTATCTTTTCTCCCCGCTCTTTCCCCAGAATATCTTTCTCCTGCTTTTCTCTTGTTTCTTGGTTCCAGTTTCCTAAATTTAGAGCTCTCAGCCAGCCTACCGACAAATATATATATTTGGATTTTTTGCATACAGATAATGTTACCTAACCTGATAACTACACAACTGTTTCAGCAGATAGGTCCGTCGTACGACCCCCTCTTCTACGACGTCATGGTATACATATTCGGTACCATGCTGTTCGCAGTATTTCTCTTGGGAGTCATCGCCTTTTGGCTAAGAAGAAAGGGTCTTGGCGGTGGCTCAGCAAAAGAAAAGTGGACACAAGAGCTGGAAAGATACTTTGAGCGTGAGCAGATCGGCTTAATTCCAGACGAAAGGCACCACTGGTAAAAATCGGTTGGGACACTGTTCCCATTATATTATTTTATTTGATATTTATGATGATACTGCATCATAACCGCTCTCTCCAGTATCTGGTTTGAATGTAGTTATTGCTTTTCCATCAGCTTTTGCCAACACTCATGGGCTTGCCAAGGCAATCAAGAGGGCTATACCTGCATTAACAAGCGTCATTATCGAGGACAGCTGCCTTGTATGCGAGTCGACAGACGCCGTAGAACATGCCTCAAGGATGACGAAGCTATTTGGAATCGATAGGGTTGCCATAGCCAAAAAGGTCAGCAGCAGGTTTTCTGATCTCTGCGCTGAGATAGCCAAAGTCGGTACTAAAATAGTCATGCCAGGCCACGGCTTCTACATTAGGACAATCATCCAGCAATCTGCCAGACATGACTATGTTAGCAGGGATGTTGAGTTTGCTGCCTCCGGAATGCTTACTGCAAGATTGGCAGCTATAAAGGCGCATCCTGCAAAAAGCGAAAAGGATGCCCAAGATTTCATCCTTGTAGTAGTCGGCCAAAAATGGGCATATGTCTGTATCCAAATGTCAAATGCTCCAGGAGGAATTGTTGCGGGCTCTCAAGGCTCGGTCCTCGCCAGCATCCATGGCCCTCTATCACTTTTATCCTGTCTGAACGCCGCAAAGGGGGGGTTCGAGCTCGTCATCATACTGCCATATTTTGATGAGGAAGACCTCAAGAGAAATACTGCTCTCGCACAGGTTTTCGTCACAAAAACGGGTACAAGAAAGCAAAAGATTTTAGCCACGCCAATTAACGTTCGGGAGAAAGGAACAATAGCGCTCTTCCTGAGGGAGATGATCATCTCAGAGATTCTGAACTCTCATAGCAACTATAATAGAATTGTTTTGCCGCTCAACATTGCTGTCCATCCGCTTTGGATGATAGACTTGGTTATACGAGAAGCAGTATCTGCTAAAAAGACTCCTTTTGCGCCACTGTTATTTATGTCAGAGGAATTGATTTCATACGCACAAGTTGTGGGAATACAAGAGCAGGAGATACTCTCGGAAACTATTCAAGCAAAAGAGGATTTATTTAGAAAATATAACAGAATAATTGAATCTGAAGCAAAAGTAGCGATAAAGCGCACAAAGAGATTAGATTTAGAGGTAGGACCTAATTATCTGCACGACGTTATCGATTCCATCTAGGTTTGCAGCCAGCCTCTGAAGTCTGGCTGCCTTTCTCTGATAGTCTGGATTCCCTAGTACTTTTTCTATTGCATCGCCGAGTTGCTCCGGCGTCAGCTTCTTTGGATGAATCGTGAGCCCCGCTCCAAGCTCCGCAAACTTGGCAGAATTGCCTAGCTGCTCACCATGGTTTTCGATTGGGACAGTAACTACTGGCTTGCCAAATTGGATAGCTTGAGAGAGTGCTACGTGACCTCCCCTTAGGACCAAAAGATCGCTGATAGCGAATATCTCGTCCCTGACAGGGCACCACTCGTAAAACCAGCTTGATCCACCTATCCTCTTGGGATTCGAGTCACCTGCAGGGTTACCATGCGATACGACAAACTGGATCCTGGGGTCGAGTTTTTTAGCTGTATCAAGGGCGATGTTTGTCAGTGCGGACCGTGTCGGATACGGCCCGCTTACATGAACAAAGACTAGAGGCCGCGACCTGTCAAGTCCCAATGTATTGATTGTTTTGCTGATCTGCTCATTGTTTATCTGTGGTTTTGGTGAAGCAAATCCGACATATTCTAGCTTGTGTCCAGCTGTCCCTATATTCCAGATGTTGTGGGCTGAAAGCGTATAGGGTGGCGGGAGATCAGGCACCAACACTCGGTCAGCCAACGTCCACATTGAACCTAGTAGTTCACCCATAATATCCTCAAACATGCGTGACACTGCGAGCTCCCGTAGGCGAGGCGAGAGCAAGAGTTTGATTTGGTTCAACACCACAACTGAGGGTATTTTGATTAGCCTTGCTGCCAAAAGAGGTGAGAGTCTGCTGTCTGACACTACGACACTGGGGTTGCGTAACAACATATTGCGGGTTTCTTGGTTAACCTGCCTTGAAAAGTTAGAAAACCAAATTGGAATCTTTGATAAACTGTCCTTTATAGAAAAGCCACCTTCCATGCTCCAGGCAAACTCAACTGGGGAGACGCTTGCGCACTTGTAGCCCCGAAGTGAAACGTAGCTTGACGCCTCACCATATGAAGAAAACATGATATCTATTCCCTCTTTTCTTAGATGATCTGCCACCATAACCAGCCGGCTGGCATGCCCAAGACCTACGCCATATGGGGCCAAATATGCTAGTGCCGCTGCCAATGCGCTCAAATCAGTGCCTTTGTAGATTATATATTATTGTCACAGCTCAAGCTTAGCCACTTTTCCTTTGGGCTCGAGTTCCTTGAAGACGAGAGCTTGAAACTTGAAGAGTTTTGAGTTAGGGTACATCCATGCATCTATCGGCGCACCTGCCTTGTAGCAGATATTCGCTAGAAACTCATCAACATTCCATTTCATTTCTACTGGGACTTGCGGTAACAGAAGTCCGGATCCAAAGCGGCTACGCAGTATAAGTCCGTCGCGTCCTATATTTATCTCCTTTTTGTACTCGTCTGGTGCTACTGCTCTTATCTCTTGGGGGGGAGTAAGAACACTTATTTCAAATAACACACTGTCAAGCTCACTCCTATCAAGAGGCGGAAAGCGCGGATCTTGTGTTGCGGCTGCAATTGCAGCCTCTACTGCCGACTCATACAGGCCCTTTTGCGGGAGGGGAAAGCCAATACACCCACGCAAGTATTCTTGTTTAGTTGTAGTCAGATAGTTGAGTGTTACAAAAAT
>JALZFS010000181.1 GCA_030861405.1 Thermoproteota archaeon | reverse complement strand
ACGTTAGTAACCCTCACTTTGCAGCCTTGGCCAACTTTACCACCCTTTACAAAGATAACAAATCCTTGTACTCTGGCAATGCCATCACCTTGTCTACTTGTTTCTGTAATTTGCACATCATATTCCTTACCTGTTTCTACAGGCTTTGGTCCAAAGCTACCACCGAAGCGGTTGCCTCCCCCAAATCTTCTTTCACCGTATGACATTAGTCAAGCACAGTAAGTTATCATCTATAATATAAATGGTGAATTGCACAATTATGATATTGATAAAACAGTACGTCGTGCTTAGGAAACGTTAACAGACCATGACTTTGTAGGCTTATCTTTTCTACTACATCCTGAGCACTGTGTAATCAAACCTGTCTTATTCATTAAGTGGAGTTCTTTGTCAGGATATAAGGAAAGAGGGGAGACCATATACGCACTCATGCTTGGTTTAGGCGAAAGTTGCAGGCACAATTTCACCGAGTCCAATAGGCCTGCTACACCTCCTAACAATTGAACTCAATCGATCCATCATTTACAAGTATAAATAACGCCAGATTAGATGTATGCAACCTATTTATCACAAACTTTTGTTGCTCTGACATTGATCAAGTGGTAGTGTAAATCCAAAAATGGCCCCTTTTTGGTTTTCATTGTTTTTAGCCCATACTCTGCCACCATGGGCCTCAACAATACTTCTTGCAATGTATAATCCAAGTCCGGTGCCTTTATCTGATTTTGTAATAAATTTATTAAAGAGCTTAGGCATAATTGCAGGATCGATACCAGTACCTTCGTCACTTACTGAGACCATCGCTTCATTATTATTGCTATTGTTTAAACAAAAGACAGTAATTCTTCCAAGAACAGTAAATTTGATTGCATTGTCAAGTATATTATATATGACCTCTGCAATTCTCTCCTTGTCAGCATAGACTACAATATCTTTTGGTTGGTATCTGATGCTTACTTTTGCGTCATCAATTTGGTTTTCTGCGTCCCCTATCGATGTTGATATTACGTCATTTAGGTTAAACAATTCTTTATTCAATCTTAAAGATCGACTCTCAATTCTAGCAGTCTCTAAAATGTCAGAGGATAGCCGTTCTAATCTTCTTGCATTCCTGAGAATTATCTCTATCTCGTGTTTTGATATTTCGGTTCTTCCTTTATCATCTTTGAGATTTGATTTTACTAGCTCTGCCACCCCAAGTATTGGTTGTACTGGCGTTCTAAGTTCATGCGCGGCAACGTTGATAAATTCGTTTTGCATCTTTTCGTTGCTCTTCAACTCTTCATACAGTTTTGTCTGTTTCCACAGACTTTCGAACATTGAAATATATGACAAAACACCTGCCTTGCTGTTAGAGTAAGTTGACAACCCTATCGCGTCATGAAAAGTCTCCTTATGATCATCCTTAAGCTCCATAACCAAAGATACCTTATTGTCCACAATAAGAATAGTGGCTTTACCACTCTCTTCTTGGTCTATAAATCTGGTAGTGATGTTGACATTATCATTAATGAAGCCGCGCGATAATTCATCTTTAGGCATTAAGACCTTTACTTGGCGCTTTTTGGCAGCAGCTTCTTGAAGGAGAAATAATATGCCAGCTTTGTCTTGTCTAATTAACGCATTAGTAGTAGGAAAGACCACTTTTATTTCGTCTTTAGCGGACATTATTAGCCAATGGTATAGCTCTAGCGCTTGAGATGCGTCATAAATTACTGCTATTCTTTGAGGCTCAATTCCCTGTTCAATCTCTCTAATTCTCTGTTCTGCAGGTACTGCTTTGTCCCACAAGGTTTGAAAGGTAAATTTTTGTTGCTCTACTATGCCTTTAACAGTATTTGTAATTGCATAGGGCGTATGATTCCCTCTTTGCAAATTGATTATAGTCAGACATTCGTGTTCACTTACTGCTACTGCATTACCAATCACGCCATCCAAATGACGAACTTCTCCAAATTGCATTAGTTTTCTAATATGTTGTATATTCGATGGTGTAACTTCAATGATCCATTTGACTTTACCATTCCTGTGCTTTTTAAAATCTCTATATGCGTGTACAATTGCTTCCGTACTCATAGCAACTGACGGATAAGAGGAATTCGCATAAACACAGATCTGTTGCTTTGCTTCTGAAATAAGTTTTAAAACTGTCTGGATTGTACTCTCTAGACCATAAACAGTTTCTGTCCTCTGTCTGGGTGTCTCCTTTTCAAGTTCCTCTATCCTTTGTTGCGCTGGGATTGCTTTACTCCATAAATTTTCGAAGAAATAGCGCTGCTGTTCGATCAGCGCTTTGACATTGCTGTATATGGTTTGCGTTATAGGCGTCGAGCCCTCCAAAACTGCAGTAGCTATATACTCTATCTCTGAAACTACCATGTTTCCCTTAACATTATCCATGTGACGCAGTTCGACATAATTCATAACCTCTTTGCAATACTGCAGGTTGTCTTTTGTAATTTCTATGATTTGTCTTATGCTGATCCCCATATCCTTGAAGTTGATATATTCTTGCCTTATTGATTCAAGACCCATAGAAAAACCCGGAAAGGTAGTGTTGCTGCAAACCACTGCTTCTTTCTTAACATTTGCCATCGCTTGCAATAATATTTTCATTGCATTCTCTGCTCCGTAGTATATCTTTGTCGTTTCTGCGGCAGTGAGGGGAAGCAAGCTTGCTTAAATGTAGATGAATCTATCATATAAGATTATTTGTAAGATTATAATATAATATCAATACTAACGGTTCAAGAAAGGCATACTGATTAGACAACAAACATGGTACTTATAAAAGAGGCAAAATTTACTAAAAAACCTAAAATGAATAATGACCAATGTGCCCAGTTGCAAAGTGCTAGACCAAATACAACTATTGACCAACCCAACTAGTTCTTGCTTTGTATTTTCTATCTCCGCGCCTTGATTATTCTTGCCAATTAAGCTGCCAGAATTTTATTATATCACATCCAACGGGATACTCTGCAAGGTGAACCATACCTTCAACTTTCTCAAACTAATGGTTTGACATACCTTCTGTCTAAAGTTGGCTTAATCCATATTGCTGGTGCAAGACAGACGGGGAACCTGAAAGTAGTGTTCCAGCAGACATAGCAAACGTTCCAGCCATAATATAAAGAGCGAATATTGTGTTTCTTTTCCTAGCCTCTTTTATGGTCTGGGGCATGAGGGCTTGTTCTATAGAAAAACAGACCGCTTTCGCAACCAGTTATGCTAATAGTACCTGTAAGGCAGCTATAATTAAAACCACATAATTGCTAGTAGCTTGAAAAATTACGCTAGAAACAGACAAGAAAGAAGCATAGATTATCAGAGTATTGCGCCAACCAATTCTACATGCATAGAGACTTGCTATGAGGGTAAAAATGACGCGCTTGATCAGCGTCGCCGTTAGAATAACCCCTATAACGAGATCGCTGAATTCAATTAGCTTAAGGTTGGTAGCGAGCACAATAAAGCCCTAAGAAAATGTTCTTATGATCTTGCAGTCATTATGAGTCTGCAAGCTTTCGTTAGCCAATCTACGCGGAATCCTGATTAGCCATCCATTCAATGTCTGCTCGATGCTTCTTTCTTGTCTGACTTGCAATAGGCAAGCAAAGCATCATAAACATAGAATTGCTTTGCCATATTATCATGATCGTCCTTGGAGGTTAAGCTAAAGCCTGTTGCTATAGCGACCAAGCCTTCTGATTGTGGGGTTAATGCTCTGTTTGGTGTATCTGCGCCACGGACTATCTTTGCCAGTTCTAATAATGCAGGTTCTCTGTTGTTGAGGCCGTATTTCTCTATTATGGCATCAAACGAGCACTCTTCACCATGATGTCCAAGTTCTGCGTTTGGAACATCAAATGGTATGGCATTTTGTTCTTCTGCTACCTGTATTACCTTGTGGGCTGGAACAAAAAGAAACTCTGCATCCTTGTCAATAAAATTTCTTATCAGCCATGGGCATGCTATTCTGTCTACTTTGGCATGCTCCCTTGTCACCCACTTCATAAAAAATATTGGACACCTTCGTATTTGAACAATGACTTCTCTGGGGTTCGTCACTGTGATTCTCAGTAACAAAGAGGAAGATTGTAGGTGTCTGAAAAATATCTCGTAATTAAGTGCTACTGTGAATTGCTAGCAATAATTTAACAAGCTGCTACTACCTCTGTTTCTTGAGATTCTGAGTCTTTTTGCACTTCCATTCTCTTGGGACAGTTTTAGCAGAATTGGTTCTACTAAAACGCAAGAACTGAAGGTAAAAGATTAACCAAAACTAATGGGAAACTCCCTTTCTATTTTTTCGATTTCAGAGCCCTTCTAATTGGTGTTTTTATGTGGTAGGAAAAACTTGGTGTGACCTTTATGTTTCTCCGCTGATCCCCTCTTATGATGATTTAACTCCCTATACCTGCTCTAGTATTATAATATGTGGAACGGGAAAAACGAGAATGATTCGCTATTTTATAATGATTAAGCTCCGGCTTAGTAAAGAATTAATCACTTTTAAGTGAATATTATTAAAGGTTGGCTATAATTAAGATACCCATTATTTTATTCCGAATATGTCACCCATTTTAGGCATTATTCGAAAATCTTCAACATTATCGGTCTCTCCAGCTATGGCGATAAGGTTAACGTCAGTAGCTGCAATCACTGTTGTTCTGTTTAGTAGTAATATCACAATAACAATCGCACAACAACAACAAGCACAACAACAAGCAGAACAACTTACGACCCCCCAGCCCGCAGCAACAGCAACCACTCAAAATGCAACGTTATTTCAAAGTGCAGAAGACAGCTTTAGATTACAGCTGCCAAGAGGATGGGTTATTCATGATGTAAACAATGCAGGCTCTACCTTGTTGACAGAAGTAACGCAAGGCTATGGGATACTGGCTCAGTTGTGTCCTGAGACAGGACAGCAAAAGCCACAAGCATTTAGCAATGCTACCACCAATAGCAATGCATCTCGTAGCACTAGTAGCTGTCAAGGATCTGAACATGGAGTTATAGACATTTTACGCTATCCGAACTTGGGGGCTAGACTTGGACTTACTCAGAATGACTTTGTAGGAAGGAGAGCCAACGACACAATGAATGCTGTATTATTATATGAGATGGAAAAACTACAGGAAGTTGGCTATAGGGACATTAGAATTGTGAACATTACATCTGCAAGTATCAAGCTTGATATGAGTGAAGCAATAAGAGCTATGAACGAGGACCACAATCAGAACAGTAAGTACAATAAGAATGAAGTCCAAAGTGCACTAGCAGCATTAAGGGGGCCAGCCAAGCTTTTAGAAATGACCTACAGACTTGATTCCGCCCCCAATGAAATTAGAACAGGTTATTTCATGTTAATTGCTACAAATGTGACACCACGCAACTTGGGGACAATAACTGGATATAGTATATTTTATGAAGGCATTCCTAAAGGAGCTGCAACGGTGACAGCAACAACTGCAATAACAAAAGGGCCTAGTGGGTTAGCATCATCACCAACGACAATGCTACCAGTACCCGTCAGACAGGTGTTTGGTTCATTTGAGTTAATAGCGGGAAAGGAAGGAGCACGAGAGATACTGACTGCGCTAGTTGGACAAGCGCAAGCAAGACAAGCTAGACAAGCAGAAGCCAATGGACCTGCGAGCCCGCTGAGGGGTGAACTTAGCTCAAATGGAACAGCGGGTGTTGCACCAGCCACTTTTGAGTTTAAAGCAAAAATAGCAGGTGGTGTACAACCCTATATCATCAATTGGAATTTCGGTGATGGCTCCAAAGCAAGCAATAAGCAAACCGTTGTGCATACCTTTGAGGAGGCTGGCACATACAGCGTGACCGTAACTGTTATGGACCATCAGCATAGCAGTGGATCCGCTAGTATGAAAATAACCGTCAAGGAGCCCTCCCCCGCAGAACAGCCGGACAAAACTACATGCGATTCTTCAAATCCAGAGCTATGTATACCCTCTCCGATGGTAAACTCGAACTGCGATGACACTTCTACTGGTAATGCAGGCCAGGGATCTAACACTAATAGTGATGATGATCAATGCGAAACTAGTAACGATCAGGGTAGTTCAGGACCTAGCGAAACTGGCTCAGTGGATAATGACAATTCTGGCTCGACAGATAATTCTGGCTCCGACAACTCAGCTAGCTTGCTTGACTTACTTGATTCAAGTACATTGCGCTCGCCTGAATCTAGGGCAGGACTAAATTAAGATCAAAACCCCAAATAAATTCTGAACAATCACCCTTTTTTTCTTATAGAGACGTCCTATGAAAATGTCAGCAATCGTACCACAAATATCTATTTTTGATACTGGCAATTCTTATTTGAGGTGATTTACTTAACTAGTACCTTCCTTATAAGAATCAGAAATTATTCGATTTTGTTAATGTGTGAAAGGTCAACGGTGGTCCACAATGAGAGCAGAGACCTAGTATAGGTCTGAATAAAAGATTCGTAAATAGAAATGATAATGCTCAATATCATCGTAGCCTATCAAAAAGACATGACCTTAGAAACATATTGCTCATATGATAGAATGAAAATGAATTAAGAAAAAAGATATGCGTGTGTACAACTAGAGACACGCGCGCACTTTCGATGGATCAATCACTTATTTGCCTTATCAGCAGCTAGTTACGAATGCTGAGAATGTACATCCGCTGATTGCTGTGTTGGTGTTGGTCTGAGTAGTAGTGCTATCCTGGTCAATGAAGTTGAAGTTATTGGTCTGTGTCTCAGCGTCGTTTCCACCGCTAAAGTCGCCACCTACATCATTTGTAGCTGCAGATAGTCCAAAATTCAGTACTCGAGCGTCTTGGTTTGTGCTGGACAACTGCGGCTGGTTGTTTGCGTTTGCTGCAAAAGCTGCTGGTATGACAACAGCACCTGTTGTTGCTGCCACTACAGACAGCGCTGCTAGTAAAGCTGTTGTTTTGGTAGATATCATTTTAGGTGCTTAAGACAAACAACGTATTCCTTCATTAGAGATTCTTAGAATGTTTAACTTTATTTAGCGCAGAACTGATTATATTTTAATTATAGTGAATGAGAAATTTGAAACTTTATTAAGGTCATAGTACATGCTTTTTCAACATTTCTCTGAATTGTTATAAGTAACTATAGTAGAAGCTGGCTATACACTAGTTACTATGGATGGTTGGGGAGATTTTCGAATAGCCTCTCTCCAACCAGCAAAGCAACTATGTAAAGGGATTAGATGCCTCATGGTTGCGGAAAAGACCGATTATCATAATCGGTGGGGGTGATAGTAGAACTCAACATCAAGTCGCCTATCCGTATTCTTCCTGGTGATACATCTAACGGATTTTGCCAATATGATTAACTGATGATGCTAGAAGAGTTTAGAACCGGTCCGAGTCTGGATGGTAGGTTTCAATTTGAATTGTAGAATGGGCAATATTGAAGCGCTTCTCCAGCAAAGAAGCTATATCCTGCAAAATTATCTGAGACTTGCTTTGGTCAATTATTACAACATGAGCAGACAGCGCATGCATACCGGATGTTATGCTCCAAATATGAAGTTCAAATACACCAGTTACTCCTTTTATCTCAAGTATAGCTTTTTTTACTTGTTCATAGGAGATGTTAGTTGGGACCCCTTCCATTAAGATGTCGACTGATCTCTTGAGCAAAGACCATGTCCTTGGCAGAATGAATACTGCCAAGCCAATGCTGACAATTGGATCAACCAAATAAAAATTGGTTATCATTATTATTATTCCAGCCGCAAGTACACCAATTGACCCAAGAGTGTCACTTAGGATTTCTAGTCGAGCACCCTCAATATTGAGATTTTCTGCTGCATCTTCTTTTTTGGTTGCATGACGGTCATCGTGGTCATCGTCTTTGTGATTGACCCGAGAAGAAGTGTCGTCGAAATGACCGCCAAGCAAGTGCAAACCAAAGTAATTAAGAACTACGCCGACCGCCGCTACTATAACCATTGGTAAACTTTGAATTTGTGCTGGCTCAAAAAAGCGTCCGTAAGCTTCATAAAAGATATATGCTGATAACAGAACCAGCACTACGCTATTCGTAAGCGATGCTAAAATTTCAATTCTATAAAAGCCGTATGTTCTATGTGGAGTAGGTGCTTTGCGAGTGTAAGTGATGGCAAAGACTGCCAGTGCCAGACCTCCAATATCTGTGAGCATGTGTCCTGCATCTGCAAGTAAGGAAAGACTGTTGGTTAGCAAACCACCAACAACTTCAGCTGCAAAATATACTGATGTAAGAAAAAGCACTATCTTGAGCTTCCTTATCCGCTCAGATGATATCGTGTCTCTTGCTATTTCTCTCACAGTGTACTAGATCACCGTGTTTGACCCGCCGTCGTACGTTGAGTCAAAATCATCTCTTTGCTAGATGTATTAGAATTTAGCGGATTGATTACCTGCCTTTTTTGACATTACAGAAAGTATATAATGGCTGAAGCATTGATAATTATATTGAGGTTAGATCTTTTCATTCGCTGATTGCTCGGGTATAGAGGTGAATATTAGGAATATCTTGTTTAGAAATCAGAGTTGGGATCCATATTACTGCTGTCTCTTCAACTTCCTTCATAGATCTAATTTAATATAATTGATACACAGTTATTGCTAACCGAAAGTTAACAGCAAATAACTAGACTCCGACTTGACAGAATCTAAGTTCCAGATCCATACGATTTTTTCTAGCTAAGGCTTTGATAAACACATTGTTCCGCTAGCAAAGAGAGCAATCCCAGCAAAAGTGGGAGAAAGTTAGACATTTTATTTCTTTGATACCGAAACATTTTCTCAGATTAACCAGTATCCAACAACCAAGAAAAAGAGAACCTAAAGCAATTCGAGAGGGACAAAGGCATGCATTCGCTTATCTTTGATACTATTACAGATTAAATTGGTGCTCGATGTAATATATGCTTGGATAATCTTATTTGGCACGAGGCTCAAAAAAAGCCATCTATGCTGCGCTGTTTGGCAACCTAGGGATCGCCATAGCTAAATTCATCGCGGCAGCGTTTACTGGTAGTACAGCCATGTGGGCGGAAGCATATCACTCTGCTTCAGATACATTTAATCAGGTATTGCTGCTAGTTGGGCTTAAAACTAGTCAAAAGGCGGCAACAGAGCGTCACCCATTCGGCTACGGCAAAGAACAATTCTTTTGGTCATTTATTGTGGCTACTATGCTATTTGGAATATCTGGGATATTGTCTTTTCAACAGGGTGCCACCTCTATGCTTGTTGGCTTGCATCATATTGAAAACGCAAACATCAGTTATATTATATTGGCAATTTCTGCGGCATTTGAAGGTAATTCCTTAAGGGTTGCTTTTTTTCTATTTAAACATACAATTGAGGTAAAAGGACAGAGGCTAACCCCCTCCACCCTTGTCAAAGAATTTCAAGAAGGCAAGGACCCAAGCATACTGACTGTGATGGTTGAGGACTCTGCTGCACTGTTAGGTATTGCAATAGCAGCTATTGGGATATTCTTATCAGAAATGACTGGAACTACTATTTATGATGCAATAAGTTCGCTTGTAATAGGTGCTATTCTAATGATTTTTGCTGCATTTTTAGCCAATGAAAATAAGGGTTTGCTTATAGGCGAGGGAATATCCAGGAGAGAATATCGAAGAATTTCAGACCTTGTCCTCCAAATTCCAGAAGTTAATCGCATCGTGAGCCTCAGAACAATGCACTTTGCACCTGAAGATGTCCTTGTAGCGATGGAGGTCAATCTAAGAGACGGGTTGGACACTGATAAGATAGAGGCAATCATTGACAAAATAGAGCAACAGGTGAAGGAAATACTTCCATATATCAATCCATCCAAGATCTACATCGAGTTGGAGCAGGATAGCTGTCCTGTTGATTTTAAGAAAATAAAAGAAAGGAAGAAAGGAGGAGGAATTAATAAGCCGTAATCACTTTAATCCAATAGCTATCATTGTTGTTATTACTATTTTGATTTGACCATAAATTACTCTGCAAAGGAAGATTCCAATTATATGGAAGTTGCTCATTTAAACGCTAAGACGTGTGTCACATATTCATGGCATGATGTCGGATGTCTCTTTTCTTTAATTTGATAATGTGTCAATAAGCTAAATGCAAAACGATTGATAAAACTATTATCATAAT
>JALZFS010000177.1 GCA_030861405.1 Thermoproteota archaeon | reverse complement strand
CTTGCAAAGGATAAAGAACAGGGTACTAAAATAGCATCAACGATCAGGGCAGCAGGGTATCAGTCGTTTGAAGTGGGAATAGACAACAACGGGCTTGTCACCTAATTAGACGCTATTTTCCTCTCTCACTCTGAAGCTGTTTTGTCTTTGGCTCCACTCCCTTCCAATGTCCCATTGTCATCTCTAAATGTAGAATCATCCCTCTCATTGAGATAGACAATAAATCCTCAATTGTAAGGTATAGTGCTCTCAACTTGCATGAGGGCCATCATTTCATTATCATACCATAAAAGTGTCGCATAATAACAGCGCATACGCTTGGTGATACGTGCTGATGGCGACAAGTATGGTACTTTAATCTAACTCAATGCCAGTAGACAGGGAAGAATAAAGATCTTCTTTTAGAATCAAGTATCGATTGGTCATGTATATACAAGCTCGAACTAGGGTCATTCGAATGCAACTTAAGACTACTTGTTGCCATACTACATTTGGCAATCATTAAAGCCTGACTGGTTCATTAATCCTTGCAGCACACAATTTGGAGTTATTCCCATTAGCGGCACCGATATGGGGCCCGACAATGAAAGTCTACAAGCCAGCCACCGCTGCTGCAATGCAACAATAGTCCCGTTCAACGTTAAGCATCGGTGAAATCAATACAATTATTTATAATTAGGCATTCTTGAGAGGCGCAGTAAGATGTACTGGCTTGACTAGATCGGCGACATCGACCCAGCAGCGTGCTATCTTGTCCATAGAGTAGGTAAGATTGAGCACTGCGACCGTCGACTCTAGATTATTTGAATCAGCTCTACTCTTGATGGAATTTATAATCTCTGTAAATCTATTATACATACTGATTACAAGATTTGACTCCGATCTATTCTTGTTTACAAATGCAGCAACTGACTTTTCCTGCATTCTTTCTATCAGAACGCCTGCCTCTACTATTTCGTCTATAGCTTTGACGCGCCAGAGATCTATTGCATTTGTAAGGTCAACGATATAGTCGCCAGCGCTTTCTAGGAGGTTGGCAGATATCCTGTAGTCTAGTATGTCGATATTGCTCAGGTTGAGCTTGCTGGCTAGCTTCCTATCCATCATAGCACTACGGATCAGCCTGACAAGCAAAAAGTATTGTCGATCAACTTCATCATCCCTTCCGCTTATCACTTTACGGATACTTCTGTTCTCCTTTAGCTTTATAGCTTCCATCATGTCGCGGTGCATACCTGCGACTATAGCATGCATGCGACGCAGTATTTTTTCAGCATCAAGTGTATCTGCATTGAGTAAAAATTGCGAAGATATATGGAACGCATCCTCATCAACTATCTCTAGGCCAACCAGCTTACGTATTGCCTTTTTAATCCTGTCGGCGTCTTCAAATGAGATCGGCGAGATTGCTTTGATCCGAATTAAGTCATAGCCAAGTAGATATGCTCCATATACTTGGTTAACAAGCGTATCGATCGATAATGAGGAATATGAAATTGTTAATTCCTTTATTTCGTCCTCTATATCCATGCCAGAGGGAAATAAAGACAGAGAATTGTCAACGTTGATGTCAAGTGAGACAATGCTGCCCTTCCTAAGATTGTTACTTTTGATCCACTGGCTTGGAAGTGACACCAAGATACTACTGCCTATCTTCTGTAGACGTCTTGCATACCTTACCATGCCATTCATTTATATTGATTTAAACTAATTAAACATTATTCTTATATTTTTGTTAGTTTATAAATCCATTCTATGGCAATAGAGATGGTTACTGAGCCCATAGCTGTGGCCAAAGCATTCTCTCCGGGCCACATTACGGGCTTTTTTGAAATACCTCGAGATACCATCACCAAGTCTGGTTTGACTCCTCTGCGTAAAGGCTCCAAGGGAGCCGGCTTTTCTATTGATAAAGGCATTGTAACTACGGTATATGTCTATGAAAGTTCAACAAAGGATTACGAAATACGGATCAATGGGATCAAAAGTCACACCGCAGAAGTTTCAAGGTGGATTATAGAGCAATATCTGAACTTTACTGACAGACCTTACTTTGTGAGCATCCACCATGACGTTGGAATCCCTATCGGGTTTGGGCTTGGTTCAAGCGGTGCAGCAGCGCTGAGCCTTTCTTATGCACTTAATCAGGCTCTGGGGGTTGGTCTCAGTAGAATACAAGCAGCCCAAATTGCCCATTGTGCTGAAATCGTATGCAAGACTGGTCTCGGGACAGTAATTGCCGAATTTTTCGGTGGCTTTGAGATACGTATGAGTGCTGGCGCACCTGGAATTGGCTCCATAAATAGGATGCTCCAAGACGAAGATCGGAAAGCGGTAGTTTTGTGCCTAGCTCCCATTTTAACGAAGTCATTTCTCACAAACCGCATTGACGAAATAAACGGCCTTGGAAGCATTATGCTAAACAAATTATCAAGGTCAAAAACCACCGATGATTTTCTTAAAATGTCACATGAATTTGCAGGCAGACTAAACCTTACCAAAGGCAGATGCGAAAGACCTATTGCAGCTTTGAGGTCAAATGGATTTGAATCAAGTGTGGCGCTGTTTGGTGAGACTGTATTCACGATCATCCCCGAGTCAAGTGTGAAGGAGGCCACAGATGCACTTAGCGAATTTGGTGGCGCGCTTTTTGTATGTGATATCGATAATACAGGAGCAAGAGTGCTCTAATAATTGCACACAAACCGTATCAATATACCGCCATTCCACCCTAGGGCCAAATCTCTTAGCACTCGGGAGATGCTGGTTAATGGTTTTAGGCAAGGCATGGTGGTGCCTGAGGGACTAATTGCCCATGGAAGAGGCGAGGCATATGATTACCTCATTGGAGAGCGGACCACAAAGATCGCCCGACGCGCGATCAAGTCAGCAGCCGCCATGCTGTTGCTGTCGAACCGGCCTGTCATATCCGTAAACGGCAACACTGCCGCTCTGTGTGCAGCTGACGTTGTGCAACTAGCAAGAGTGACAGGCGCAGCTATTGAGGTAAATCTTTTTTACAGAACAGAAGAGAGAGAGCGCGCGATCAAGTCAGACCTCCAGGCCCATGGTGCAAAGGAAGTATTGGGTGTTGGCTCTAGTGCATCGGCAAGAATTCCAGAGCTGCAAAGTGAACGCAGGCGAGTCGACCCCGACGGTATCTATATTGCTGACACGGTTCTCGTTCCACTTGAGGACGGCGACAGGACGGAGGCACTAGCAAAAATGAAAAAAAAGGTGATCGCAGTTGATCTCAATCCGTTATCTAGAACATCTATAGCCGCAAATATCACCATTGTTGACAATGTTGTAAGAACCATGCCGGCGCTCGTGCAAGCGGCTCGTGCCCTAACAGGATCTAAGTCATTGAAAGCCATAGTGGATAATTTTGATAACAAGAAGAACCTACAAGACTCGCTGAGGATAGTCAAGGGTGGGGTGCAGTAATTGTCGGGCACTGGAAGTAGTAGCAGGCCAAAAGTAAATGTAAGCAGCATATTGGACATGAAAGCAAGTGAAAAAATCTCTGTTATTACAGCATACGACTATTCCTCTGCTGTAATATGCGACAGGGCAGGAATTGACATTTTGCTTGTAGGCGACAGCGCAGCAATGGTAGTGCTAGGCCATACAAATACGGTACCAATAGGCATGCAAGAGATGATAATGTTTTGTGGCGCGGTAGCAAGGGGAACCAAACGCGCTCTGATTGTGGGAGACATGCCGTTTGGCTCGTATCAACCGGGTCCAAGTATGGCAGTTGAAAATGCAGTTAAACTGATCAAGGCCGGCTGCGATGCGGTAAAGCTTGAAGGAGGCACGAAAATTATTGGCACGATAAAGGCAATATTGGATGCAGGGATACCAGTGATGGGCCATCTAGGCCTCAGACCCCAGACATCGTCCCTTTGGGAAGGCTACAAATTACAGGGGAGGACAAAAGAGGCAGCAATTGAGCTGGTCCATGAGGCAAATGCATTGGAGGAGACAGGCGTCTTTAGTATTGTCCTTGAGATGGTTGCAACAGAGGTTGCAGCTGCAATAACAAATAGCGTCTCAATTCCAACTATAGGCATAGGCTCTGGTCCTCAATGTGACGGCCAGGTCCTTGTTCTGCACGACATGCTAGGCATATACCAAGACATACGGCCAAGATTTGTAAAAAGATACGCAGAACTTAGCAGGTCCATATTTGACGCCGTTTCAAGCTATAACCAAGATATCAAAACTGGCAAATTCCCAGAAGAATCAAACACCTTCTACATGAATAAGGAAGAGTTAGGCAAGTGGAAGAGTGAGGGGGAAAAATGAAAAGGAAAAGAGGAGTCCATCCCTCAAAAGAGATCATTGGTGACGAAGGACATGAGCTTAAGGACAAGAAGATAATATTATGCATCACAGCGAGCATCGCTGCTTACCGAGCAATTGACTTAGCGAGGCTATTGATGAGACATGACGCAAATGTTCAGGTAGTCATGTCAGAGTCGACTGCATCCACGCTCCTTAACCCAGAGATAATGAAATGGGCCACAGGTAACGATGTAGTTGTTAAGTTGACAGGGAACCTAGAGCATATTATGCTTGCAGATTATGATATGTCAGATCTAATCATAGTTTATCCCTGCACAGCTAACACTATTAGCAAGGTGGTGCGTGGTATAGACGATACAACTGTTACATCAGTGCTCAGTGTTGCACTTGGAAGCAAGATCCCAATAATAATCGCTCCTGCTATGCATGAAGCTATGTATCAAAACGAATTCCTTCAGCAAAATATTAGCAAATTGAAAGAGTATGTGACATTTGTCGAACCTAAGCTGGAAGGAGGCAAGGCAAAATTGGCTGAGCCCGAGCAAGTACTAAATACAGCAATTTCCGTGCTTTCTTATAAGGCGCTGTTGTCAGGCAAGAGGGTTCTTGTCACTGCTGGAAGTACGGTTGAACATATTGACCCAATAAGAGTTATGACTAATTTAAGCTCTGGCAAGATGGGGCTAGCCATAACACAGGCGGCACGATCCATGGGTGCAACTGTTACCCTCATCTTTGGGCGCGGAACTCAAGAACCAGTAAACGGCAAAGCATTGCGTGTGAGTACAGGTGAAGAAATGCATAAGGCTCTATTTTCTGAACTAGCATCCAATAAGTACGACATTGTAATAATGGCTGCTGCTGTTGCAGACTTCACTCCTGCAAGGAAGTCGGATATGAAAATTGACACAAAGGCAGGCGAGATGGAGCTCTCAGTTGTTGCAACGAAGAAGATAATTGATGAAGTGAAAAATAAAAGCAAAGATACGTTCCTTGTCGCCTTCAAGGCCGACTATGATGTATCCGACTCAATTTTGATAGAAAAGGCTTACAAAAAACTTCAAGAGTGTAACGCAGATATTGTCGTGGCTAATGACCTTGGCAGACAAGATTCAGGAGTTGGCTCTGACAAGAATGAAGTCTTCATTGTTGACAAGAATAGAAAGGTCCTACACCTTCCCCCAGACAACAAAGTACAAATTGCAAGAAAGTTGATGGAGCTTGTGGCAGAATCTGCTAGCCGCAAAGCATGACAGCAACAAATAGAGAAAGATGCTGCAATGATAGAGATAGCATTAGAGACCGTATCATAATCTGTATTTTTATTCTTGATATGTCGCTGGCTTAGTAATATAAGCCAGTCAACCCAGAGTAAGTAAATTTTTGAAATGCTTTGTTCGGCAGGAAATTAATCTCAATCTTCCATATTCGGTCTTACTTGCAATGACGTGCTGAATGGATTTATTAGACCTGCCAAGGATTTGATCCTTTCATATTATTCCTTCACATTTACACTGTGTACAAAGGCTTTGACCGAGTACGCATTCCTGTAACACATACTCCCTTTCCACGTTTAAAAAAATTTTATCCAAGTTCAAGAAGATCTTTTGTAAATCTGTTTAGCACTGTCGGTTTGCCATCTCTTATGATTATGCTATCTTCTATTCTTACGCCGAACTTATTCTCCAAATATATTCCCGGCTCAACCGTGACCGACATGTTTGGTCTAAGCTCCTCCTCATTTTTGATTCTGAGCCAAGGAGGTTCATGAACATCGAGCCCTATCCCATGGCCGGTTGAATGGATGAAAAGTTTCTCGTATCCTTGCTCTGCAATTGACCGCCTGCAGGCTTCGTCTACCTGCCCACATGTTACACCTGCCCTAGCAGTGTCAAGACCCAACTTTTGTGATTCTTGTACGATGGCATACACATTCTTCATCTCTTCAGTTGCAGAGCCAATGACAAATGTTCTTGTGGCATCAGCAATATATCCCCCATATCTGAAAGTAAGATCTACGACCACCATATCTTGCTCTCGAAACTTTCTGTCAGTTACTTCAGCATGCGGCAGCGCGCTATTTGGTCCCCCCGCCACAATGAGAGGATTTAGCGTCGATTTGTATGCAGGGGGGTTTGCGCCCAATTTCATCGCCTCGTAGACGAGGCTTGCCTGAAAATCTCGCTCCGATAGACCCACCTTCAATTCCCGCTGGCATATTTCGTACAATTTGTCTAATATGGCGGCGGCTTTTGTGATGATCTGAACCTCTGCTTCGTCCTTTATTCTCCTTGTTTGAAAGAATGGATCGGTATTAATAAAAATGTCCTGATCCTCTTTACGAACTGCTTCAACAGTGGAGTAGTCGCTGCAGTCACTGCACACTCTATGACCCTTTACTTGCGAAACGAAGGTAGAAATGAGCTCGCCCCCCCTCTCTGTGCCAACAACCTCGCAGTCTATTGAAGTCGTCTTAGCTCTTGAATATTCCAATCTCGGTGCGATCAACTTTGTGAGTCCGTTCTGCATGCATACTACAATGCCTTCTCCCCAAAAGCCTGTAAGATAGAATAAGTTTTCTGGCTCAAATGCCGCAATTACATCACAACCCCCTGCTTCCTGAGCATGCTGCAAAATGGTAGAACGGCGCTGGGTCATGGATGGCAACAACAACAATAAAAAACTACAATTTCACCTTAAAATATGTTAGGCGGTAATTATTATTCTAATTTGATTTAAATATGGCTGGCTCGCCCGCTTTTTTGAAGTTATTATGGAATATCTTGCAATGCTCCCTGGTCCAACGAACGTACCGAACAGAGTCATGAGCGCGATGCTTGCGCCTATGATAAATCATAGGAGCGATGACTTCCGCTTATTATATAAGGCAATAGTTGAAAGAACTCAAAAGGTCTTTCAGACTTCAAATGATATCGTCCTTCTCACCACTTCGGGTACTGGTGCTGTTGAAGCGTCTGTTATTAATCTTGTTAAGAAAGGCGACAAAGCAGTAATCCCTGTTAACGGCGAATTCAGCACAAGGCTTGCAGACCTAATCGACAGCTGGGGCGGAGAGGCCATTAGGATAAGTGCGCCGCCAGGCGAGAACCCACCTTATGACAAATTCGAAGACGCATTTGAAAACCACAAAGACATTAAGGTCATTTATGCAGTTTACAATGAGACATCCACTGGAACTACAATAAGGTATATGGACAAGCTTGGAGAACTTGCAGGAAGAAAGGGGGCATACTTTGTTGCTGACGCTGTTTCAATACTTGGAGGCGACGAGCTGCCAGTAGACAAGTGGAACATTGACATTTGCGTAACTGCATCACAAAAAGCTTTGGCGGCGCCGCCAGGCGTGGCGCCAATCTCGATAAATAAGCGAGCAAAGAAATTCATGCAAGAGAATCCACCTCCAACGCAGTATCTGAACCTAAAGCGCTACTTCAAGTACTACGAAGAGCATTATGAAACTCCATTTACACCGGCGTTACCCCTGTATTACGCATTCAAAGAAGCGCTAGATATGGTCCTTGAAGAGGGCCTAGAAAACAGAATACGGCGTCACAAGGCATGCGCAGACGCCTTCTATGCCGGTCTGAATGCCTTAGGCTTAACCCCCTTTGCCAAGCCGGATGCAAGGAGCAATATGATAATTGCAGTCAACTACCTGCCTGGGATGGACGACAAAAAATTCCGCAATTTACTCTCAACTGAATTTAAAGTATTAGTAGCAGGGGGTTTTGGCGACCTAAAGGGCAAGGTATTCAGGATTGGCTCGATGGGCGAGGTGGGTCGGTATCATGTAATGAGGACAATCTCGTCTATTGCATCTGCAATGAATGTACTTGGAGTCAAGACGAACCCGGAGGCTATGTCAATAACAATGGAAAGACTAAAGACGCTTAGTTGACTTTCTTCTACTTTTTTGGTATTCCATGAAGATTAATATATGGTCCAACAGAAGCGATTTTCTATGCCTTTAGAGAAGGGTTCTCTAATATTGATGGATTATACTGCTAAAGTTAAAGATACTAACGAGGTTTTTGATACAACAAGGGAGGAAGAAGCGAAAAAAATTAGCTCTTACGATCCAACCCACAAGTATGAGCCAAGGCTCGTGTCCGTAGGCGAAGGCTGGGTCTTGAAAGGGCTGGATGAAGCTTTATCCAATGCCAATGTTAATGATAAGCTTAACGTCGAAGTCCCACCAGAGAAGGGGTTTGGAAAAAGGGATGATAACAAGATCAGGATGATTCCACAGCGCAAGCTTGGAGATAAGGCAGACGAAGTGAGGGTTGGCGACGAAATTGAAATAGATAGCCGAAGAGCTATAGTAAGGTATGTTGGCTCAGGTAGAATACAAGTCGACTTTAACCACAGATTTGCGGGCAGAACGCTCCTATATGATGTAGATGTATTAAAAAAGCTTGAGTCTGACAGCGAAAAGGTAAATGCTTTAGTAAGGAGAAGAATGGGCCTAGACGAAAGCAAACTCCATATCAATTTAGCACCTCCTAATTTGGAGATAGAGCTTCCAGAAGATGCGTACCTTGCTGAAGGTCTCCAGATAATCAAACGGGCAGTTTCAAACGACATCTTTAAGTTTGTTCCCACAGTCAAAATTATCAGATTCATAGAGAATTACAGGGCTCCCGAAGAGCAGAAAAAAGACACTGAACAGCCCAAGGTGGAAGCAACTGCGGGGGCAAAGCAATGAAAAGAGGGAAAAACTTATTATATTAAAATGGCCCGGGATATGTATATGGAAAGTGCTCAGCAAAGTCACTTAGTAACAATCACACCAAAAGCGGCTGAGAAGGTCGCGGAATTCATGAAGCAGGAAGGCAACTCTAACCTTTACCTCAGGGTCTATGTCTCTGGTGGAGGGTGCGCGGGCCTGTCATACGGCATGGGGTTTGAGGAGAAGCCTGATGAAGATGATACCGTCATTGATCAGAATGGAGTAAGGTTATTACTCGACAGCTACAGTCAGCGATACCTAAGAGACGCAAACATTGACTATATTGAGAGCCTGATGGGATCGGGTTTTAAGATCAATAATCCCAATGTAACAAAAAGCTGCTCTTGCGGACATTCCTTTAGTACAGAATAGAAGCAGCAGGCCACCCCTTTTTCCTTTATAATTAGTTTGTACCTCATGCATGCGAGGGTACAAGCGATTTGCATGGAATTCTAACAAATAAGAAATAATCTTGCCATGCTTTATAGTTCCTAAAGAGTAAAGCAAGATCTTTGTTTCTGACCTGCTCAAAATCTGATTGGATGAAAACAAAATATCCAATTGGTGTCTGATGGTTTTAGCCATGGCTGTTATTCATTCCTGAATAACTGTGGACCCAACTTCTTCAACATCCAATACTATAGGGCTTCCGGATTACAGCAATGCCCTTTGGAGAATATAAACTTCTGCGGCAAAGGTCATGGCATCTTCTGATGTCGGTAGCCCATTCGTTTCTCTTTCCCAAGAAAGAACAAGCTTTAATGGCATGAGTTTGCCACAATAGATATTACATGTACGATGTAATAATTATTGGAGGGGCCTCAGCTGGGCTGACTGCAGCAATGTATGCTAGCAGACAAGGTCTCAGGACTCTGGTTATAACAAAAGACATAGGAGGACAAGCACTTTTGACAAATGACATAGAGAACTATCCTGCTTTTGAACACATCGGTGGTTTTGAACTCATGCAAAAGTTTGAACAACAAGCAAGAAATTTTGGAGCTGAATTTGCATACGAAGAGGTGCGAGCAATAACACAGGATCAAGCCACTTGCTTTACCGTGAAAACGAATAGCGAGCATAATCAGTATTCCACTCGTGCATTGATTCTTGCCTTTGGAAAAACTCCAAGAGACCTAGATGTACCTGGAGAAACGGAGTTTAGAGGAAAAGGTGTTTCATATTGTGCCGTTTGTGATGGCCCCTTTTTCAAAAAGAAGAAAATTGCAATTGTTGGTATAGGCGACCAGGTTCTAGATGCAGCTTTGTATCTCAAAGAATTGGCATCACAACTCTACATAATACATAGAACAGATAAACCGGTGGGTTCTGAAGAAGCCATTGAATTGTTGGAGGAAGAAAGTAATAATAATAATCGAATTTCATTTATTTCCAATTCTATTGTAAAATCAGTCAACGGTAATTCCAAAGTTCAATCTCTCACTCTATATGATTCAACAACTAGATCTGAATCAAGATTAGAAGTAGATGGGATTTTCGTTGAGATGGGATATGTCGCAAGAACAGACATTGTTAAAAATCTGGTTCAATTGAATGCCAATAAAGAAATAATAGTGGACAAATATTGTCGCACCTCTACTAATGGGATATTGGCAGCAGGCGATGTTACAGATGTGCCCTACAAGCAAGCTATAATTTCGGCAGGTCAAGGCGCGATTGCAGCACTATCCGCCTATAATTATATTCAAAAACTTAGGGGAAAGCCAACGGTTAAGGCTGATTGGAAATCTCATGCAAATAGAAAATGATGTATACATATATAGTATTTGGATGATAGCATGAATGAAGCTTCACAGGCTACATATTCCATAACTTTTAACTCGGCCCAAGTCAATCCCCAGTTCTATGTGTTACCCCGGCTTAACAACGCGCCTTATCTGACGCAAACAGACGATAAATTGAATTTAATTCGTACGATGATTTGCATATTTCTCCAACCCAGCTTGATTCCTTTTCAGGATGCATTTTGCCAGCCTTAAGCTGCTCCTTGAGCCTTTTCTTTCTGTTCTTTAATTTTATTTTTATTCGAAACTAGATACTTTTCAGAGAACGATTGAAGTAAAATGGCAGTTAGAAGGCCATAAAAAATATTGAAGGCAATTGCACCATAGAGTATCCTATCCATCATAGACAATACTCCGAAGAATGTAACTGATGCGACCTGTCCGGTAGGGACACCTTGTCTTACTACAATATCCTGATTTTCAAAGGAATTCAAGAGAGGAGTTATTATTATGAAAGTAATTGGTACAAAGATGACAAGCCAAAGACCAAATCCAAATGCTACCCCATACGCTGAACTATATTTTTGTATGAATGATGCCCTCTTACTTAAAGAAGCATTGCTGTCTCCGCGGGTATTTATTCCCAAGCCAATAAAAGGTATAGACATTACAAGTCCAATTAAACTGCCTGCCAGCAGGTGCATTGCTAACCCAAGTACAATAACAGATTCAGCATTGTTACTGAAAGAATTTGTTAATGCGGACACTAATACATAATAGAACGTTCCAACAGGTAGCGAACTAATTTTCTCTGCCAACAATATCATAGCAGATATGGCAAGGGAAGAGATTAAGCCAGCCGCTAGCCCAAAAGATAATGTCGTTAGTGGCGACGCCGCAGACTGAGGATACCGCACCGAATGAGAAGATTCAGGCAACAATGACGAAATACGGATCTTCAGAAGCGAACTGATGATGAACCCAAATATTGCGCCCCAAACTATATGAAATACTACCGCACTGATGGCAATGCCTCTAATGTACGGAATGAGGTTATTAGTGTTGATTGCAGATAACAAGGCGGTATCATGACTTGACGAAAGAATTTGTACGATTTTTCCTATCGAAGGTTGAATGATTAACGCAGTTATCGGCAGAAACAAAATCATCCAAACTATAATGCCAGTTCCTAC
>JALZFS010000176.1 GCA_030861405.1 Thermoproteota archaeon | reverse complement strand
CCAATAGCAACAAAGGTGGGGAAGAAGATGTTATTCTGTACCGTAGAAGAGCGCCTGCTAATGCGCCAGCAGCAAGTAAAACAAATTCTGTTGCTTTCATTTTTTCTATATGCCTACCACTATCATCATTCGAATTTTTTCTCCTTCGTTAGGTAGTAGCAGGCATTATCAGCACCTTCTCTCTCAAAAAAGGGCGGTTCTAGCTTTCTTCTGTACTCAAGCCAAGGCTAATGCCATAGCCCTGTACTATAGTAAGATATGCCAAAAATAAAGCTAACTCCAGTATCGTCTCAGAGGCAGTCAGTAAAAAGGTAGGTACAGCATTGTACATGCATTAGAGAATTTCTTTTACTCGCTCTGTGAACTATCAAATCGAAAATGAGACAAAATTGCCTCTTAATGTCTAAGGTTCACCGTGTGCAATAATTTATTTTTCACATATTTGAAGCGTGCAACAATTACCTTGAGAAATAAGTGTCAACAGTGATAATAGAATCACCAGAAGCAATAAGCAAAGGAAGCAGATCAATGATACACCTCTAGATAACTGAGCCTGTTTGAAAACGAGTTTGCTAGATCGCAGCGTGTATCTGAATGTCCTCATTTTTGATTATGTTCATAAAGTATAAAGTCGTTTAACGCTTTTCGTTTTGCTGCTGTTCCCATGATTTTGAAAACAGATCAACCCACTTTTGATTCATTCTCTGCATATTCTCAAATTGCTGTTCATATAAAGCACTCATCTTCTCATAATTTTGGATGAAGGCATCATAAAGCTCATTTACTTTCTTAATGCTCTTGATATACTCATTATACAATTGGTTAATATGTTCTAGGTTTTCAATGTAATCCTTCTGTAGTTGAGTTGTTCTCTCGAAGTTTTTGATAAATTCATTATACATGTCAAACCATGCCATAATTTCATCATGTTACTGGTTATACTTATCAATTAATATAGCTCTAGATGAAACGATCTAGGTTGGGTAACCCTCGATAGTTAGCCTTTGGGTAATCTCAGTTGCTAGCTTGTGTTGTAGTTCCTAAACCTCTTATGAATGATAACTACTTGATATTGGATATGTTGGATCTGCTTAGAAATGAATATTGGACTCTATGGCTTATCCATAAACTGTAGTTTGATAATACTGCAACTATGGAGGGATGATAAAGTTCAGTAACCTCGAGGGAAATAAGACAAAAATCAATTTCTAAATTATGATCCCATTTTTCTAGGTCGTACATTAGATCTTTTTCTTGCTAACATAGATAACCATTTATTATATAAAGCTCTTACCATTCGAACAACTGCTCGATTTATCCTATAGGAGCTGAAAAAACATCTTCTAATACCGTATTCTACCAGATTGATAAATGTGGACCGGTGGGATTTGAACCCACGACCTCAGGACCTATTTTTGAATAGTTAGATATTAAATGCAGATTATTTGTAAGGGGTTCTAGGTATCTCTATTTGGGTAATTGCTCTTCCTCATATCACGAGATTGATTTCATTATGGCTAGGCTAGCGACGCTAGTGTATTCTTTATCATTCATCAATTAAGATGTGTGTAATAATAAGGCCAGGTGTAAAGGCTCTTAAAAATGCCTAAGCGGAGGTGCAACAACATTCATGGATCGAGAACAAGCTATAGAGGTTTAGAAAAATAATAACTATTAATGAAAGAGCAAGATTATTAAAGTCTCATCTACAAGAGAAGAAATCACTTAGCTACTAACTTGTTTGTAGACAATAACATACACGAATCGGACAGCTTTAGCTACAGATATTGCAGAAACTCCTGCCGATGCAACAACAAATGCAGATGTGCTGACCGGTAGCAATGCAGGCAAAGCGACTAGTGTAATTAGAAGAGTTGCTAAAGCCACGGCTATAACAACGATCAGTATCAGATTGTTGATCTTTTTGCTGACTGCCAAGCCCGCTGGCCATAAATATAATGCGCCAATAAGGGAGCTTGCAGTGGCGCCAGCCAAAATGCTTCCAGCATCACCAGCTATTACAGCATATGCCCTCTCAGCAGTTATGAGTATTCCAAAGAGCGGATATAACCCTGCCTTAACCATCGATTGCAGCCACGGCTGGCTTCTTTCATAACCTGCAATTTGTGGACTGAATGAATAATAGATGGAGTTGAAGGCATTCATGAATGCTGAGCCGGATACTGTCGAGAGGATATAATGATCGCGGAAATTGCGCAAAAACTGCACCTGGGGAGTCAGCTCAGAGCCAAATGCGGCAGTAGCAATGAGACAGCCAGAAGGCGGCTGCTGTTGTTGTTGTTGTTGCGGGGAGGATTGAGATGTTACGTTGTTGCTTCCCTGCTGCACTATAAGGTTAATGCTAGCGCTTGAGTCCTGACCTCCGCCATTGATGTTGCTAGCGGTCAAAGTGACAGATCCAGCTTTTGTAAATGTGTATTGTGCGGAGTAATCTCCGATATCAGATTTCAAATGCTGCCTATACATTTCTTTACCATCTTGGGAAAGAACTAGATCAAATGATGAACCAGTTAACAAGTTACCATTTGCATCCTGAACGTTCATGGCAAATGTGGTTGGAATGCCTGTCTGAATGATGTCGGGTCCCCATGATAACTCAAAAACATATTTGTTGTCCTTTGATGTTATGTCCATAGGGAACTTCGGCTTTTCTACAGGGGATAAGGCGAAGGTCGCAGTACTGCCTTTAATATTCTCTGCAAGGCTTGTGAGCATGTCGTTTGTCACAACAAAGTGTATAATACGACTGTCTTTTAGTGAATAGTCGTCTATCAGCACAGCTCGGGATTCGAGATCTTTGCCGTTTATAGTTCCCCTATAGCTGTTGGATTGTAGTTCTTTTATCGCCTTTGGAAATTGTACTTCAATATGGACAACTGGTACCTGGGACACATAGTCGGTCCTCCAAATAAAGGGCATTGAAAAGCTAATGGTATCGTTTTGAGGGACATAGACGAATTTTTGTATCTCATCGTAGTATGTCTTGACGGTCATGCTTTGCTTTCCCTCGGGTGTGTCAATATTGTTAAATGTGAACGTCCTGCCGACTGTAACATAAAGGTCGAACTGACGGTCAAAATCTACAGAAAGACCAGTACTTGAAGGTTCCAAAGTAACTGTGATATGATACAGGCCACCATCTGTAAAGATCCTACTTCTTATGTCAATGGGGTTTGAGCCGGATACTTGTAGCGGGTCGTCCGGGGATGCAGATTCTTTGCCTACTATCTGCCAGCCGTTGATCTCTTTGTCCGGCAACAGATTAGCTAAGATGATACCATCAGATGACTTAAACCGTTGATTAAGGAGGGTTTCATTGCGGAACTGGACAGCAATTCGGTAGCCGATGCCCGGAATTGTTGAATTATTGCCGGTGTCAAATGTCCTTATTATGAGCCGGGGCTGGTCGGGGGATTCTATAAAGTCGGGCTTCAATGATGCTGAAACTGCAACTGATCTATTTCCAATAACCATTGGAAGCGATTGATCGGCTCCAATACCATGACCATAAGCAATTGTAAGCGAAGAAGTAATGGGGGCAAGAATGAACAAAAAGAGAAGAAGTGAAGCAAAATAGCGATGCTTCAACACATTCTTATTAGATTTAGTGCAAACATAAAGATTTGCCTTAAGCTAGTTAATTCTCAGGGCACTGATCCCAGTAGCTCGCTACGGCAATATTGCAATTACAGAAATGGTTAGCAATAGAGACAAAAAGTTCAGGGATTGCTTACAGATTGAATGTCATCTCAGTATTATACCAGCATTGAGCTAAAAATGGCACTCCTGTTATTGTTCTTCGTTGAGTTATTCAAAACGCCAACCGACCCCATCATCATTACTATTTCATCACTTCTTCGTCCGCCATATATATTCTGGTTTATGCTCTGTCTGCCGCAAGCAAAGAATGCCGACTAAGTGCAAAAGAATGTAAACCCTCGTTTTGTGGAATGAGTGATCTTGCAAGCAGGAGAAGATTGCGCTTGCGCTCCCTTAGCCTGCGTACAGAGTAAGGAAGCCAGTATCCACCATAAGGAATGTATTCGGCTACTACAAATCCCTTTGCAAT
>JALZFS010000160.1 GCA_030861405.1 Thermoproteota archaeon | reverse complement strand
CCAGGGTCCTGATGACGACGGCGATAGAGCAGGGTTCCCACCAATTTTTCAATATCTGCAACCGTCTTGTCACTATCTGTATCACCCCTCGACCTTGCAAGTACAAGCCCAACAAATATGTCAAAGGCCGGTAGAGGTATGAGCATCACTTTATAGTCCTCATGTATAGTTATTATCGCTTGCGGTGGTCCAAACATATCTTTTACTTCATTCACTACACTTAGCATTGCAAGAGCCACGCTTCCACCGTACTCATCTCCATCATATGATACACCAAATGCTCCTTTAAAATAGGGCATGGATTTAGCTGCGATCATGCTTCCTTCTCCCTTATCTATTATTGATGCAGCAAGTATTTCCTCTCGTTCTTCCTCTTCATTGCTAATAGCAATAGTGGATAATAAAATACGATCTACTATCTGTTGCGCGACAGCAGAACTAATACGTTCTCCTTTTGTCATAAGAATTCAGGTCACCAAACACATACATATAGAGCCGTCCTTGAATTCTAGTATTAACAGTTTAGCAGGTAAAACCTAGCTCTTTTTTCGTATTCTTTCGCACTGTGGATCCACCTTCCTCAGGATAACACATCATCAAGAAAGAATTTCGATTCTTACTTCAAACACGCGAATCAAATGTCTATAACCCAAATTTTCTAATATAGTGATTGGTATAATCAATCTAGCGGCTATAGCTTGGCACTTCAATCATATAACTGCAAAAATAGTGTTCTCACGGCCTCTAGGGGGTATTAGTATAGAGATAGGCAAGGAAAACAGCAAACAGAATGTTGCTGTTCTACTTTGTGAAAAAATTCAAAGGCGCACGGAATTGTTAGAGCACGCAAGGACTAGCGAACAGTTAAACTCAAAGCCAGAACTACTCCATCTCTTAACATGATGCTCGGTGGCATTTGTACTGATGCAGGTTATGGCTGCAGAGTGCCTGTCCTTTTTAGGATAAAGGTTTCATTTTCTTTTTAACAGAAGGGTGACATCAGCATATCATTTCGCCTTATTGTGATACCTTCATTACATCGTCTATCTTGTTGTATGTATCAAGAAATCTAAGACCTTTCTCAGTAGTCTTGAATGTATGACTCTCTAAATCGTAACTGAGCAGCTCGTTTTCAGTCAGAATCTTCAAATATTGTCTCAATTGGTCATAGTTAATTTTCGCCATGTACATCATTTTGAGTTTTTTAGCATAGATACCATTTGCAGCCTCTAACATTTGGCTAAATATATCAATTCTGTCTCTATGTTTCATCCTCCCTCTCACACCTTTACTAAACGGTTAAGATCACATTTGTCTATAATAATGACCTAGACGAATCCCAAAGTTGGGATTAACGGATGCGTAATTCGAGAGGTTTTGCCTCGTTCCGATAGAGGAGGATGGCGAGGAGCACAGACCTTGGAATGCTCAAGTTAGTATTGTGTTTGATGTCGAGCAGAAAAAGAAAAAGCTGGCTAGCTAGAACAAGAGTTGTGTATGCGTGCTTTTTCTTCCAGTTTAGGAAACAGGAGAGAGAAAAAAAGAGTTCTTTATTTCCTCTTATCAACTTTCGATTTGGTCCTTCTGGTGGTGTTTGTCCCGCTGGCTTTTGGTTTTCTGTATTTTTTTATTAATGCTCAGCCTGCACAGGTTCGTCGCTGTCCCATTGGCTGCTTTCCCTGGCTCGTATAAAGTGTGTCTGCAAACTTTGTATCTTAACTGATGCTGATATCATTAGTGATAATCCGATGACTGACTGCAACTGCCATTACTAAAGCCATGGTGACACGAACTTGTATGAAATGTTAGTCTTAGTGTGTTTTCATGCTGCAACTAGGTTATAACATATAGAGAAATCTTCTAGCAGATTTCACACGTGGTTTAAGTGCTTGGGATGAGGATAAATTTCATGGTTAAGGTAGCGATCGAGATACTCTAAATGGAGTATCAGGCCTAGTGCAAAATAAAACACCATTCGAGTCGACTATATCTCCTACAATAAGACATGCAAATTGTCAAGACAATACAAGTAATTTGACAAACGGACCATTTATACGATTTCATATCAGTAGTGACAGGAGAGACATACAATAGAATTGGTCAAGAATCTATGCCTTTCATGCAAGGAACTATATGATAGTGATAATATCACTGCAGAACAGCAGGATGTAAAAGACATAAACTTCTGTCCTGATTGTTGGGAACAATTGAAAACCTGGAATATTTCTAATCGTTCATAATAGTATGTCTTATTTTGGGTTCGATTCCAAAGTAATATCAGGTATTGTTAGTATAGCTTGCGAACATCCTCGGAGTCGCTCCTACTTTAAAGTCGTTTGTTCTACCAGCCCGGTTATGAATTGTCTTGAACATAGGTCTTCTCTGCATAAGTTGTATTGTACTATTTTTATCAATTGTTGTTTTTCTGTTTTGTTTAGGTACTATAACACCGTGCCGAACAACAAATTATAGAAATATAGAAAAGCAGGAATTGCGGTGGTCTGACTGTGTAGCTTTTCCTCACAGATAAATTGTATATACGCCAAGATCAAATTGCTTATTTTTTGAATACTTGAGTAGAATGGTACGTCACTAAAATTGCCCTCTTTAATGTGCAAGGACCTATCTTAAAGAGCAACTATGAATGGCGTTGCGATATGGATTATTATCCTCTTCCTCTCTTATGCTACTCTCCGTCTCCCTCACGACGCACGTTGTATCATTTTGAGTAAATCCTGTCTGTTCTCAAATATATCGCTCCATGGATCTCCAGTTACTGCTAAAATATTTGGCACGTTAATAAGAGTGAAATCACTAGGCTGAATATTCAACAACTGCTTCCACTTTATTGGCATCGACACACTAGCTGATGCTGTAGGTCTTACGGAGAAAATTGATGCAATAGTCTTACCCTTTGCATTTTGGTTATAGTCAAAGAAAACTTTGCCCTTTCTATTTGAACTATTCCAATCCATAGTAATCTTGTCAGGAACTCTACGACTCAGCATCCTGCCAATTATTTCTGCAAAAGATCTAGTCTGAACATATGTGTAGATAGGTGCGACAGGTACAAAAACATGCAAACCTGTTTTTCCCGATGTTTTGACATATGAGTTGATATTGAGTTCGTTCAGCAAGTCTTTCAAGTCTAATGCAATATCAATTGTAGCCTTGAAGCCTTTTACATTGTATTCTGGTTCCTCTCCTTCCTTTTCCTTCCCAGAGTATACGTATGGATCAAGGTCAAAGACTATAAAATCAGGAGTATCAAGACCACACTTTTCTTCGTCTAACGGCAAAGGATCCAAACAAGTGTTTGCATTGATACAAGCACTAAAATCATGTACTGTGCTATACCATGGATGCATTTCAATGCAGCCAAGGTTGGCCAGCCAAAGTAGAGTTTCTTTGTTGTTACATATTAGATAATTAATAATATCATTTCTTGCCTGTGAAAATAGTTGAATTGATTTTACATAATCAGGCTTTTGGTGCATCCAGTTCTTATGGAAAAATGACTTGCCTGCAATTCCATCAGGATAGCGTTTAAGTGAAAGCGGTCTATTCTGCAGGTGTGGAAGAATGTATTTGCTGATCTTATCATAATATTCAATCAAGTCTCCTTTAGTCAGCTGTTTTTGTTTTCCTCTAGCGCCCCAAAAGATCTTGTCTAGGTTTGAAAAATTTTGGGTTGGTGGAATGTGCTTCTGTTTATGATTATTGCCTACGCTGGCGCTAGTAGTAGTAGCAATACTTGTGCCAGCCATATCTCTTGCATTTTGCTGGCGTTCGATATCTTCAATCATACATTCTGTAGGCATCTTGTCATATCTAAACCTGAGAAAAATAGGCGCTCGCATTATCATATCTTGGGTCCAGCCGCTGAACCTTACTTCTGCTACGAGCTTAGGTTTGAGCCAGACAGGTGGGCTATTTGTATATGGTACAAGCTGTAGAGGACACTTATCTATCTTCAATCTTTGCATAAGCCGGAGAGTTTCTGCCAGCTGTTCACGTCCAAAACCGCTGCCAGAATGACCGACAAAGCGTAGTTTGTCTTTCTCATATATAGCTAGAATCAATGAACCAAAGTAATCCTGTCTGTTTCCTTCACCTTTGGTATATCCTATAACAACACAATCCTGAGTTAGGAATCTTTTGATTTTCAACCAGGCAGGAGACCGGATGCCTTGGCGATACTTACTGTGCTTATACTTTGCAACTATTCCTTCGAGTTTCCTTTCGACAACACTGTTGAATAATGCCCTACCTTTTTCTTCAATATACTCTGAAATACATATTCTTTTTGAGCCTTTTGCAATTACGGAGTCTAGTATTCTCCGCCTATCTATGAAGTCAAGTCCTTCGATACTTTTGCCATCATTGTATAATATATCAAACACAAAATAAGTAGCAGGAGTGTTATTGGATAGAAATCCAATGTCTAGCTGAGACTCAACATGCATTCGTCTTTGATGCAGTTGAAAATCTGGAATGCCTTCACTGTTAAGTACTACTATTTCTCCATCTAGGACAATTGATTCATTAATCTTGATGACAGAATCAATTGCCTTTAATATTTCTGGATAGCGATGGCTAATATTTTTACCATTTCTTGACTGTATTTCTGTTATTCCTTTTGCTTTGTTTCTCAAAAGAATTCCTCTCACTCCATCCCATTTAACCTCAAAAACCCAGCCCTCCTTATCAAATGGTTCATCGCCATCTTGTGCAAGCATCGGTCTAATGGATAGGGGAAATTGTGCTTTTTCTAGATCAGTAGTGTCAAATGATCCATCTGCATTAGGCTGTTTTCTAACTCGTTTTGAAGATAATTCATCATTTGTTCTTCCGGTAATCACAGACTCAGGAGCAGTCCTTGTCAAGTCACTCTCGGGGGCTGCAAATGAGTCCTCTATCTTTATCAAGAGCCACTGTCTATGACGACCCTTGATTTTGATTAACATAAATGCACCCTTTATCTTTCTACCCTTTAGTACGAAAGAGATCTTGCCTTCTCTGAACTGATCCCTAATGTCTCCTTCAGTCGTATAGGTCCCCGTATCCCATACAATAACTGTTCCGGCACCATAGTTGCCTTCGGGGATTATTCCCTCAAAATCTATATAATCGAGAGGATGGTCTTCTGTCTCTATTGCAAGCCTCCTCTGCCCAGGGTCAAGAGAAGGTCCCTTAGGCACTGCCCATGACAAAAGCACACCATCTCTTGTTTCAAGGCGAAAATCATAATGAAGTTTTGAGGCATCATGTTTTTGTATTACAAACCTGAGAGCTTCTTTATCAGTCCGACTAGCCATGTCAGCTTTTTTTAGGCCATCAGGCTCAGGGGTTTTCTTGAAATCCCTCTTGGTATTGTATTCTTTTAGTGACATAGGGAGTCTTACGAACCTGTAGAATTGCTCCTCAATATCTAAATTAATCCCAGCTATCAAACATGTAGAGCTTTTGGTTAGATGCTGCAAGCGGCTTTTCAAATTACAGAGTATTTAAACAAATCCTAAGCCGAAAGCATCTGTGTTGATCGTATGTATGTATATTTTATCTCCTCCCTGGTTTGTCCCATGTAGGTTATCCTTTTTACTAGTGCTTCAAGTCCGTCTAATACTATTTTTTATCCTTATCTATGTTAAGGCATCTGTATGCCATCGCCTACCACCACTGCCAAAAAGAAAACCCTCATTTGGCAACGGTCCTTGAGACAACTTTTGACTATTGTTATCTGTGTTTTGGTTTTGTACTGGTAGATTTTGATACACTTGCTTTGAGTGCCTCAAGCAAATCCTTTGTACTCTCTTTTGGTTCTTCTTCCTTTACAGTGTGTAGCTTACCATGGCTCTTAGCTTCAATTAATTTCTCCAACTCTTGTGCATAAGCATCACCATAATCGCCGATGTCGAATCGTTCAGATCTTAATTGGTCCACCAATATTTTACCAAGAGCCAATTCTTGCTCTTCTAGTTTGACTTTGTTTGTTGCACTTGCAGAAATTTCCTTTATTTCATCCATTGGCCTTATTTCCTCGAGATAATGCAATATGTGCATTACAATACCTCTCTGAAATGCTCGTAAAGCTACCAGCTGTTCTCTTTCCCGCAAGACTACCTTGCCTATTGCGATCTTCTCGGTATTCTTCAAAATGTTGACTAGTAGCACGTACGCCTTGTCTGGCGTCTTGCTGTCTGGTGCAACATAATAACTCTTTTGTACAAAAATCGGATCTACCTCTCTTGCATCGACGAATTCTTTTATGTCAATTGTCTTGGTAGTCTTGAGCTTGATACTTTCAAGTTCTTCCTTCTGTATTAGTACATAATTATCCTTGGCAATTTCATATCCCTTTTGTACCTCTTCATATGGCACCTCTCTGTCCTCAAGAGAACACCATCGCTTGTATTGTATTCTATGCCCATTTTTGCACAGTTGATTGAAAGAAAATGCCTTTTCTTCTGCAGCAGAGTAAAGCTTGATTGGTATATTTACCAATCCAAAGGATATACTCCCTTTCCATATGCTCCTTGCCGCCATCCCATTCTTAGTAATAGATCTCTAATATATTTAATAGGTATATGAAAATCTCCTAATATAGGAATCTGCAGTAAAAGTACTTTTATTGTATGCAATAGTAGACTATCTTGTATTACATCTTTGTCAGGTGTTGTCTTAGGAATTTCGCCATTACCATTAAATCGATTGTTGTACTATAGATATAATCTACATGCCAGAAAGAGATCCTTCCTCTGACTCTTCTTCTTTTTCAAAACCTAGTATTGGAAAGCTTGAGGCAATAATACGTATGCTGAGCATTCTAATCGGGATAGCCAAATATCTTCCATGGATAGTGCTAGCATTTGCGGGAATTAATTTGACTCTTGCTGTACTTTACTTTGCATGGTGGAACAACATCGCATGGGGAATATTCAATTCAATACTAGCTTTTGCTGGCATTCTCTTCTTTGGTCAGCTTGTTAGGAGACGCAAGACACATAGATACAGATATCGATACGCCAAGAGGAGTCTGCGGATCATAAGAAAAATTGATGAAAAAGAAGAGGCATATGCAGAGAGGCAGGATAGCAATTTTAAGCCCGACATTTAAAACTCAAATTATTACAAATCCTACATATCAATGAACGTTCGTTAGTGGTCTAACTCTCAACTATTAAGTATATCTTGCTTCTTGAGATAAGCATCAGACTCCTTATTCTGAAGTTGAGACATTTCGAATACGAACTTTTCTAGGAAAGTTACTGCTTCAAAGTCAGTATTTAGTCTATACATGTTTGTCTTTCCAATTTTTCTGCTGATGTAGATTATCTGATTTTTCTCCAGGTGAGGCAGCTCTCTAAAGATAGTTCTAAATGACAGTCCTGTTTTCTTGGCAATCTCCCCCGGCGAATAATCAAATTCTTTGTGATCAAGGAAAAAGTCCATTATCTGAGAGACAGCGCGTGAAGAAAATAGACTAGAGAGTACTCCCTCGTATTGTGGACCTGTCTCAATTTCGCCGGCTGACACAATAGTAGTTGAATAGGGACATATTTGTTCCTTGCTGTTGCAA
>JALZFS010000150.1 GCA_030861405.1 Thermoproteota archaeon | reverse complement strand
TGATACTATATAACGTATCCAGGAAGTAATATTATTAATGCCCTAGCTGGCTTGTTCTTGCAGAGAGTTATTATCACTTGCCAAAGCGCAAAATAAAGGAGGAAAAGCCAAAGAAAAAGCTGGGCAAGAAGGAGATGCTAATAGCACCTATTGCTATGGGCGCCGCAACCCTTGTTGCACTCGTAATCGTACCTACCTTTGCGCCTCCGCCCAATCCTACACAAGTATGTCTTAAGGGACACAATATTGAATCCTTCCAGCTTCACCCAAGAATTCAAGTCATTGTTGACGATAGACAGATGATGCTGCCAGATAATGTTGGCAGGCAGCCAAAGGATGGCCAGGATTGTATTCGCCCAGTACATACTGACGAAGTAGGCAATGTAGTGCATATAGAGTATATTAGGCCCATAAGGTTCACACTTGGAGATTTTATGAGAATATACAATGTGAGCAATACGATAAATATAGTTGACAATTCGACAGGCAGAGATATAATAAGGACATTGAATCTTAGCAACTATAACATACAATATTCGTATTTTTCAGAATCAGGAGAATTTACTACAGTACCCTCTCCCTACGACACGCCACCATTTCCTCAGGACAATAAGATGGTCGCACGTATAAAACTGACAAGCAAATAAGATTAAATAGCGAATAGAATGCCTGCCTCCTTGGTTTGGGCAGCAAAGCTGCAGCGGTAATCAAAGGAGACGGAACGGGGCCAGAGCTCGTAGATTCAATGATAAAGGTCTTGAGGACTTGTAATTCTAGCGTTGAGCTAATTGCATGCGATGCTGGATCAGACTGGTGGCAAAGGAATGGCGGGAACTCATATATTTCTCCAGAGGTATGGACGCTGCTTGAAAAGTCTGACGCTTGCTTCAAAGGTCCAACTACAACTGTACCTGTACCAAACGCGCCGCGTAGTGTTGCTGTAAGTATCCGGCAGAAATTTGAGCTTTATGCCAACATTAGGCCGATCAAAACATACAAGAATCAGGAAAGGCAGCTTGATTTTGTATGTGTTCGCGAAGCAACAGAAGGGTTGTACGCGGGCATAGAATTTAAGATAAGCGATGATTCTGCAATAGCCATTCGCAAAACTACAAGGAAGGGGTGTGAGCGGATTGCCAAAGCAGGATTTGAAGCCGCTAAGAGTAGAGGATTTGAAAAAATATATGCTATAACGAAGCGCAATATTCTGAAAGAGACGGATGGCATTTTCTGGACTGCAGTTGAGAAGACACAAAAGCAATTCAAGAACATACAGGTGGAAGAATATTATATTGATAACATGACACAGCAACTAGTCAAGAACCCAGAGAGGTTCAACAATAGTGTGCTTCTCAGCACTAACCTGTTTATGGACATTGTATCTGAATGCGCCTCAGGACACGTTGGGTCGATCGGCAATGTCTACTCAGGCAATTACGGCGACAAGTATGCCATGTTTGAACCAGCACACGGTAGCGCTCCCAAATATGCAGGCCAAAACAAGGTCAACCCAGTTGCCACCATTCTGTCAGGTGCCTGGATGGTGGAATACCTAGGAGAAAAGGAAATCTCTGAGGCGATATTCAAGGCTACCGAAGGTGTTATCAATCAGGGCAAATACGTGACATATGATTTAGGTGGGAATGCGACTACATCCCAGATGGCTGAACAAATAGCGCTCCAGGCCAAGAAGATACTGTCGAAAAAATGATACTGATCAAAGCCTCAACTCGATAACAGATAATGTCTCATAAAAAAGTCTTTTTGTATTTATTATTTTCTTGCCCAGTTTGTTCTGCTCAACAACAATGTCGAAGGATGAAGAATCAGCCATCGTTGAAGTAACAAGTAGCATCCTACCATTACAGGATAGGACGGGCAGTGCTGAATTGACAAAGTGAATTGCAGTCTCCATGCCTGTGCGACCACCATGCACGGCCTTATCTTGTGCAATAGCGGTTTTATGAGCACGGTCGTCGTCTTCTTCATTAGGCAAATATGGCGGATTGCTTATTATTAAATCAAATTTGTGATTGCCAAATGCAGATGCGGCATCGCAGCATACAAGTAGAACAGTAGGCGATCTGTGCTTTGAATAATGTAACGCGTTTAAATCGATATCAGAGCCAGCCACATAATCAAAGTTGTTTTCAAGGATGCTTAGCAGGATCCCTGATCCTACTCCTATCTCAAGAGCCCAGCTGCCACTATATGCTGTGATGCAATCTGCCAAAAGAAATGTGTCATCAGACGGAGTGTACATTTGATATCGACTCTGCTATATTGACAATATTTCTAGGCTCGAGCTCATCTATGCGTGTATTTCCATAGTTTGCGTTAATATTATCAACACCAGCCTGCGCAATAACAGACGTAGCTTTCTTGTTTCTTTTTGAGAATAAGAGATTGATACTCTTTAAAACTTGTTTTGTGATGATATTAATAGGAATAATCTTTATGACTGCAGACTCTATCTTAGGCTGAGGCTCAAATGACTCCTTCCCAACTTTGAACAATTTTTCGATCACAAAGCAATAGGCTGCAAGAACAGATATTGCCCTGTAGTTCTTGCTGCCCGGTCTTGCAGTGAGCTTGTTGGCAAACTCGTCTTGCACCATTACTATGGCTCTGCCAAATTTTTGAGTAGATAACCATTCAAAGGCATCTCTACTTCTAGAGTACGGAAGGTTAGACACAAATACATCAAATTGATTTAGGCATTTAGTTCTGAAAAGGTCAGCATTTAAAAGATCCAAATTCCTCGGAGGTAGGGAAGACGAGGATGAAGAAGAGAATAGCTGTTCTCGGGCCTTGTTGTAAAGATTGCTGTCGATCTCGTATGAAACTACATGTTTGGCAACTTTGCATAGCTCGGCGGTAAGTGTTCCGTGTCCGGTGCCTGCCTCAAGAATTGTCTCATGGCTACGAATCTCGGCTACGCGGACTATCTTTTCGACAATTCGTTGGTCAACAAGCATGTGCTGGCCAAGCGTCCTTGTATTATTGTTGGTGGTGGTGTTTCTTCGAGCCAAAATTACTTTCTTACAAAAAGATTCATTCTAGCCTGACCCATTATTTCTTCAATTATCCTCTTAGCTATAAGCTTGGCAGGATCTCTCAAGCCAACTCTCGTTTGAAGTTCCCCAAAGTTTTCAAACTTTTTCTTGTCCCTTTCCTTGATTATGGTCATCATATAGGTTTTGCCAATACCCGGGATAAGTTCAAGAGCGTGTATCCTTGGGGTTATAGGCTGAGAAGTGTTGATATAGTCTATAAAACGCTTCTCGTTGGCAACCACTATTTTTTCCACAATGCTAGGTAGCTCATTTTTGGCAGCCTGTGAAATATCATTGTATTCTAACCTGCCAAGAACGCTTGATACCTTCTCCCGGCCTTCACGGCCAATGTAAAGTCGCTCTCCCACGTCAACGGCGGCATTTGACAGTCCCAAAAGCTCTAACAGTGTCAATCGCTCTTCTCCTATGGCCTGGATTATTAGCCCTTCCCGGCCTCTTACCGTTATAGACTTGGCCCTTGGAGTAAAGTCAAGGACGTATGCATGTTCTTCGTACTTTCTCATTTGGCTGTGCTGTTCTCCGTGGACATATTGCCCAGAAGCTGCAGCATCTTGTATGGAAGGTGGGGGTTGTCCTGACAATGTTCGATCCTATTACGCTAGAGTAGATATTTAACTTTGAGCATCTGTCTTTAGAATATCTAGGATCTTACCCAAAGTCTCAGTAAGAATAAGCTTTTTCCAACCAAAGGTAAATGCTCTCAGCTCCTCAAAGGAGGTCGGCATGATATTAACTATTTCAACAGATTCTTCTTCCGTTAGGCCGCAGTGCTCTATAAGGTCATGGGTTATCTTTTGTGCTGTTTTGGAGTCCACCTTGGCAAACTTGCTCGAATAGTCCGAGGTCCATCTTTGGATCTGATCCATATCGTCAGGCTTGACTGACTCAAGTATTTCCTTTACCTGGGGTAGAGTGACTACCTCCTTCTTGATTATATCAGTCATTTGCTTATTTCACCGCCTGGCGATGCTCCTGTCGCTGATGTAGCTGTAGTCGCCAATGATGGCGATGGCGATGTACTACTTGAAGTACCTATAAGGGGCTTAATGTGATTGAACCTAGTCTGCAGGATCTTTTTCTTGTCACCAATCCTTACTGAGACTTTTAAGGTGCGCCGGCCAACTTCTTCAACTACTCCTATCCGCCCATGAAACCTACGATGGGGAATGGTATTGTGCTCTCTTGGGTCAATATCAACAACAACCTTCTCTCCAACCTGGTAATCGTGAAGCAAATATGAGATTCCCCTTACAACGTTGTCCCTTGTTAAGATTGACCGAGCCTTCCTCCTAGTACCGTGCGATTGTGGCATATAGCAGCTGAGTGTGCGGTCAGCCTTAATTTAATATTATCTAGCATCGGAGATATCTGAAATACCCAGGTTTGACAGAGCAAATAGAATTTCTCGTTCTGCATGGTAGGGGCTATCAACCATCCTCGCAATGCGGTTCTTGCCGGAGCGTTTAAGATATATCCGGTAGGTGCTCGTATGCGCTAGCACGTGGCCTCCAGTGGGCCTGATTGTATCGCCAAAGTAGGCATCAGGGGAGGCTTGAATTTGGTTTGTAACTACTACTGCGACCTCATAGGTTTCAGCTATTCTAACTAGAATGTGCATGAATCTATTGAGGCGCTGTTGCCGTTCAGAAAGGGTTGCCCTACCGATGAACTCTGCTCTGTAATGAGCCACGGCGGAATCAACAATTATCAGCCTGGCATTGTTCGCTTCAATTACCGACCCTGCTTCCTCTATAATAAGCTCTTGGTGGGCGCTGTTGTACGCCTTCGCGACTATGACATTTTCAAGTGTCTTTTGAGAATCAAATCCTCGTGCTTCTGCAATTGAAACTATTCTCTCGGGCCGAAATGTGTTTTCGGTGTCTATATATATTGCCTTTGCAGCAAGTCCTCCCCCCGTGGACGGTTGTTGTACCATTACGCATAAAGTATGACAAAGCTGTGTCTTGCCTGTCCCAAATTCTCCATAAACCTCGGTCACAGCCTTTGTCTCAACACCACCACCTAGGAGGTCATCAAAGCTTTTCGATCCTGTTGAAATACGCTCCCTACGCTTATTGTAGAGGCTGGTTGCAGTAACAAAGCTCTTGTCGATCATCCCCAAGTCTTCAAGTATGAGTCTGGCCTTGTTGCATATTTGGACAGATTCATCCATTTCCATTCCTGTCGCTTCTGAAATTTCTACCGGCCCTCTTACTAGCAGGTCTCGGACGGACTTAAAGCCGCCCTCCCTGAGACGCTTCTCTGTAGCCGGCCCTATCTCATCTATATTAGAAAGAACCAACTTGTCTGAAACCACATCCTCTGCAGTCAACTACTATTACTGCTGTATTCTTTGCAGGTGGTATTAATTAGGATTGACAAGGCCAGCAGATTTGCATCGTGGAGGTCGTTTGAGCAAAATATATATCTATGTTCTTTCTGGTCTACTTTAAGAATAAAGATATGATGGAAAGCAAGACAGTAGTCGTAGTGGCTCTTGCAACTGTCATGGCAATGTTTGCGGTAACAGGTATAGTCCCCCAAGAGGCAAATGCACATGGCGTACAGGCGCAGCTTCAGAGTAGGTTCGTAAGAATTGATAATGAGCAATTTTCAGACAACACTTTGAATACAGGCGATCAGTTAACAGTAACCGGCCAGTTGGTCAGTCTGGTGAACAGACCACTTAGAGGATGGTTATCGCTGTTCAGCGAATCGGCAAATGCAGGCAATAGATGGGAGTTCTTGTCCAGAGACCCACCAGGGAACATATTTGATATTGCACCAGGTCAAACGATACCATATTCAATAACGGTAAGGGCACTAGAACCAGGGACTTATCATGTCCACACTCAGCTTAACATCGAACATGTAGGGCCAGGTCTTGGAAGAGGTCAAACAGTAAATGTCCAGGGACAAGCGATAATAAAGCCAATTCCATATAGCAACATTGTCTACCAGTGCATAATCATCGGCGTTGGCCTTGGTGTTACCTTCGCAACGAGACCGTGGCAAGTCATATAAAAAAGCCACATCCTTTTTTCCTTTTAATTCTCATGAGAGAAAATATCGCTAAGAGATAATTTTACTCCGTTTTCACGTGATATGAATATCTGCCTATTGACCAAAGTTTGGTAATTTTTTTAGACAAAATGTGTAATAGTATAATTAACTGTTAATTTTCCGCTCAGGGTATAGGTTCACATCGAAAGAACGACACAAAGATCTACCGCTATTTCGGAGTAGCCGATAAATCAGCGAGTCATCTGCATTGCGATGCTGATGGCTAAACTGGCTGTTGCTGTTGTTCTTCTTCTTGCTTCAACAGTTGATACTTTGAAGTATAGCCACGCGGATTTATCATCATTCCTTTATAATTAAACGTTGAAGAATTCCCCACAATGACGGTAGTTATCATGCCCAACATGTCTTGATGCTCAAGCATCTTGTCCAAAGTGGTTACAACTACCTGTTGGCTTTCTCTATAAGCACCCTTGACTATTGCGACGGGTGTGTCGGGGTTCCTATATTTTAGGAAAATATCTCGTGTGTCGTGTAGTTGATGCACCCTCTTTTTGCTTGCAGGGTTATATATTACAGTCACGTAATCACCCATAGCTGCAGCTTCGACACGTTTGACTATAATGTCCCATGGCACCAGCAGATCACTCATACTTACAACTGCAAAATCTGTCATAAGAGGAGAGCCTACTAGAGCACCACATGAATTGAGTGAAGAGACACCAGGAACACATTCGACGTATATACCGTTTTCCTTATTCCAACCTTTTTCCGCCAGGATTTCATATATGAGCCCCACCATCCCGTAGATCCCGGGGTCGCCTGATGAAACAACTGAAACGGTTTTGCCTTTTTCTGCAAAGTCGATCGCTTGATTAGCTCGATCTACTTCTTGGGTCATAGCGTACCTATAGACATCTTTGTTAGTTATTAGATCTTCAACAAGGCTAACATAAGTATCATAGCCGATTACAACTTCGCTTTCTTCAATGACCTGCCTTGCTCTGTACGTCATATGTTCATGACTACCGGGCCCTACCCCTACAACGTACAGTTTACCTTTGTTGTTGCTGTTATTACTCATGGTGCTGCTGCTGTTGCTCATACTCGTGGCAAAAAGTCATGGTAAATATAATTTATCCTTTTCCTGATAACTTGGCAAGCTCGAATTCATCATGCAAGGCCCTCGCAGCCTGCTCACAGTCACTATCGTTTACAACGAAAGCCAAGTTGAGCTCTGAGGAACCTTGTGTTATCATTATGACGTTTATGCCGTATTTTGCTACAGCGCCAAATACTTTGGCTGCTACTCCCTTGATCCCTCGCATTCCAGAGCCTACTACAGCAATGATTGCAACATCATTGTTGACGTTTATATGTTTTATAACTTTGCCAAGTAGGCTCAGCTCCAGAGTAGTAGTTGCCTTGTCAAGATCACCCTTTCTGACAACCATGGATATGCTGGATTCTGATGGACTTTGTGATATCATCATAATGTTGATGTGATTCTTAGCGAGTGTGTCAAAGATCCTAGCTGCGGTGCCCGGGGCACCAACCATTCCGCCTCCACTGACATCAATGAGAGCAGTGTGACGTATCACACTTATGGATTTGACTATCTTCTGCGATTCTTTACTTGGGTTTTGAGTAATGATAGTGCCACAATGGTTGACATTGAAGGTGTTTCGGATCCTAATTGGAATTTTGGTATCGATGACGGGTTCAAGCGCCCGTGGATGCATATATTTTGCACCGAAGAGTGCCATCTCCATCGCTTCTGAAAATGACACTTCCCTGAGAACCTGAGCATCGTTGACCAGCTTTGGATCTGCAGTCATTAATCCGTCGACGTCGCTCCAGAGCCATACTTCTTTAGCACCTATGCTTGCCGCTATTATCGTAGCAGTATAATCAGATCCGCCGCGCCCAATGGTCGTTATATTACCGTATTGGTCGGCTCCTATAAATCCAGCCACCACAGGTACGACATCCTGCTTTAGCAGTGGTTCGAGTTTATGGCTCATCCTCAGCTTTGTAGTGTCTATTAATGGTCGAGCCTCACCAAAGTTGCTGTCTGTGAGCAAACCGGCCTCCTTGCCGGTGAGAGATTCAGATTTGATACCCAGGTCCCGGAGAGCATATGAAATTATCGGCGTCGAGAGGCGCTCGCCAAAAGACATCAGGTAGTCAAGTGATTTTACTGTAACTTCTCCCAATAGTACAATCCCATCCAGCACATCTTTTAGCTCAGTGAGAATCTTTTTGATGGCCTCAAAAGCCTCGGCTTTTAACTTTTCATCTGCAATTGCACCTTCTACAATTTCGAGATGAATGTGGGTATATTTTTTAATAAAGTCATCTACCGATAACTTATCACCCCGTCTGACACAGTCTGCTATAGACAGCAGGCCGTCAGTCATACCTCTGACAGCAGAAACCACGCATACTATTTCATTATCCCTCTTGTGGGATTTTACCAACTGCGCAACATGTCTTATTTTGTCTGGAGAATCGACAGCAGTTCCACCAAACTTCATTACAAGCCGCATAGGTAATATACTAGTCCTGAACTCTAGGGGCTAAATAGAAATGGATCCTTCCAACATTTGCTATCCTGAATTCAAGCCTCAGTGGCATTTTGCTTGAAAACTCTGCTGCTACTGAACCACCTATTGATACCACAGCTTTAGTTATCTTGGATAAATAATCGAGGCTATATGTTGCCTTGCTTTCTTCCTTGACTTCTAGTTCCTCAAGTCCTTCATTGCCCGCTTCAATGGTTATGTCAGCTTCACCAGAGTCTCCTTTGCCGGAAAAGTTTATTTGTCCAGATTTTGATTCGATAGAAATGTATTCAGATACCACTTGAACATCGGAAAGCACCTTATCGAATGCAGTGGCTGTTAGGACTGCTTTGGAGTTAAAGCTAAGCTTTGGCAGTGGGGTGGAGCTTGCTGAGCTTTCTATTAGTCGGCTTTTGTACTCCCTCTTGTAGCCGTTCGACATTTTGACATGTAGCATACTATCGTCGCCTAGACTTATTTCAACAGCATCCTTTTTGTCTGCCCTCCTAATTAGCTTTGAAAATTCGTCAACCCTGACTCCAAATTTTACCAAGCTGTCACATTCATATTTTTCAAATGCATGGTTAGGCCAGTAAATATCTATAAGTGCAATGTGTGACGGATCCATGCCCCGAAAAGATATACCCTCCGCTGCACCCTCAAAAGTTGCCTCATCCACAAGAGTAGAGATTGCGGAGGCCACTGCCTTCCACTCATCAGGAGATTTGCTTCTAGCTACAAAAACCAAATTTACCTATTTGGCAGCTCCATCAGATTTTAAACATTGCTCTTGTATACATAGTAGATATGAACCCAGCCGTTTTTTGAAAAAAACATAGCCATCGCCTTTCAGCCGCTACAGATTAGTTGCTAGCTAGCATAGCTAATGCTATATATTTTGCACCACTGGATCGATGACGGGGTATATACGTGCGGACGGGGAAAACACTTAGTCGCAATCAGCTAAGAGTAGTTGCGCCAAGTGTGATTACATTTTGTGCATCTATAGAATTGTGTCGTAGCTTCATCAGCAGACCTGGTCTGAAGCATCCACCAGAATGCGGTATTGTTCTTGCATTCTGGGCATTCTATGCTAGTTGTTGGGAGCGCTTCCACGGTGTCGCCATCCATAACCTTGAGTGAAACGTCCTGGTTGACCTTATTGTTAAATTGCTCCGCCTTTCTATCTACCTCTTTGGTGGCTTTAGTCTTAAAGCCGCATTTTGAACAAACTATTTGATCCTCGTCTCCTGGACTATGCCTTAGACGTGTATCACACTTGGGGCAGAAACGCAAACCGGTTACACCTCGCTCTCTCTCTCTACTTCTTTACAGCGGATTTGACCATGCTCAACAGTTCTTTAGAGTATTCTTGTGCAACATTGGACGCATCTTGGATGATTTTCAGAGGGTCATCTTTTCTCTTTGCCAGCACAGTCATGCGGTACTCTTTTGTGAGTGGATGCTCTTGAATAATGCCAGCAAACTCGGTGCTCTTTTGCTTCAGTAATTCATGCTGGATGATGTACAAGATAGAGATATCCTCTTCGCGTATTTTTAGCTCAATTTCGTTATCTTTAACATCGCTTATCTCTGCGAGCATAGGGACTTTACAGACACAACAACTGCTTATTGAAGATATAAATGATACCCTGCATAGACATACAAAGGCGCACACAACCAAAAATGGCAGACACCAGTTTCATTGCTAACGCAATCCTTTCCAAATCACAAGAGAGCGTCAGTTATGATCACCCAGTTACCCTCAGCCTGAGCTTTAAAGTAGAAGGCTCAATAAGGGAGACCTTCTCGCAGAAGAATTGGGAGCGGGCTTACAACAAATATGATAACGTCTTTCGCATGACTATTGAGGTTGATTTAAGGTCTGGCCGAACAACAATCATGCCCCTCAAGTTTGTAAGGAAGGCCTCACTTTTTTGGACGCGCAACCCCAAGATACCTTTTAGGATATGGATCTCCATAGTAAAGGATGACACATCCTACTACCCTTTATCAGAGGAAGAAGCTAGATCAATGTTATTTGATGTTAATAAGGTCATTGAACTCGATGGAAGCTACCTGGATTCTGCCGGCACCAATACGCTTTACGCAAGCATCAGGGCGTCATGGGGAAAACATGAATACACACAACCAACTCAAATCAATGGAAGGTCGAACGACATAAAATTAGTCCGTGTTGCTACCGCACGAGATAAGCAGTAGTTGCCTTCTTTATATGTATGTGCACAAACGTATGGGCAACGTTGAACTAGGATTTATAAGATTAAATGGCGCTAATAATGACATATATGCAGACTACTATACCTGGCAAAGACGCAGAGCTATACACAAGGTTGCCAAATGGTAGGATAAAGTGCACAGCATGTGCAAGGCTGTGCGAGATACCGGAAGGTAAGATTGGCCTGTGTGGAATCAGAGGAGTTGTAAACAACAACCTGCGACTATTTGTCTATGGCAGAGTGATAGCAGGGCACATTGACCCTATAGAGAAGAAGCCGGTCACCCACTATAAGCCAGGCACAGACATATTTTCAATTAGTACTACCGGTTGTAACTGGCTTTGCCAATATTGTCAGAATTACGATATTTCTCAAAGACGCAAAGTGGAAGGGTCCGAAATGACGCCAGAACAAGTTGCAGAAACTGCTGCCTACTATGGCGCGCAGGGCATCGCCTACACATACAATGAGCCATCGATTTTTATTGAGTTTGCAAAGGACTGCGGTATAGAAGCTCATAAGCGCGGTGTATTCAATATCTTTGTCTCAAATGGATATGATACTCCAGAATCCGTCAATATGATGGGTCAATTCCTAGACTGCATTACAGTCGATTTTAAAGGAAGTGGCAAGCAAGAATTTGTCAGACGGTATATAGGAATACCAAGCGCCGACCCAATCTTCCAGACCCTCAAAGAGATTAGAGATAAGACAAAGATCCATCTTGAGATCACAGACCTCGTAGTCCCACAAGTGGGAGATGACTT
>JALZFS010000142.1 GCA_030861405.1 Thermoproteota archaeon | reverse complement strand
AACTGCTTTTCAACATACCTCTCATGTATCTTCAAGATGTAGCTTACAGCGTCGCTGTCTGTTTTCATCAGGCTCTTACCTTGAGTATTACTATAAAGATCAAGTTTAAGAGTTCTAAGGTATCCTCATCATTAAGAACAAAAAGAAGAGCTCGTAGACCAAGAACTTTATCATACTTTAACCATACCTACTGTATAATTGAAAAACTCAGTGAAACCTTAGACAATTGATGCTTCGACAACTAAAATACAAATAGAAAATAAAAAGCCAAAAGCGTCGTACTAGATTTCATGTCTTTTATGAATTAGATGATGATGATAATAGTTTAAAAGATAAGTCAGGTTCGGATATTTGTGCCATATCTATAAAACATCTATGTAATACTCGTGGGATAAATGTGCATCGATGAGGCATAGTTGCTTCTCTAAATAATGCATACTAATATCAAATATCTAACCAATAAAGGAAACTCGACTTAGCGAACCTCCACGACTTCCGCTTGCACATTAAGAAATGAATCAATGTGTATTTGATTAGGAACAACTACCAACAGTTTCATAGACAATAACATTATATTGCTACCGAAATGTGCAAGTTGCATGCAAGTCAGCGGCAACGTCTTAGTTTGCGATTCTATAGATAAGGTTGGAATCGAAACAATGAAGCGCGCAGGGCTCAATGTAAACTATAAACCAGAGATCAGTCCAGCTGAGCTACTGGCATCGATAAATGATTATGATGTTATAGTTATAAGAAGTAGAACCAAGATTACTAGGCAGGTCATCGAAGCTGCTAGCCGAACCAAGATAATTGCACGCGTAGGTGTTGGCCTTGACAATGTTGCAGTCGAGGCGGCCGAAATGAAAAAGATTAGAGTGATTAATGCGCCTGAAGCTGCATCGATAGCTGTAGCCGAACTTGTTATCGGCCTCATGATATGTCTTGTTAGGAGCATACCAATGGCAGATGTAGAGACCAAACGCGGCAATTGGATCAAAAAAGACCTTATGGGCAGCCAGCTGTCAGGCAAATATCTTGGAATTGTAGGTGTAGGAAACATCGGGCGCAACATTGGTAGAATGGCTAGAGCCCTTAGGATGAACTTAATTGGCTATGACCCTTATCCAATAAATCGCGAGTTTATCAGTGAAACTGGGATGATAGTAACTGATCTAAATACCCTTTTGGAGAGCGCAGACTTTGTAACATGCCATGTACCCGCTACACCAGAAACAAGGTACATGTTTAATTCAGAGACTATAGCCAGGATGAAACATACCGCATACCTCATTAACACTTCAAGAGGCGACGTAATTGATGAAAGTGCCCTTTACAATGCTCTAAAGGGTGGCAGACTTGCAGGTGCTGCATTAGATGTCTTTCAGGTTGAACCGCCTACCAACAAAGAGCTTTTGAACTTGACCAATGTGGTGTGTACGCCCCACATCGGTGCGCAGACAAGAGAGGCACAAGAGCTTGCATCAACGGTTATTGCAGAGAAGATAATTCAAATTTTGCGGGGTGCAATATAACATATAAGTGGGCTAATCAGGGACTGTGATATAATGCGTAGCTACATGGCCCAAACATGGCATAGGATGTGGAAGGAGAATTCTGATGAGCTCAAGTCTAAGGCAATTGCTTGGAGATCAGAGCCAACCATCCACCGGATCGAAAGGCCCAGCCGACTCGACCGAGCCAGACGCTTGGGTTACAAGGCCAAGCAGGGCATCATAATCGTAAGAGCTCGCGTAGGTAGAGGCGGCATGCGAAAGCAACGTCCAATTGCGGGTAGAAGGCAGAAGCACCTAGGCGTTGTGCGTATCAAGCAGGGCATTAGCATGCGCAAGGTCGCTGAGCGAAGAGTAGGTGAAAAGTATCCGAACCTAGAAGTAATTGGATCCTACTTCCTTTATAAGGACGGTATGAATTTATGGTACGAAGTCATTCTGGCAGATCCCTCTCATCCAGCCATTTCAAAAGACAGGGAGATGCGAGGCAAGCTTAAGGCGTTTGCGAAGTAAAGAAGATCACATAAGACTAAACGGTCAGCATTTTGCTCATGGCTATAGAGTTTTTCATATGTCACAGCCCCTATCCTCGTTACTTGATATTTAAAAAACTTTCCAGTTTATCCATTGCCTTCTCTAATATCTCTTCAGGGGGCAGATACACAATCCTGAAGTGACCCGAGCCATATGTTGAGCCAAAGCCGGAACCATGAACAGTTAGGACGCCCGTGTTGTTGAGTAAGTCAATTACAAAGTGCTGATCATCCTTCCAGCGGTTCCAGCGGCGATCAAGGTTGATCTTTGGAAAGATATAAAATGCACCCTTTGGAATGTTGCATGAGATATCCATCGCATTAAGGCGTTTGATGATATAATCCCTTCTTTTTCTCAGCTTATCAATCATTTTTGGTATATGTGCCTGAGGACCCCGTAGAGCCTGAACAGCCGCTATCTGGACCGGCAAATTCGCCGCTATACGCACCCGGGCAAGCTTGGGTATATTCTCGCGTAATGGATCAAGTTTTTTGCAGCTGCCATTCATGCAGATATAGCCACAGCGCCAGCCGGACATCAGGTAAGCCTTAGAAAATCCGTTGAGTAAAATAACAGGGGCATCACTTGCTACTCTGCCTATGCCTGTGAACTGGGAATCAAAAACGATTTTATCGTATATCTCATCGCAGACAACGTAGAGATCATGTTCGGTGGCAATATCTATGAGCTGTTGAAGGCTCTTTCTATCAAAGACTTCGCCGGTAGGGTTGTTTGGGCTTATAATACACAGAGCACGTGACCGGTTAGTTATCTTACTCCTTATGTCCTCAATGTTTGGTCTTCCGTCTTCATGAATCTTGAATTCTATGGGCTTTCCGCCGTAAAATTTAGTGTATGAAGCATAAGGAGGGTAATAGGGACCTGGCATTAACACTTCAGCGCTGGGGTCCACAATAGATGCCATTGCCATGTCTAGTCCTTCTGATACGCCATTGGTGACAATCACGTCGTCTTCTGTAACTGTGAGTCCTTTTTCGGACTCTTTTTGTACAATTGCTTGTCGGAGCTCAGGTAGACCCTCAGAGTCGGTATAATAATTTTCATCCTGTACTACGGCATCGATAAGCGCTTTCTTGATATGATCTGGAGTCTTGAAATCGAACCTGACAGGATCGCCTATGTTCAAGTAAATTATCTCCTTGCCTGATGTCTTGTATTTACGAGCATATGCTGCGATGTCACGGATAGCATACTCTACTCCCTGTGTCCTGTCTGATATCTTCAACCTAACCGCTAAGGCCGTGTGACCAAGATAAAATGTTATGCGTTCCAAAGTTATAGCTCTGGGGCGAGGCATTTTGATGAATTATGGGCAATAAATTTAAAGCCCTTCATAGGTGGTTTGTTTCTGCAGATGGTCGGTAATTATGACGAGGTAATGAAATTGGCGCTGGAACGAGGGTTTTATTTTCCAAGTTGCGAGATTTACCCCGACGCGCCTGCTGGCTTTTGGGAATATGGTCCAACAGGCGTCAACATGAAAAATAACTTTGTAGAGCTATGGCGGCGAGAACTCGTACGGCGAGATGGAATGCTGGAGATTGATGGGTGTCAGATAATGAGTAAGAGCGTCTTTGTCGCATCCGGTCATATTGGCAACTTTACCGACCCTGTAGTTAAATGCAGCGGATGCGGGTCTATATTTCGAGCAGATCGCTACATCGTAGACAAAACCGGTGAGAGCGTGCCAGAGCGTATGGCCGAACAAGATATCGATCTCCTTATAGAAAAGTACAACCTGCGTTGCCCAAACTGCAATGGGAAATTCGGCAAGGTCAGCAGATTCAATATGATGTTTCGGATTGGAATCGGGCCCACAGCTGAAGAAGCGTACCTCCGGCCGGAAACCTGCCAGACAATTTTTGTTGACTTTGCGCGCGTCTTTAAGACAATGCGAGGTCGACTTCCACTTGGCATAGCACAGATAGGCAAGAGCTTCAGAAACGAAATCGCGCCAAGGCAGAGCCTTCTACGGCTAAGGGAGTTTTACCAAGCAGAAATTGAAATCTTTTGCAACCCTGAGAGACTCGATGAGATGCCAAAGTTTGAAGAAGTCAAAAACACTCTTCTTAGGCTTTCAGATGGATCATCAGTAATTGAGGTAACGGCTGAGGAGGCAGTCGGAAAAGGTCTGATACCAAACAAGCTTATCTCATACTACCTCGCATTGCTCATAGAATTCTATGATAAGACAGGCATTGACGTAAGACGTAGCCGCTTTAGAAAGCTCTCAGAGGATGAAAAAGCCTTCTACGCTTCCGTGGCATTCGATTTTGAGGTAGAAACCAGCCTCGGATGGTTAGAGCTAGTGGCATGTAACTACCGTTCAGACTACGACTTGAAGGGGCATGCTACCACAAGTAAGCAGAACCTCGAAGTTGTTGACCCTGCAAGCCAAAGGAAGGTCCTACCACATGTATTTGAGTTGTCCATGGGTATAGACAGAAGCCTTTATGCGATCTTGGAGCATTGCTACTATGAGGATGAGCAGCATAATGATAGGATAGTGCTTCGTTTAAAGCCATATCTTGCGCCAATTTTAGTCGGCATATTGCCGCTAATGAGTAAAAATGGACTCGATCAAAAGGCACACCAGATCAACTCTGAGCTAAAATACGACTTTAACACTTTTTATGACGAGTCTGGATCTATCGGAAGACGATATCGAAGGCTTGAAGAGGTGGGGACTCCATTTGCTGTCACTGTCGACCAAATAACAATGCAGGATGATACTGTGACCTTAAGGCATAGGGACACAATGCATCAGGAAAGAATCAAGGTATCAGCGCTGCGGCAGCATCTGCAGAGTGCGCTTCGGAGGCATTAGGTCCATAGGTCCTTTTGAATGCGCACAATTTGGTTTTAAGACGAATTTATTATTATTACTGCTCTAGAATAACTAGCGGCTCGTTCCGGTCTACGGGTTCTGCTCTTACCATTTTTACGATTATATGGTAGCAAGACTGATGCCGCACATATATATATCCACAAACCAAAAGGGTTAAAAATTTTAACAGGAAACAAACAATATGAACGCTGGGCATGTCGGGAGAAAGAAACTTGCATCTGACTATGATTTGCCTTTAGAAAAATGGCTTGTAGCCTACAGAAACCATGCATCAAAAAAGCACCCTGGTGGGTCTATAATTCTCCGTCAGTTCTATGCTCCTGGCTTTTACGAAGCTTATGATATAGTTCTAACACATGCCGAAAAGATGAATCTTGAACTGCTTTGGTTTCGCGAGAAGCGTTCATGCGTAGACTTCATCAACCGTGACTTTCCTGAGCTTGAGTGGCCTTGCACATATTGCAATCAGAAATTCAACGACCTAGAGCCATTACCTTGTGTATATGAATCCTGTGGGGCAGAGTTCTGCTCAAAGAATTGTTTATCAGGTCATCTTGCTGTACGCCACAAAGTTAAAGATAAATCGCGCAGCACTTAGATCGTTATCTTTGCAGATGTTGCATAGATAATGGTGGCAATTTATAGAA
>JALZFS010000141.1 GCA_030861405.1 Thermoproteota archaeon | reverse complement strand
CGCTGCTAGTAAAGCTGTTGTTTTGGTAGATATCATTTTGTGTGCTTGAGACAAATGAAGTATCCTTTATTAGAGATTCTTAGAATATTTAACTTTATTTAGTGTAGAACTGATTTATATTTTAATTGCAGTGAATGAGAAATTTGGAGCTTTATTAACAGCATAAATATGGAATACTCTTAGGTTCATCAAAATTTTTATCATTAACTATACTACAAGTTCTTTACATTTAATGGATCGAGGATGGAAAATTTCTTCGTTAAATATGCTAACGATAAAGCATATATGTGAGGCTATAAAGTCGCCCCCAAAGGGGAAAATAGGTTGTAGCGGTTCTGTTATTGTTGTCGTCCTCGTTTTCAATTGACGGTTGTGGTAACTTTCCTATTAACCAAATACAACACAAACTCCAAGATTTCGATTGCGCTAACTAGGTCATGCATCTCTGCAATGGGCAGTGACGTATCCTCCTTTCTTCGTTTGTTTTTCTTCAATGATTCGCTCTAGCTTTGCGGCATGTCCACGCGCATTCTTTAGAATTTCTGTCTCCATTTCATAGTACTTTTTTCATGGCGGGGTTGATACCGGTGTCGTCGAATCCGGAGTGTGGTTTTATGAAGCTCTGAATTATCTCTACCTTCCTTTGGATGATCGCTTCCGTTGGCTCGTCCTCGATTGAAAAGATCATGGGTAAAAGCACAGCCATAAAGAATGGCTATAACTACCATAGCACTAAAGGGTAAGAGGGTGAGAGGAGGATTATAGGAAAAAATCACATGTCCGTAGCGCGAAATGGTGCCATGTTTTTGTAGTACACACTGAGAAGTCCTGGGACGGGTCTTCTTTATTCTCTCGCTTTCACCACTACTGTTGCTGCTGCGACCGCGCCCCCACCATTATAATATAATGAATAATCTATCACAGCAGCAGCCCCTCTATATTATAATATAATGAATATATCTAATCGTAATCTAATGAGTTTGGTATAGGTAAAGTGACCGAGGCGGTCTATCTATATATCTATATCTAATCTAATGTTAAATCTACCTATCTATCTATGGAGTGTGGTCCTGCGTTGATGTGTTTAAGAGAGTACCATTGTATGATGAAGACCAACGTCCGTCGTGTCACATCTATCTTTTGTTTTATTATAAGGTAGTGATGGTTGTGCACGTCCATGTATAGGTACCGTTAGATCCTCTCCCCTAAGGACTGACGTCCGCCGAATGACGTCCAATGTTTATATTGAACAGACATCTTCATGAGGTTGATTAGAAAAAGCAATGGCAGCAAGATACACCTATGTGTTGACTGTAAACCTCAAGAAACATCCAGAAATCCCCAAAATTATGGAAGAATGGAGCAAGTCAAATGAACCGCTCTCCAGTAAAGTTTGGACGGCTGTAGAGCAAGCATACCTGAACAAGAAGGAGGAGGCGTTATAATAACAATTGACTGCTAAACATGGCTACAACTTTACGGTGAACACAAGACATCATCCAGATGTTCCTAAGATAATAGAGGAATGGGATAATAATAAGGAATAAGGTCTGAAAACATCTGCAAAGCTATCGAGATGTTCCAAGCAGATAGAAAGAAGGGTGAGAAACTAGAATCGTTTTTCGCAGGTGGAATACATCAGACTACGCTACTGGATGTAACACCATCAATATGGGATAAAGAAAAGTGGAGGGATAACCTACAAATCTATAACATCTTAACATATGATGAACTTCAAGAGTTAAAAATGACGGCATACGGCATTATCGACATGACTAACCAAGAGTTGCGTCGTAGACTAGAGAGACGTATGAGTCCGGCAGAATGGGACAATCTTATGAAGCGAAGAAAGAAAGGAATAGAACACCTTGCAAAAGAGCAACAGGACACTATAATATCACATCTGAATAAAATCAAAAAGAAATGGTAGTAGAGGAAAAAACGACAGAAGAAACACCACCAACACAAACCATATAGCTAGCTCACTCTAATCCTACTTAGACAAAAATATGTCGTCATCTCGCATTGATGATAGCAGCAGCCAGAACTCCGCATCATCATTATCATCCATCTACAACAGAATGACTACCGTCAGCCTCCATGTCACTCGCAGAATTGAGAGGATGCCTCCTATTCCTGATTTATGAGAGCTAGAAGACTTGTTGTTATTAAAACCTGATGAGATCGAAATATTGCGCATGCTGTTGTTTAAAAAATTGAATTTTGTCGACGACTATGTAGAATATATGAAAATTGGTATGCAATACGAAATGAAGAAAGAAGAACAAGAAGGAAAAAACAAGAAGGCTTTTTAACTTCCTTGCTATCGCCGAGGTGACACTTGTGATGAGTGTGACGAGTTGATAGTACTGGTAGTAGTACTAACGCTTTTAACGATTTGGTTTTGAAATCCGCCTTTCATGTCTGGCTTTTCTTCTTCTTCTTCTTCTTCTTCTTCTCCTCTTCGGTGTAAACTCGAAAAGCTAAAGGACAGTCCTGTATGGAGTAGTGGTACCAAAGGATGAATGATCATATATAACAATAATAATAAATGACTAACAGCTAACAGATTTTTCACCAGACTAGCTATTAACGGCCGTAACATTCTCATTTTATGACCGTTCTTCTAAGTCCTTGGAGCAAGCTTTCCTAGATAATCCCGAGCAGGTTAGCACGACAAAGCAGAGACATCTTCGTTATCGCATAAAGAAAAAAGCTGAACGTCGCGGCGCAGCCGCAGCAGCGTCGCGGCAGCAGCATCGACGGCTTAGAGAACTGGGTAGCTCAGCCTGGTAGAGAGTTATCATCTACTATTAATCACGAGATAGTTCAAGAAGAAAGGAGCCTTGGGCGGGATTCGAGCCCGCGACCTCTACCTCAATGGGATAGCGCCCCCCTTGAGGGAGCGATACCTTACCAAGGTAACGCTCTACCAGGCTGAGCTACCAAGGCAGCCGAACGGACAATCGAGTCAACGAACCATATAATAATTATTGGAATCTATTCATGATCAAGGTTTAATTACGTATACCATCAATGCAACTCTGGGCTGCGGGGGTTGTAGAGCCTGGCCAAATAGGCTAATAAAATTGGAGACGCGGGACTTAAGATCTCAGGAATGGGTTATCCCGTCCCTTAGGGGTTCGTGGGTTCAAATCCCACCCCCCGCATCTTTACAAGCAAATTTGGCTTGCAAAAGGTACAACTTATAAGTATTATAATCTGCTTTTTCGTTATGTCTGGGTTACTATACCAAGGTTCGGCCGCTGACTTGGTGTCTGAATTTGCCAAAGTCCGGAAAAAGACCATGCAGCTTTTCAAGCCATTAACCATCGAGGATGCAGTCATGCAATCCGACCCTTTCGGCAGCCCTGCCAACTGGCATATTGCACACGTCACTTGGTTTTTCCAAAAAGTCTTAGAAAAGCATGGTGCCGATCTGGAATCAAAAAGTCATAGCTTTAATCTTGAGTATCTTAATTCATACTATCAACAGTTTGGGAATATTTTGCCGAAACAAGCGAGAGGGAAGTTTCCACGACCTACTGTAAAGCAGACTCTAGAATACCGGTCATTCATAGACAGAAATGTAACTAAATTTTTGAAAGAGACAGCAGGAGCTGCTTCTGAAAAAACCGCAAATGCAATGACATCCGAGCTGCGGTACGATATTGTACTTGGAATGCAACATGAGATGCAGCATCAAGAGCTTATGATATATGATTTTCAACACTTTTTTGAGCGCTTTCCTGATCCATCTGACAACTACAAGCCAATTACTATTAACGTGCCTCCTGCTGAAGTATCGGAGTTAATGATACCCTCAGACATGGTCAATGTTCCTGGGGGAATCTTTGAAGTTGGATACAGTGGTAATGGATTTTGCTATGATAATGAGCTTCCTGAGCATAAAGTTTACCTAACACCTTTCAAAATAGACGTACTGCCTGTAACCAATGGCCAATATGTGGACTTTATAGAAGATGGTGGCTATCAAAATTACAGATATTGGCTAGCTGATGGATGGGATCTAGTAGAGGATCAGGGATGGAACGCTCCTCTGTACTGGACTTATCAAGATAATATGTGGAAAAAGAAGGATTTTCGGGGCCTACGTGAGATCGATCCGGACGAACCAGTTGTCAATGTTAGTTACTATGAAGCCGATGCCTATGCGCGCTGGATCGGCAAAAGGCTTCCAACAGAGGCAGAATGGGAAAAGGCAGCAAGTTGGGATGAAGAATTACAAAGAAAAACGATATACCCATGGGGAAATCGCAGACCTACGCCCCGACATGCCAATCTTTATGAATCTTACCTTTGGGGTCCATCCAAAGTTGGTTCTTATCCTGAGGGTAGGAGCTATTACGGCTGCCATCATATGATAGGAGACGTATGGGAGTGGACCTCCTCCGAATATGTACTATATCCAGGCTTTAAGCCCAAATTTCCTGAATACACCGACAAGTGGACTATAAACCAAAAAGTACTGCGTGGAGGTTGCTTTGCAACGCCGACAGCTCAAATACGGAATACCTATAGAAACTACTTTAAGCCACACGAAAGGATACCATTTGCTGGCTTCCGTTGCGCAGTAGATACCTAGGATGGCGAGAAGAAGGCCAGATCGAACCATTTATTTTTGTCCATAAAGTTCTCGTTTATTGCAAAGCTCGAATTCTGAGCAAGCATAGCTATTTCATCTAGATTGTACTTATACGAATTTTCTGTATGTATAGTCTCACCTTTTCTAAAGGTAAATGTTTTGCCCAGTGCGCCTATGCATACCTGTTGCTCACTTTTTGAAATTAGATGCATCTCTACTCTTTGCTTCTCGTCGTTGTAGAATGCATAATGACCGAATTGTCTTAGGTCGAATTTTCCATCGAGCTCTCTGTTTATTCGTGCCAGCAAGTTTAAATTAAATTTGGCTGTTATCCCTGCCTTATCATTATAGGCAGCATCTAGTATTGTCTTGTCCTTTTGCAAATCAAACCCCACAAGCAAGAAATCGCCTATATTGAGACTTTCCCTTAGTTTTTTAAGAAATGCTCTTGCCTCTGCATATTCAAAGTTGCCTATGCTTGAGCCCATAAAAACCACGAGCTTTTGGTCTGATATTTCATTGCTGCCAGCTATATATTTAGCAGCTATCTCCAAGCCAATATTGTAATCTGATGGAATTCCAATGACATTGACATTTGGAAATTGTGATCTCAGTCTTCTGACGCTTTCTATAAGGATGGCTCTAGAAATGTCAACGGGAAAGTAGGAGATCTTTTTTTTCTGTGAAACTAGGTGGTTGAGCAAAATGTTTGTCTTAGTGCTACTTCCACTTCCAAACTCTATTAGGCTGATATTGCAGTCAGTCAATGCCGCAATGCTAACTGCTTGCCGGTTAAGTATTGATGTCTCTACCCTTGTAAGGTAGTATTCTGGTTGAACACATATTTGCTCGAATAGCTGTGATCCTATCTCATCGTACAAATACTTTGAATTGAGGGTCTTGCTTTTACTAGAAAGACCGTTTGCAACATCTCTTGCAAATTCTTTAAGCTCTCTATTTTGCTGGAGCGCCATTTTTTGCTTCCCCTAGTTTAATCCTGTAGTTTATGAACATAGCACCATTTCCACGACTTATTCGGCAAGGCTGCCACTACCTGCTGCTCTGTCTCCTTAAAATGTCTGGTCGCACACCATCCAACTGAGTAGTCATAACAACCAACGTGACCGCAGGTCAAGCTAAATTCGAGGGCAATCCACCTTGTTACATTGTTCTTGCACTCGTTATATACTTCTGTTTTGATTAAAATATTCTCATTGGCTTGATCTATATGAGTGCAAGCCTTATGACTCTGCCGATAATTCTTATATTTATCCACTTATCTTAGCACGAGATAACTTTTGCCCTTACTTATCCCTTACTTGATATGTCTAAATTCTAGTAATCTTATATAGTTGGGTTGCACCATGTAGGAGAGTCCTGATGTCTTTTCTGATTTTCCCGCTCCATCATTATGTGAGTTAATAGCAAGATTAACTCAGAGCCATTTTTGATTGGGCGCGTGAAAATAGGGGTTTAAGAGAATGTTATACTTGAACTATATTTTATAGTCTTGCTCTGCAGAGATTCTTTTCCTTATGATGCTGAAAGTGCATTTGGCAAAAATCATTGTCACATTCATAGCAATGCCAACCTGAAATGGTATAACACACAATACACCTGCCTATTGGCTTGTTGTAGTCAAAATCTTTTCTTTGTTTTGCAGAAGAAGGCTGCTTCTGTTGTTTTGGCTGTACCTTCATAATATGCTGCCTCAGAGAGCTTGAGAAATGATAAGGACATGCATTTACCTGATTACCTCAGAAACTACAAACATTGCTAAAGTAATAACCCAACAGCCTAAATTAACAGTTCTCTTATATAAGTATTCATGATATAGCTGAACATTTATTTATGTTTCGCAAACCCTGATTTATACCAATGGCCCAGGACAAGACTCTTGCTGAAATCACCGTAGTGGGGCCTGATAGGAAGGGAGTGGTAGCTGATATTACCAACTTTATCTTCAAAAATGCCGGCAACATCGAAAAAATAAACCAGAACGTAGTCCGTGGTCTATTTGGTATGCAGCTCGAAGCATCATTTGGAGATGACATTTCTAGAAGGCAACTTGATCAAGGTCTAAAGCATCTCGCCAAAAAACTATCTATGGAAATAAAAGTTCATTACCAGGAGCCTAACCGGCTGCAAAACGTCGCTATTCTTGTAAGCAAGGAACCCCATTGCCTTATCCGACTCCTAGATGCTAACAAAAAAAATAAAATAAAAGGAAATATCTCCTTGATTATCGGCAGTGAACCTACGCTTCGATCAATTGCAGATGAGGCGGATATATCATTTCACACAGTACTCCATTCGGATCAGACTGATGCAGAAAACGACATCCTGAGACTGATCGAGCAATATAACATAGACCTCATAGTTCTTGCAAGATATATGAGGATATTGACACCAAACTTTGTTTGGCGGTATCCAAACAGGATAATCAACATACATCCCTCACTCCTGCCTGCATTTCCGGGTGCGTATGCATACGTTCAGGCCTATGAGCGCGGAGCTAAGATAATAGGATGTACTGCTCACTTTGTAACTGAAGAGCTAGACCAAGGTCCAATAATACATCAGGAATCATTTAGAGTATCAACCTATGACACACTTGATACGATTAAGAGAAGGGGTCGGGAACTTGAAGCAGACACGCTCCTTGAGGGTGTAAGACTACACCTTGAAAATAAACTTGAGGTATACTGGGGTAAGGTCTACATCAAAGAAGATATAAAAGAACCCCTGCAAAAAACACAAGGTAGTTAATGGGTGCAAGACTGCTTATTGGATAATGTCAGTGCCCATATTTGACATGAGTGAACATGACTTTAGAGTTTCCCTGAAGAAAATTAAGCGAGCTATAATACCTGTTGGATCGCTTGAGCAACATGGTCCTCATCTTCCAGTGTCCACTGACACTCTTATTGCAGAACATGTTGCCAGGGCGGTTGCACAAAATGTTAGCGCATTCATTCTGCCAGTGATTTCATACGGCATTTCATTTGAACACGAACCGATGTTCAATGTGTCTCTTCAAAATTCAACTTTGTCTACAATGATATCCGATGTATGTAGCTCACTTGCAAAAATTGGGTTAAAGCAAGTAATCATTCTGAATGGGCATCACGGCAATATGGGAGCACTGCAATATATTCCTCAAGAGTTGCACAGGAAGATGCTCAGGCACACAAGTGTTCACACTATCCATTACTGGCAAATGATGAGAGATGACTTTGATCATGCAGGAGAAGTTGAAACATCGCTTGTCCTGGCAATTGAGCCCAAACTAGTACATATGGAGAGGGCCGTACCAAATTCCAAGAAGCTGTCAAAGACAAAGGCAGCATACAGTAGCATAACCAACGTGCCTGGGTCGTTTCCAAGAATCACTGGCAATGGAGTTTGGGGAGATCCAAGAAAGGCTACTGTGGAAAAAGGAGATAGCTTGATGACAGAAATTATATCCAACCTGACCAGGACTTTAACTGAGCTTGGATGAAAAATTGAGACCTAATATGCAAGTATTGTTCCTTCTATAGCGATAGAGGCTTATCTTTTACAGATAATACAACGTGTTCTTTGTGGCTATAAAGCCTTCATTCTAAACTAGAAGACATCTGTTCAACTAACTTTTGGATTTTTTGGGTAGCTGATATAATTAATATTTAAAGGAAGATTGAAACATTATGACGTCTAAATTTATGGTCTATATTCAGACTTGTCTTGATAGCGATCTTATGCCATCAGTGGAATTTTTGAGAATTTTGCATCCTTACCTGCTTGGCAAAATAATTAGTTAAGAAGAAGATATGTAATAAAAGTTAGCGGACTTATAATACGTAGCAGAGCCATTACCTGTGTGGAAATTCAAGAGAAATTGTTTTCTTCTAACTTGACCTGCAACTATTGTGATAGCTAATGATGGTTTTGTCCTTAAAGCATATCCTCTCGTTTTCGGCTTGAATTGTTTTTATTTCGAGAGCCTGTACTGCCTCACTAGACAATATAACTCTGCTCTATGAATTTTTCTATGAAACTGGTATCGGTATATATAGTGGTTTATCGGTCAGTAGAAGATCTTAAATTACTCCTAAAAGATCATCCTAAGCAATAACTCATAGGTGATATGTCAATGTCAATACAACAACAATCTATACCTATTGTCCTTCTAAAGGAAGGCACAACTGAAACAAAGGGTAATCAGGCACAGAGAAATAACATCATTGCAGCAAAGACAGTTGCAGAAATTGTACGCACAAGCCTCGGCCCAAGAGGAATGGACAAGATGCTTGTAAACAGCCTTGGAGATGTTACCATTACCAATGACGGCGCTACAATTCTAAAAGAAATAGATGTACAGCATCCTGCAGCTAAGATGATGGTTGAGATTAGCAAAGCGACAGACAACGAAGTAGGAGATGGCACGA
>JALZFS010000135.1 GCA_030861405.1 Thermoproteota archaeon | reverse complement strand
GCCCTTATGAGCGGTGGTAAACCTTTGGCTACCCTTGTCATAATTAATAAGCTCGTTTTCTGTCATCATTTGTAGGTATTCCTTTAGCTGTTCATGCGAAAGCATTGCTTTATACATCATCTTTGTCTTGGTACTTCCATTGCTCGCTGCATCTAGTAATTGAGCAATGATATCTATTCTATTTCGATATCTATGCATATATTTTCCACTCATACACCTGGTACAAACCAAAAGCTGTAACACTTAGTATATACAGAATTAGCAGAATCTTAGTCTAAGATAATGATTACATCACCTGCTAGATATCTTTTTGATAAAATATTCTAGTGCAGAGCAGAAAATTAGACTACGGTTCGCGGTAGGTAACACAGTAATTCTTCTCATTACATTTCTTGAAGCTCTGCCCATTTGGGAATCAGAATTCCTTGGTAGGCTCTCTTAAAGACAAGGATAGCTTGTCGTGCGAGTTTGCCAAATTTTCTAACTATGCCTGGACGCAAAATCTTTTAACAAAAAACGAAGCTAGAATGAGGCTCCCCGCAGGCAGAACTCCAAGAATTGAAAACAGTACCGATACCGCTGCTATAGATAAATGCTATAGTCATCACCATCCTACAGTTGTGCAATGATAGGTTCAAAACGTGAAATAACCCACTTTCGTGGCCGTAATAGGATTAGTAAATTAACTGTGCGGCTTAGCGATTTGATCTTTCGATGACCTTAAGCTTCAGCAGCTGTCCTCGCACCTGCTGATACCTCAATCTGGGCCCATAGTTGCCTCAGCATATTCGACGTGTTCGCAGTTATCCAGTTAGCCATCTGCTCTTCTTCTTTCAGATTCTGGTCAATAACTAGGACAGCGTCCATAGCACCTATCTTCTTGGCTATTTCACGTAAAAATCTGTATTTTACAATCTCTGCGTTTTCAATAATGGCGTCCTGCTCTGTTTCTATAAGTTCCTTTTCGGCGGCTAATCGTATATTGTCAGTCTCTTTTACTATTGATTTAATTGAAGCATCCTCTGGCGAGCTAGGTGAACCTATTTCCTGACCGGACGGATTTGATGACGCTAGCGATTCATCTCTGACCACATCCAAAGTATTAGGCTTAAGAAATGGCAGCGTTGCTTTGGCATCAGTATGCTTACCTCCATGACTTGTGACGATCTGCTTTAGCCTATCTTTTTGACTTTGAGTTTCTACAAGATGCTGTTGTAATTGTTTCTTAATATCGTCCACTATGGTTCCTTGAAGTCTCAATCTTATCCTTTCTTCTGATGCATTTTCCATTGCTAAAGCATCATTCAAATATTGAACAATTTTTTGATTTGCATTTGGCGTGAGCTCTGCTGAAGAAGACATCTTTCCTTTTAGATCGTCTCCTTTTCCTTGATTTGCCAAGATCCCTGCCGGTTTCCTTCTAGCACTTCTACGTCTTTTTCCTGTGCTCGCTCTATATGTCTCGCGCTATCTGAGGTCGAATGTATTCCCGCCTTGTCATCTATCTTGGATACGTCGATGTCGCCGGCCTTATGAGGCTTATCCTTTACATTTTCATCTTGAGATTTCGACATGCTTTACACTGCATACCATAGTATAAAAGCCGCTGACAATAGAAGTTCAATACTTAAATTCGAGAGCTGGCAAAGCTATACTACCCAATAGGGATACTTCGTTGCTTTCGAAGCGATGTAGATCGAGCTCAGAAGGAAGAAAACAGCGGCTCACCTTCTCGTTTACACATTGCACAGATTCAAACATACTAGTTCAAATCTATACTAAAAGAAGTACTCAGTACAACTCGAAGCTTCATTTATCCTGGAGGCAAGTATGCTATAGTAGTACAATACAGCAGAAAAGAATATGGATAAATTCTCTCCGTGCATGATTGTCCTGCCAACGATAGGATATTTTTCATTGGAACAATTCATCAGATATTTACTGGGGATTTGTGGCTTTCACCGCGATGCTTTTGGAGCTCGTCTGCCTTATCAAATTTGGCAGGACACAAATCGCAACTGTATAGACTCGACTGCTGGTGATATTCTTTCGAGACAGCTTGATGTTGCTTGCTGAGCGGGGGAGAGGAGATCCCGGTTTTGTTCGACTCTTCCACCGGCTCCCTTGGCTCAAAATGTATCACCTGTTTTTCTGTATTGACCTTCGGTTCTGACTTCTTTAAACCGTGTATAAATTCGGAGTTCGGCTTCCCTTTTACAAACTCATATCCGTGTTTGAGATCTTCCTCCCTGATATTGAGTCTGATGAGGTTGCCATTATGGACGCTATTGTTATTATCTTGCCCAGTCAAGACCGCGCTGGTTGGGACGCGGAATTCCTCGTCTGTTAACAAGCCCTTTTTGTAGATGATGAAATAATCATTGTTTTCTATCCTTCTTAAGTTTCCAACTTTCTTGCCATCTAGGCTAATAACTTCGGTGTTTTCTTCAAATGATGTGGGCATAGGTTTGGATTAATGTATGGATATATAGGTGTTAACTGTTGACCATGTCCCTTGCTAATCAGAAGCTATTGTGAGTATGACTTGTCCAGGAAAGTCAGTACTAAAGGTATAATCTTCCAAACACTAGGTGCGGCCAGCTGTACGTGCACGGCATACCCGGGATCTTAGAAGAGATCTTTATGGCAGCTGTATACATTCTCTTTGCCTGGACAGTTATAATAGCAAGTGCTAATCAATAGCAACAGGAAAAAGGGTTCCAGGATGTAGCAGCGATTAGACAATAATTGAAGCTTTCTTCTAAACTCCGGGTCCTACCGCGGGATCCCAGTCGGGTGACCCATCGCCATCCATATCTTCATTTCCCGCATCAATATATTCACTATCTGTTTCATTCTCATCTACCTTTTCCTCCGCACGAACTTGCCCTTTGATAGGCCGTTCGTCCTCTGGCTTGACTATTGCCTCCTCAGGTACAGGTGGAAATTCCCTTTTTTCCGCTTCACTGCTGTGACCTTCGTCGTCGGCAGTCTTCTTACTATGTGCATCAGACATATTACTATTGATGAACATGCTCAAAAGGTATTTAGAAATTATGTGTTTTACTCTAAGCTTCAGTATAAGAAGGACGAGCCCCTTTTGCCTACATGCATTAAGGGAACCCCTACTCCATATATGGCGGGATCACGAACATGTCTATTGGAACAATTATACCCCTTCAAGGTAGTGAGAGCATAGGAGTTGTGGAAAAAGCAGCCGTATAAATAACGTATAGGAATTCTGGAAGGCAAGCTGCCGTCAAAATGGTTTAAGTGATATATTCCCCTTGACGTGAAACCACTATGCAAGATTCTAGTTATTGTAAACTGACAATCAAAACCTTTTGGTTATGCATTCTACATGAGCTGCCTAAGTATCTCTTAGTCATCTGCGGCATATAGATGAATTCCATAAATAAGACAAGCAAGGTGATCAGGAAAAAATAGAAAACCACTTTTCAGGGAAATCATAGAATTATATATACCACTTATACATCTGTATGCTCGCAGTATCGGTCATTTATCATACTCTTTGTGATAGGCACAGGGTGCTCCTAAGGAACATGTTCTGATTGCGACTTGGGATAATGGATATTGCCTTGATTGTTTATCTCTACCCGCAAGATTTGAACAAACTACAAATAAGGAAAAATTGCGAGCAGCTAAAGCTCATGCATAGTATTTATTGACCATTCACTATGGATTTTAGGTTGTTAAAGGTATAGTAAATATCGCATTTTTTGCAAACCATTCTTGGAATATCATTATCAAATGTGGCATACCATATTTCTGCCTCATCATTTATCAGCTGTTCACCACAGATCGGACAACTCCAGACCAAAATAGATGCCACACTTCTCCGTATATCAGTATTGAGTCAATATTAGTGCAATAACAATGAGTCCGACTGCAATCAATGAAGATTTTACCAGTTTGCCATGAGTTAGGGTTAAACGATTGTATTCTTGCTTCACTATGATTCTTTACCTATAGGCTATGCTTGCACAACAGATCATAAAAGAATCTGCCATTTAGGATAAAGTTGTTACTAGGGTAATAAAATGATGAAGTGCTCCTTTAAGAGTTTATTATATAAACATGTTTCCAAAAGGTCTAGCGTCGAGCCCTCAGGCTAAAAACTCAAGAGGATCAAACTTGCTTATTCGAACAGACAGGAAATAGATGCAATGTATTTATCTGATATAAAACATTGCAGGGTAGCCCGAAATATGTCTAATAATAGTAACAAAATGTTGCATAGAGTTGCAGTGGTTACTGGCTCTAGCAAGGGCATTGGGAAGGCCATTGCCTTGGAATTTGTCAAGCAAGGATATAGCGTAGTTCTGAATGCAAGAGATCAAGAGCAATTACAAGAAGCAGCAAATGACATCGGGAAAGCTACTGGAAACGATGAAAAACGGGTAACTTACTTGGCAGGCGATATATCAAAGGAGAGGACTTGTACATCTTTGATAGAACACACGATCAACATTTTTGGTAGAATAGATGTGCTTGTTAACAATGCAGGGATTGGTGGTGCCCAGAAAAGCTTGCATGAGCTTACGCCAGACGAATGGGATTATGTTATAGACGTGAACCTCAAAGGAGCATTCTTATGCACACGGGAAGCAATAAAGAGGATGATGAATCAGGATGGACCTAACACTGATCACAACTATTCAGTCATCAACATTTCATCAGTACATGAATCGATTCCTCAACCAGAGTCTGCACCCTATGCTGCCTCAAAGGGAGGAATGGAAATGTTGACAAAAACAGTAGCGCTGGAGGTGGCAGACAAAGGGATCAGGGTAAATGGCATTGCTCCTGGGGCTATAGCCACAGACATGAATAAGGATATACTTC
>JALZFS010000134.1 GCA_030861405.1 Thermoproteota archaeon | reverse complement strand
TAAGAAATCGTAAGGTCGCGGGCTCAAATCCCGCCTCCGGCATCTTATTGTTTTAGTATGAGTGGACCTCGGATTTATGCTCGCGCAGGTACTTCTTCTTCTTAAATCGTTCATTACACTTTTCGCATTTAAAAGGCTTTTCAAATTCCTCCAAGAATCGGCGTCTTCGCTCTTCTGGTGAGTCTATTACAGGATTTTGATTTTGATTATCTAAGTTTATCATGATAATTGAACTCTACCTTTTTTGTTTATTTACTTTAAGTAAGATCATTCTGTAATAGCAGCGTCCAAATCGAAAATTGTATTGCATCGCATTTACGATCCCTGTTAATTATTTTAAAGAAAAAAGATAGAATTCCAAAAAAGTCAACATTATAGACATGCCCGAATATATGGAAAACAAGGATCCAAATACTCCCTCATACTTCTACTGCGATGGAGATGCTAAGTACAATAGCCTACCGCAACTTTGGGAGTACAAGATGCGCTACATTCTAAGACACGATTATATATGATCCCTAAAACTAGTCTTGTCAGTGCCGTCGTAGCTCAGCCTGGGAGAGCACTCGACCTTTTCAGGGGTGATGCTGAAGACCGAGCTGTCGTGAGCTCAAATCTCACCGACGGCACTTTATATATCTATTTTATAATAGATTTCTGATCATACTGGCGACGTTCTCAATTATCTTTCCGGACGCAGCCAAGTGATTCTTGGCGTCAAATATCGATCTTAGTTCTTGCTTTGATAGATGTTTGGAGATGTTGCTGTCTTTGCATGTCGCATCTAAAAAGTGCTCACCAGTTTCGAGTGCCAAAAATGCAACTCTTTGTATATCTCGATAGGCATCAAAGCGGGCAACTCCTCTCCTTATCAGAGCATCTAGCACGAATTCAGCATAAATCTGACCCTTTGTAATATCGATATTTGATATAATTTTTTCTTTGTTTACTCTTAAATCTGAAATTACCTTGATCATTGCATTGAGCATTTCATCGAGCAGGATCGCTGCCATAGGAAGCCCAAAGCGTTCATTTGCAGAATTTGAGAGGTCACGCTCATGCCACAATCCAATGTTTTCCATTGATAGGCTGAGAAGCGATCTTAGTATTTTAGCAAGTGAGGATATCCGCTCACTTTTTATAGGATTGCGCTTGACTGGAACTGCGCTACTTCCTATCTGGCCCTTCTGGAAAGGCTCAGCAACTTCGCCGATCTCAGTCCGCTGCAAATTTCTCATCTCAATCGCAATCTTATCAAGTGTAGAGCTAATAAGTGCTATACAAAACTGCATCTCTGCAAATCGCTCCCGCGGGAGCACTTGTGTTGCAGCCTCAATGGGATATAGGCCAAGCTTGTGCGCAACAATATTTTGTACTTCAATGGCCTTATCTCCCATTAGCGAGCCCGTGCCAACCACACCAAGGGTCTTGCATAGTAGAAAGCGCTTTTTGCCTTCTTGAATACGCTCAATGTGCTTGGCCATTTCTGCTGCCCATACCGCAAATTTTAGGCCAAATGAAATTATACTTGCATGCTGTCCATGTGTCCTACCTACTGCTGGCAGATCTTTGAAGTCGACAGCCTTCTCTACCAGAAGATATGCAAGCTTGCTTACCTTTGATTGGATTAACGAAAATGCATCACGCATCTGCATGCAAGTAGATGTATCAATTACATCATTGCTTGTTAGCCCATAATGTATCCAAAGCTTCGATTTGGCTGAGATTTGTTCACTGAATGCCTCCACCATGGCGGCGGTGTCATGTTCACTTACTGATTCAAGCTCACTTACTCGGGCAAGCGTGATACTACCCGAGCCTGCTACTTTTGCAATTTCGTCCGCTGCATCCACTGGAATTATGCCTAGCTCTGCCTGCACTTGAGCAACTGTTGCTTCAAAATCAAGCTGATATTGCAACCGCCTTTCATCCTCAAAAATTTCACGCATCTTCCTGCTACCATATCGTCCTGAGTCAATTGGTAGTATTGGCATCGTTGTCAAGCATTGAGCAGCGAAGTGTTGGAAATAAATCTTGTCAGTGTTTTGGCTAAATCCGAATGTCCTCATTATTTTTTGTTAAAGACACCTAAAGAGTTAAGTCAATCTTTGCCATCAGCACCACTTGCTTTGGGGTTTACCGGAAATCTGTTAGGTTAAGATGAGATATTTTTACAGAATTTTTAGAACAACAAACAAACTGTCATACGATGAATAGATTAACACATCACCACTACTATCATTCACGTGAAAGATATTGTGAGTCTAAGTCGATGTCTAAATATTTGTTACTTGTCAGCTAACTTAGGGTGAAGACAAGAGGGTACGTTATAATGTACCCAAATGGTTGATCGAGTATACTAACCTACACAATGGTAACTACTGATCAATTGGGGGACTAATATATTGCATATGCCATACTAGCATTGCATATGCTATTCTCAGGTTTTAGTTCTACAATCTGAAGGCTAACCATCCTGCAGCTGCTCCTACAATGTAATTTTTGTTGAACAAAATGAAAATGAAAATGAATGTGGATGCAAAGAAGCATTTTGGGGTATTTACGCTTGATAATAACATTGTTAAGGCGGGAGCAGACATGGTCCTAAACGTTGTAGCCTGAGTTAAGGTTGTATCCTGGGAATATGGCGCGTCATTGGTATTTCACAACTCGCTTACTGACTATTCACAATTGATCGAAACATGCTAGATATCAGGCGCCTAATGTCTTTGAAGATAGGAATAGATTATCTTCTTGTTTGAGGACTGCAGAAATTGAGCCCTATAAAATGTTCGTTTATGATTGGGCGGTAATAGAGGACTTCGACCACTATTACCATCATCATATTGATATTGGACACTTGATATATCCTTCAAGCTAATGTATGCAATGCTATTGATAAAATAACCGACCCGTTCGCTATTGCCTATGCGGGCAAGGCTTATAATTACTTCATAAGACATACTGGAAACAGAATTGGACGAACTTATCAGTAGGAGCGGCAACCATCGGGTTAGAAAGATAAGCGACCTTGAGTATAGAATAGACGCAAACGCTGCTAAGGGCATGAAGGTCCCAGTTACAATCTACGCCAACGATTCGTTGATTTCGAAAATGGTGACTGATAGAACGGTTGATCAGGCTGCAAATGTAGCCACATTGCCTGGCATAAGGAAGCACGTTGTCGTGCTCCCTGACGGCCATGAAGGTTATGGTTTTCCGGTAGGAGGAGTTGCTACGACTGACATCGAAACTGGAGTAATCAGCCCCGGCGGCGTGGGCTATGACATTAATTGCGGTGTGCGACTAATCAAGACAAATTTGACAGAACAGGATGTTAGGCCTCGACTGAAGGACTTGATTAACGAGCTCTTTAGCTCGATTCCTTCCGGCGTTGGAAGCGAGGGAGCAATCAAGCTGACAAAGACAGAGCTTGACGACTTACTCGTAGAAGGTGTAAGATGGGCAGTTCGCCGCGGCTATGGTACAGATGATGATATAGAATCATGTGAGGAGGGCGGTAGCATGGCTGGAGCAGATCCTAGTAGTGTCTCGGACACTGCAAGGAAGAGAGGTATATCTCAGCTGGGTAGTCTAGGCTCTGGTAACCATTTTCTTGAGGTGCAGAAAGTAGACAAGATCTTTGATGAGCGGGCAGCTAAGGCGATGGGCATAAATCAAACCGGCCAGTTAATGGTGCTTATCCACTGCGGCTCGAGAGGCTTTGGTCACCAGATATGCACTGATTATTTGCGCGTTTCTGAATCTGTTCTTCGAAAATATGGTTTGACTCTTGCAGACAGAGAGCTTGCATGCGTGCCCAATAATTCGAAAGAAGGAGAAGACTACCGTGAGGCAATGTATTCTGCTCTTAATTTTGCATGGGCCAACCGCCAGATGATAACACATTGGACACGGAAAACATTTGAACACATCTTCAAGTCAAAGGAGAGTAGCCTTGACATGGATCTGATTTATGATGTTGCACACAACATTGCTAAGGTTGAGCGCCATAATGTAGGCGGAACTGGGACCAGTGATGTGGTAGTCCACAGGAAGGGTGCTACAAGGGCATTCCCCGCAGGCATGGAACAAGTGCCAAGCAAGTATCGGAGCATTGGGCAGCCGGTTATAATACCTGGCTCAATGGGCACTGCTAGCTGGATCCTGCTTGGGAACCAAAAGTCACTCGATCTCAGCTTTGGATCTACTGCGCATGGAGCAGGAAGAACAATGTCAAGGTCTGCTGCAAAAAGGAGTTATACAGCTGAGAGTGTAAAAACTGGGCTAGAGTCAAAGGGGATTTACGTCAAAGCCCTTACAAAGGATGGCATTGTAGAAGAGACTCCGGATGCATACAAGGATGTCGACGCAGTGGCGGATGTATCTCATTCTCTTGGCATTGCTACCAAGGTAGTAAGACTTATGCCGTTAGGGGTGATAAAGGGATAATGTCATCTGAGGATCCCGACATTGAGATAATCAAGGCGCGTAAACTCAGGGAGCTTCGCGAAAAGGCAGCTGCAATGGAAAAGGCAAAATTCAACCAACAACACCAACAACCAAAATCTTCTAGAGAGATAGTGTCTGGCTATCTATATGATAGGGGAGAAAAAGTGCTAGATCTTGCTTACAAGCAGTACCCGGTACAGACTGAAGCAATTGTCACAAGAATGGCCCAACTGATTCTGGGTGGTGAAATAACCGGTAGAATATCCGGAGGGGAGCTCTTGGCTCTTTTTAGGTCTATAGGTCTTAACATACGGCTCGATACAACCATCAAAATTGAGGATAAAGGAAAATTGATCTCCTTCTCTGAAAAACTTAAACAGCAGAACGAACAGACTTGATAATTGGAACATTTATCCTTGATTTTCAGACAACTGATTTTGAATCAGATGCAAAAATTGCAATTGATATGCTGTCTGGCTATCAAAGAATGAGTAATCTAGAAGATTCCTTCGCTCTTGACCCACCTGTACGGAGCGCCGGCTGGTCGTTTGCAAAATTGTTTCTAGCTGGCCAACTCGTTGAGATGATATACAAGTATCATGTCTCTAAAATAGAGGCCTCAAAAGGCAAGAAGTTTGAGGACAAGTTTATTGCATGGCTTCAAAGTGAATTGAAAAACAGGAATTGTGGCGCGCAGATAAAAATGGCGCCAGAAATGAAATCGATTTAGACTCTGCGTCCTCTTCTTCCGCCCGGCTTTCTAGTTGTGTCGTGTGGTACAGGCGTCACATCGTCAATCCTACCAATACGAAAACCTGCTCTGGCAAGCGCTCTTATGGCAGCCTGGGCCCCTGGGCCAGGAATCCTAGGGCCAACTCCCCCTACAGCGCGTACACGGATGTGAAGGGCATTGATACCTTTCCCCTTGGCGGCATCAGCAGCCGCGACAGCAGACTTCATAGCTGCATAAGGAGATGATTCATAACGGTCAGCGGTCACGTGGCGTCCGCCAGAGCTGAAGGAAATTGTCTCACTCCCGCTCAAATCGGTAATGTGTACAAGCGTATTGTTGTAACTGCTAAAAATGTGAGCTACTCCCCACTTGGTTTGAGAAATGTCTTCTGCTGTTTCAGACATGTAGTTGCCTTGAATAATTAGAGGGTTAAAAACGTTGTCGCCTACGAAAAGTGCCTGTAGCCTCTATTCTCAAGCAACTTATCCATAACAAAAACATTCCCAGATCCTCTCTGCACCCTGCCTATGACATAGAGAGTAATTCCTGCTCTTCTCGCTGCTGCGCCAGCCTGCCTTAATTTTTGTTGTGGAATCGTCGCTACAATCTCATATTCCTCACCACCATGGAATACTAGCTCGTACAGGTCAAAGTCGTTTTCACGGGAAAAACTGTTCAAGCCTTCTACCGTCGGAACGGTGTCGATCATGATATCTACACCACTCTGGCTTGCCAGTTCATAAAGTGATGTTGCAAGGCCGTCGCTTGAATCAATTGATGAAGAAAAATACCTTGCAAGCTCTAAGCCAAAGCGCTGTCTTGGATTAGGTTCAAGGACTGATTGGACTGCTTGATCTCTGAATAATCTGCTCGCTGTAACTGCATCTCGCAGTAGGATCGCAAGACCTGCGGGAGGAAATCCAAATCTGCCTGAGACGATTACAATGTCCCCCGGCGCGGCTCCTCTTCTTGTTGGAACCTTGCCTTTAGCAAATCCAATCATGCAGCAGTCGATGACAAGATCACAAGCTTCATTTGTATCTCCGCCTACTATTTTAATTCTAAATTCATTTGCAGCAATTGCAAAGCCCTCTGCAAGTCCTTTAACGTATGGTCGCTTGCAGCTATTAGGAATACCAAGTGAAATTGTTACTGCATATGGTCTAATACCTTTAGCGGAAAGATCGCTTACACATGCAATGATACTTTTTCGTGCAATCTGCCATGGTTTCATTCTACATGGCACATCTGTGCTTGCAACCAGCATATCACTTTTTAAAACAACGCCATTATTCAGCTGTGCTACATCATTGAGGTCGCTTACGCCAAGCTTATTCGCAAAGATGTTGATAATCTCTTTTTCATCTAATTTGGTCATATACTGCTTGAACCTTTTTGCTTGCCTGCTTGTAAATAGTGTGTGCCTTATCTGCTTTTGATTCAACAGATATTCTGATTGCGTGTTCGGTGTTTGATGGCCTAATTAGTACCCATGAGTTTTCATCTATGATTACCTTGACGCCGTCTTCTGTTGTTATCGACGAGGATTCATTCTTGAATATTTCAGGCAGCTTTTCAATTACTGTGTTATGCAGTGAAGAATCAGCCATTATTTTAGATCGTATCTGTGTAAATTCTGACATCAGCTCCAGACATTCATCTATAGTGGTCTTCTCGAGTGTTGAGATAGTTGCAGCCGCAAGCAGGCCGTCTCTGCACATGTTAATCTTGGGCATGATAAACCCGGCGCTACTGCCCTCGCCACCTGCTTCTGCATTCACCTGGAGCATCTTATTGACTACATTTGCCTCTCCTACCTTGGAGTGTGCAACAACTCGACAGCGTTGATTGCGGATGTATTTTTCTATTGCAACGCTGGTGTCAATGCTTGTCACAAATCTTCTCAAGCCTATCTCTATTGCTCTTGCTATACATAGCAGTAGAGTTGCGTCTGGATTCAATTTTTCGCCTTTGTTGTTGACGACAACAACCCTATCAGCGTCTAGATCAAGCCCAAAACCATGATCTAGGTTGTTCGAAGTTACAATTGTCCGTAGGTCTGTCAAATTGTCTGTTGTAGGATCTGGTCCTCTCGATGAAACGCCCGGAACGCCATTTATGCTATAATACTGATGCCCCAATTTTTTAAAGATGTGCTCTGCATAGCCACATGCAGCACCCCCAGCCACATCAATTCCAACTTTGACCATCGTGTTACTTCTTGTCATCTCCGCGACCATATCCGCATAGCGTGAGGAAAGGTAAAATTCATCTCCAAACTTGCCTTGATGATCCTTTGTCGTCTCAAGCATGTCCTGTAATTCAGCGGCAAACAAGCCCCTGCCATCTATTATGAACTTAAGTCCATTCCACTCTAGCGGGTTATGTGATGCTGTTACCATGATGCCTGCACCATACTGTCGTGCTTCTCTAAACGCCGCTGGGGTAGGCGCAATACCTATATTGTAAACGTCAATGCCTGCTGCCATTAGCCCTGCGGTCGCAACCCGTGCGATAACCATGCTTGATGGCCTAGTGTCTCGGGCCACTATGCATTTGTCAGACTTCATTATGCAAGCAAACTGGCTGGCAAGCCTACTGATTTTATGAAGGTCAAGGTCTTGTCCGTAGATGCCTCTGACACCGGAAATCGATATTTTCACATTAAAAAACTGATCTCAGCTGTATTTATTTTAGCGCGAACCATTAAATAACGAGCAGCATAAGTTCGCTTGTTTTGCCCTAGTAG
>JALZFS010000128.1 GCA_030861405.1 Thermoproteota archaeon | reverse complement strand
GAATTAATGATGAGCGCGAACAAGAAAGACTCTGTGGTTAACGATCATCTAGAATAAGGAACTGCCTAAATATTACAAATTAGCTGCAGATTGAGTTACATTCAAGAATTTTTGTCTATTCGTCAATTAGCGATATATTAGTATTGATTTGCGCTTACACGAAGGTAAGAGCAACATCAATCCAGATTCAAATTATAATGCTTTTGCAGATCATCAAGAGCATCAAATTGCAAGAATTGATGTTGGTAGCAGTTCAAGAAGTATTGCACTCGACCCGCGACGCAGTATGGTGTATGGAGCATTATAATCAGGTGATGAGGTTGAAAAATTAGATCCAAACAATAATCGACCAATATGCGGATTACCAGTCGGGACAGTCTCCAGGATGTTGTTCTCTCAATGAATCACATTGAACCCCTCAATAAGGCTTAGATACTATCTCCAATTATCAAATCAATCTCATCGTTATGGAAAAGTAACTGTCTGAGGCCAAAGGGTCCGAACCTCTTCTTGGTGCAAGCCAATCTTCGTTTAATAACCTTAGGAAAGATCTACGCCTAAATTGATATATTTAGACGTGATCCTTCACCCGGAAAAGTGTCAGGTAATAAACTAATGTATGAAGACTCATTAGGCATAAGCAAGCCTATAACAGATATGCAACTTGGAGACCATAACATGATCGTATACTCGGACTTTGGTTCTTTACAAGAGATATATTCTTCTCATACGAAGCGGGCCCTTGAATTACGAAATAATACAGTAATAATCCTGTATCATTATGAAACGAAGACTGCTGTAATGAATGCACTTAAGGAGTTGAATAAGCAGTCAAGAGGTATGAAGCAGACAAGTCATTGATCATGTTAGGCGCGGATGAAATCATTTTCAAGTCAGATTTTAACGGTTTTTTGCAATATCTCAAGAGCCTTGAAACACTTGCCTAAGGTATGGTATAAATGGCATAGATGTTATAATAGACATGGGTGCACTTTCACACCTTGGCAGAAAGCAAGAGATGATAGAATGCGAAAGGATGTTTAATATCATTTTGAAAGGATCAAAGTCTTCAATGTTGTGCTACTATCACGATAAGGATTTCAAAGCTAGATTCTACCACAAATGAGCAGACCCACAAGTTTCACTTAAAGAACTATGTTATCAAGAAACAGGAATGAGTCTTCCAATCACTTTATTATGCAGTCATGTGAGGTTTAGTGCACAAGGGTATAGCATGATAGCTGGAAATAGCTCCAAGAGAGATGCGCACCAGACTTCAGTGCAGACAAAGAAATACAGAGTGATGATCGTTGATGACGAGCAGGATATCACGACCATTTTCAAGATAGGTCTGGAAAAGAATGAGTTCATTGTAACGACGTTTAATGATCCTTTTGAAGCTCTATCCACGTTCTCACGTGGAATGTATGATCTTTTGATTGTAGATGTCAGAATGCCGGGGATGAACGGGTTTGAACTGTATCAGAAAATTAGGAACCTTGACGAGAAGGTAAAGGTATGTTTCCTCACCGCCTTTGAGGACTATCGCAAGGAATTCAAGGCGTCATTTACATTCCTAAACGAAGTAAATTGTTATTTAAAAAAACCAATTACCGTTCATGATTTGATAAAGCGTCTTGTGGACCTAGCAGGATCGTGATATTCAAGAGGAAGGTACGAGAGAATGCCCCAGCTTACATTATAATACAGATCGAACAGATCGCACACTAATTATTAAGATTGAGGGTAAGTACATAAATGCTATACAATATCCAAGACAGGAAAACATACTTTTGCTAGCGTACAACACTGAGAAGCAACAAGAAGGAAAGCAGAATTTCTGCTAGTGAGCTCGGTAATTTCAAACATTCGCAGATTCCAACCTTAAATTCCGATTTTCTTATCTTAATGAAACAATCGTATTTTTGGAGTAGAACTCCCCTTGCGAAGGGTTACATGAATGTCATTCTCACTTCTTGCTTTAATAGAGGACAGCCCTAATACGATTCCAGTATTGTAATTTTTCAATGAATCGAACTTTATTTCTTTAGATTTGGTGTCAACATTCCGATCCTAGTCGATAAACAAGGGGATAAATGCTGGCTTCAGATAATAGAACTGTCCCATCCTCATAGCAGGCAGAAAGTAAGGACTAAGAAATCAAACATAGCAGAGATGTTTGATGTAATCACTATGACGGGGTTACTGACAATAACCATAACTGTAGGTATCGAATGAATCTGTTGTAAACACGGGGGCCGGTACTTTCTCCTATGACAAGCTGGGCAAGCATCGTGGTGGTGAGCATCAGCCTCAACAACAGAACAAAAGATCTATTCTCATGTAGGTTGGACGTTACGTGTACGGACTTTCGAGCGGCGTGCAAACAGACAACTTAAGGATTATCCAAAGGAGGTGACGAGAAAGAACACGCTTAAACCGCATGAATCTTTGTCAATTGGTGCACAACACAATCATCCAAAGACAAGCTTTTAATCCGATCAAAAGCTAAGAGAATCTGTATCTATTGTGCCTCGAGGCGACAATGATTCTAACAGCAAGAAAAACAGGACTGAAACTGTCACCTTTAGGTTACCCTCCCCTCTTATTGACGAGCTTAGGATGGATGCAGAATTAGAAGGCATCAGCCTCAACAACTATGTAGCTAAGATATTTTCAAACCATATACAATGGGAAAGATATGAACGAAAAGTAGGTCTTCTTCCGATGACAGAAGCTTTTTTGAGAGAGGTCCTAAGCCAGCTCACTGACGAGCAAGTAGTAAACCTTGCTCAAAGACTAGAAAAAGGAAAGTTCACAAATATACTTGCATTTATGAAAAACAGTCACGACGTAGAGGATTTTGTAGATGTTATGCGTGCATGGCTGACAGTATCATGGATGCAACAAAGTATTGAGATGCGAGATGGAAAATATTACTTCAAGATCCAGCATAGCCTTGGAGCAAAATGGTCGCTTTACGTAAAAACTCTAATCTCTGAACTTTCATACGATATATTGGGTAAGAAGGCAGATATCAGTATAGTAGGCGATACAATATCGTTTGTTTTTGCTAAATGATATTATATGCGTAGGAGGCTAACTTTCCCGCTATTGCCTGCAAGCATGCAGTAATTTCGCTATCAAGTAATACAATGCAAGACAATGTGGACCTATTTTTTAAGTAAAACAAGGAGTAATTTAATCTCATGAGTCAAAATATCAATATAACTGAGAGCCCTCAACACTTTGTTGTGCTTGATGCAATCTCAAGTGGCATTGGAGATTTTGGCAAGATTGCAAAAGTAACAAAGATCGGTAGCAAGGTACAGGTCGAGTTGATTCTAAATGATCTTTTTGTTCAAAGGTTAATCACTACTGAGCAAAAGAGAGGTCTCTTTAGCAAAAAGGTTCAGGCTCGCATAACCAATACTGGAAGCAAGCTTCTTACTTTTAAGAAACAACAATTGGAAGAGAAAGCAAGAGATCTCAAGAGCATGTATATGAATAGAGACAAAAAAGGCATGGACTCATTCATGGAGGATAATAGGGAATGGATACCAATGATGATATTCTCTGGAATAATGAGTGCAATGGTCTTTGCATCAATGATGACATTTATGGGAATGGCAATGAATCCTGCTGAAGCAGCTATGACAGGAGATGGGGTAAATGGGGAGGCACAGGCGGCAGCAGACACTCAATCTGAATCGGCTAATGATGGTAATAATGGCGGATCGGGAGACGCTGGAGGAGATACCGGCACTGACGGGATGTCTAGCTTGGATTCGGGCACTGACGGTTTCGTAGGAGACTTTGAGTTTTGAAAGTTGTAAATTCGGATTCCGATATAGGAACTACAGGCCTTAACTGCCCCAACTGCTCAATGCCAATGCAGCAAATTAGACGATATCAAACTGATATCGATTATTGCAGTTCTTGTAAAGGAATCTGGCTTGATAGAGGAGAAATAGACAAGATAGCGGCCGTTCAAAATAGATTTGACGAGGAACATTATCGCCGATATCATACTGACAGAGACTACGACGATTATGACGATGACTATTACCATTATAGAAGTCACAAGAGAAGAAAAAGAGGTTTTCTTGGCGACCTATTTGATTTTGACTAGGTAATGTTAATGACACATAGCTACTGATAAACCAGCTCATATTTTCACTCTTGTCTAGTTATAGTTCAGGCTTAATTTTTTAGCCCTACTTTTAAACTGCCCAACCGGAAAATTAGTACTATTGAGCGTAACAGAGTCTAACAAGCTTTGTAGAACCAGCTTAAGAAAGCGTCAGCAACATCTACCTAGAAATCACCTATGAGCCTATCGCAAAAGAACAAATTGTGCTCCTCTTGATCATCGGTGGTTCTTGTGTTACAACCACCAAGAACGTGCCCAATTTGATGTTGCATTTTGAAGTAAGTAAACGCGCATGGATTAGAGAAATCCAGATCTAGAACTATTAGGAATGCAACCGCCTTTTTGGCTTACAAGTAATATCACTTCTCACGTAAATGGCAAATCAATTGCGGAGGTTCAATATTCAAGGTGGTAGTTCCTATATAACGCTAATGTATAGATTATAGAATGTGGCGTAGCGCGATAATAGAATATTTTTATAGAAGGGCTAACCCATAACCCTTATCTTAATCAACACAGTGTAAATTCTTCGGACATTATGGGAGTGTCCTTTCGATTATTGCCTTCACAGACGGTGGTGATAGTGCTAACAGCTATAACAATAGCTATTATTCTATTATCCGCTAATGTCATGATTGCTAACGCGCAACAGCAAATATCGAAGAGTAAACCAGCAGCAACAACTACTATCAGCAAACCAGCATCATATCAAAGCCCAGAGGATAGCTTCAGATTACAAGTGCCAAGAGGGTGGGTTATTCGTGATATTGATAATACTGGGTCCGCATTGTTGACGGAAATGCTGCAAGGCTATGGTATATTAGCTCAGCTCTGCCCCCAAGAGCAGCAACAAGCAGCACCTACTAATGTTGGCAGTAGCAGCGCCTGTCAACAGACCCACCAAACAATATACGTCATACGATATCCTAACTTGGGAGCTAAGTTAGGGATTGGTTCTGGTGACGATATTTTTAGCATGGTCAACCGTAGCACTATACCCAATCCTCTTCTAGCATATCATATGCAAAAACTTAATGAAGCTGGCTATGAGGATATCCAGATCGTAAATAGTACAGATAGGACAGTAAATGTAATTATTGGAAGTAGCAGTATGAGTTTAAGCAGCAACAATGCAATAGCAACAACAAAAGTTCCAGCCAAGCTTGTAGAAATAACTTATAGAACTAATTCTGCTCCAAATCAAACAAGAACAGGATATTTTATATTAACTGCTACAGCA
>JALZFS010000096.1 GCA_030861405.1 Thermoproteota archaeon | reverse complement strand
GACAAAGATGATGTATAAAGCAATGCTTTCGCATGAACAGCTAAAGGAATACCTACAAATGATGACAGAAAACGAGCTTATTAATTATGACAAGGGTAGCCAAAGGTTTACCACCGCTCATAAGGGCTATGAATTCATGGAGAGATATGAAGATCTAAGTAAGTTGATAAGTCCGTTATCTCCAATGTTAATAAAACAAAAGAAAGATAAGTGACATTTTGAATTTCTAGCGGCCCAAAATATCAATGCTTATAGATCAGCGAATTCTCAAAATGTCTTCGACATAACTTAAATCTAGTTCGCCAAAATTCTAAATATACCCTACTACTCGATCAATTTTACTGAGAGGCGCAGTGTATAATGACGATGCCATGACATGCGGGCAGCCGTACTTTGACATATTTTTCTACCCTTGGAGTCGTGCTGGCCACTCTTAACCTTAGAGGTCGCACATCGCAGAAGGTACGGCTCAAGCAGCAGAGGTAATGGTTTTATGATTTGAAAAAGAGACTTCAAAGCAGAAGAGCGAAACTAAGGCAGCTATTAATAACAAAAGCCGCGATACCGGCAGAAAGACTTTAAACTCTAGTTTCAGCCCGTAGACCCATACTATTGTTACATCGTGTCTCGCCATTAAGATTGATTTAAGGCGCTTGTGGATTCGCAACTATCTTCCACAATAGGTAGGTAAGATTCAGGAGAAGCGTTGCAGTCCGGGCATTCCTCAAAGCAGAGTCTACCATCACTTTCGACTGCCAATATCAATGCCGTTCCCTTGCAGGTGTGGCAAACGAACATACCAGTTATTTCACGTTACGATAACTTCGTATAGCTGACATAAGGCTTTTTTGGTTCGCTCTGAAATATTATATAACATATTTATAGTGCTTACTTCGAATTTGAGCTTCTATTTTTTTCGCAACAGGCCCAACCACCAACCTTAGCCGGGTTTCTCGCCCACAAATCAGGGGCAGTACCCAGCATCACCGAGAAATCACTAAATGGAGGAGTTGTCTCTAACTTTTGAAAGATTACATTATCGGACCTCTGCCGAGACAGAACCACAACGCCAAGACCTTGTGATAAAGTGCTTGAGCTTACATGCAACTGCCAGCAAACGAGGCTAACTGCGAAGAAATGTCAAAGCTATCCCTATGGTTGAATTCAAAAAAAACCTAGTGGCGAAACTCAATAAATTATCTGGTGTATGGTCCAAAGTTGACAACTGAAACAACAAAGCCAAAAGAGATTGCGTCGCATTATCTACCCGTCGGAGGGTAAAGATTTGCTTGTTTTTATGTTCTTGGTAGGGTTTTCCTCAAATATCTTGATCTGGCCTGATCCATCCGGCCCTGTTGTTAGGCGATCTTTCATCCGAGTAAGGTATTCATCCAAGTACTGCTCAGCCTCCTTTCGGGTTTCAAATTTGGCTTCGCCTCTAAACGAGCCGTTTTTATCTATGAAGCTCACCGCGCTCCAAAGTCCGTTCTTACCACGCCTTTTCACTACAAACATCGTATTATGCTACTACACAACTGCAATATTTAAGACAGTGGCCTCGCCTTTTGTCGACGCCTCCGTCAAGTGTCGTTCCTCATCAAATTTATTAACCTTATTTATAATAGCAGCAAGTTAATTAAAAACCTCAAGAGCTTATAGGGCGATTTGACAGATTCAGAGGCTAGGTTTACGATCAACGTCCGGGAGGGATTAGTTGAACTTGAAGGCAAAGAAAGCTTTGTGGATAAACATCTTGACAAATTTGAAGAAATCTTCAAAATGGCAGTAAAGGAGGCAATTACCCGTGGCTTAGAGCAAGGTATTGGGGAGTTCAATGCAAAAGCTGCGCTCCCCCAGGATGTGATAAAACAACAAGAGCAGATCACATCCAATGTTGTCGAACAATCTCCAGCCCCATCACAGAAGTCAGGAGGAGGAGGAGGAAAGCATACCACAAGATCGACTATAACAATACACCCTATACCTGTTGACTTGAAGGCGACCGAAGGTAGAGCGGGCCTGCGGGAGTTTTACGCTGAGAAAAGACCAACCAATCACTATGAAAAGACAGCGGTGTTTGTCTACTACCTTACCAAATTTAACAATCAACAGGAGGTTAGGTTCGGTGAGATCCTTTCATGCTATGAGGAGGTAAATGAGAAGAAGCCTAGCATAGCAGACATTGTAAAGAACTCGATTCGGTACAAAGGGTGGCTAGAGCAAGGACCAGAAAAGTACGTGACACGACTTACAATCTCAGGCGAGAATTTTGTCAAGTTTGATTTACCAAGCCACAACGGCAAGGTTCGAGGACAAGAAGAACATCAATCCCTGTTGGCCTCAAACATGACTACTTCCGCTAACAGCTAGGCCCGCCACCAGTCAAAACCGACATAGTCTACCTTCTTATCCTTTAGTCTAGGAATCGCCAATATGAATTGCTTCTTTACTGTCGTTGCGAGCCTCCCTGCCAGAACCACGCCGGTAGCAGTTATATCATCTGTAGCCCGGAACACCTGCACAAGGTAAGGAGCGTGATCAATCCCAGGGCCCCGCTCGTAAACCGCAAAGTCGCATCCAAATTTAATCCCCGGCGTTACAATATAGCCTTTGTCCCTTAGATCCTGAAAAACAATGTAATCCGCGTCGAAGTCGACATATTGCTTCTTGCATATCCTTTTTATTTTGGCAAAAGGAACCTGTTTGCCATCGGTATGATGTACCTTCAGTTTGTTCCTCTCAACAAGGTAGCATCCTTCTATAAGATCAAGCACAAGGGGTGCCTCAAAATCTGTGCCCTTCGGCTTTGGAATTCCAAGCGGCTTGCCATAGTAACCGCTACTAAAAACTGTCCTTGATTGCTGCAGGTCCCAGATTATTATCCGGTTTTCAACCAGCCTAGCGCTGATCATTTTTTTACATACTTAGGGCAAGTATTGCAAATGAATCAGATGCGTCCTGACACTTATCTACCATGCCCTCAATGCCCTCAATCGCGTCCTTCAGCAACAGTAAGTCTTTCGTGGAAGAGATTTCGTTGAGAACCTTGACAATTGCTGCTCTGTGCTTGGCATCTACCTGCCTCTCAAGTGTCTGAACAGTTTGGCCAATATCAATAGCACTTGCAGGATTGATTGAAAGTGCTCGGCCCATCTCGTTCAATTTAAAAATTGTGTCTACAACCATACCTACAAGCTGTTTTAAGTCATCCTCAATTGATCCCTTTTTCAGAGTCGTTGGTTTTATGTTAGCTAGCCGGAAGGCAACGCCACTGATGTATCCGGCAATGTCATCAATGATGTAAGCTGTTCTTAAAATATCCTCTCTATTTGCCATAAGGCTGCCTATCTCGGCAACCTCGCGGGTAATCTTTCTGCAAAGATTCTCGACCTCTTCCTCAGTATTTCTCATGCGTTCGAGGCACTGGTTGATCTCCTTTTCATCGCCACTCTTCATAAGGGAATTTGCTAGCGTTGACAGGTCTCTTGAAGAATTCAAAATTCTTGTAATCTCATCTTGTAAAATGGCCAAAGTCTTTCTTTTCGCTTGAACTTCCAGTTCCCCGCGGTACACAACGTCAAAAATACCTTCCCAGGCTAATAATTCTATCGCTGCTCTCCAGATATTACAGCTGTCTCTTCAGTGATTGCCTTGCTCGCCATAGCAATCTCGTTTACCCTTCTGATTGTCTTCTTAATGGCAATGCTACTGCATCCCAGATGAAGAGCATATAATGACAAGAACACGATAACACTAGGTCGTCGTGCATAAGGCTAAAACCGCCTCAGGAGCTTTGGCTTGAGCATCTCCGGATGCAACTTCAGTCTCTTGATCAAAGCGAGCATCTTACCTCGATCTTCAGGTAGAGTTCCTGCTACGGAATAAACATTCGACGCGTGGTTTGCTCGGAAGATGACTGCCCTATTGGGAACAATTTTCTCAATGAGCATTTCAAGCTCATTGAGGACTCCCATATCGTCTAGCGGTACAAATGCTTCGCCAAATTTGTTCATGAATTCACCATAGACCCCTTCCTCAAGGTGCAATGTCAATGCGCCAACATAGTCTGGGGATGATTCGCTCAATACACGAGCAGTATCGGAAACATGCTCTTTGCTGTAATTCTTTCCTCCAAGACCTAGGATTATCATACACGATAGGGTGTAACCATGTCGCTTGGCCTTTTGACAAGAACCAAGGATCGTCCTGTATGTAGCACCCTTAGTTACCTTTTTTAGGACGGTATCGTTCCCGCTTTCTATCCCAATATAGAGCATAGTGAGCCCCGCGGCTCTTATTTCTTTGAGCTCGTAATCCGTCTTTTGTAAAACATTTTTCGGCATTGCATAACACGATACCCTCTCCAATTGTGGAAACTTTGAGTACATATATTGCAGAGCCTGGATCAGCGCATCTTTTGAGAGATTGAGCGCATCACCATCTGCAAGGAATATTCGGCGAGTATCAGGATAAAACTTGACCGCTATGTCTATCTCCGCCTTAATCTCGTCCCAAGGCCTCTCAATGTAATCTTTAGTACGGTACATGTTACAGAACGAGCATTTGTTAAAGGAACATCCTAATGTGACTTGAAATATCATAGAACCAGCTTCTGAAGGCGGACGGTAAAGAGGGTAATCGTATATTATCTCTTCCATTTTTGTAATGGAAGTATAACTAGGATATATACCCGTTATAACTGTTTCACAGTGAGTTTAGGCACTAAGCGCTAACCGATATCTGTTTTCACATACGAGATTATTTTTTTTGATGCACTCTAGTTGGGCTCCTTCTACCTAGCATCCAATGCAACAGCGAAAATTTATGTACAAAAAATGTCAGAATTCACAGATATCATGAGCCCCCACTTGCGTTTTGCTAAGAGAATAATTGGCTTCGGTCCAAGATTGCGTTTATACAATTTTGGGTCAGTTCGTCGCGAGATCTTCATCGCTTTTGCTCAGTCTGGAGCAGCAAACTCACTTCATCCCCTCTTCTTCTAGAATATGAAAGTCACTTAAATCTTAGCGACCAGCACTATTCCAAAGTGCATTGATCTCAATGAAGGAAGTCTAGATCTGGCTATAATTCGACTGAGCCACCTATATCCGTTCCTCCTCATTGCTTTTTGTCATCGAGGCACAAATCAAGCGCAGGTTGGATTCTGCAGCCACAACTAAGACGAGTCTACAAAATTTTCAGTGATATATCTTGAGAGTTTCTTTAAGGCGTTGCTTGTTAGTCTAATCTCATCTGAAAAAATAACCTTTTTCCCCTTAGCTATGTATACTGTGACGAGTGAGTCGTCCCCCCTGCTAAATAAAGACATTCTGAGCTCAGGACCTTTCATCATGAAGCTCTTGAGTGGTTTTGCCTCAAGATTGATCTCGTCATTCTTTCTGCTGACATGAGCATCGCTAAATTCGGATGATAGTCTATTGATGCTGTCCTCCACAGTGACAATTAGCTTATTGCCTCCCTCCTTCTTTTCAATAGTAAGCATATATTTCTCAAGGCCCTCAATTTCTATCCTGTCACCGGTGGTGATGGCCTTATCCCCGCTATCTTCATCGATATCAGCTGCCGTTTGTGGAGTCCAAATCATCCCTTCGTGTGCTACCTTGACGCTGAATCTTCCACTATCGCCGGTTGCACGCAGATGTTCATCGATCATTCTTTGTAATTCCTCCTGTGATAGTGGTCGAGTGGGTCCCCTAAACCATTGATTTTTTGCGTCCTCAGTATCTTGCTGTCCGCTGTAGTGCAAAATATAGCAGTCTTTCGCGTTCCATCTCCTTACAACGTTGTAGGCCTCAGAAACTGAGATCATTCCAGTTGAAAATCTGTGATCGTTATAGGTCTCGGTGCCAAGAACAAGCAGATCAGGGTTCCAAAACGGGCCCTGGTCTACTCCCGGAATCGATTCAAAGTCCCATCCTAGTACTATCTTCTTGCCCCGCCCTTTTACGATGTAGACAACGGCACCTCGAGCGTTGCCATGTTCTGCTAGAATGGGTTCGACTAGAAATGGACCGACTTCAAAATGGCTACCAGGAGTAACGGCAGAAAATGTTAATGACTTGTCCGATACCGACGGCAATGTTTTCATTATCTCATCAAGACAATCTCTTGTGCAATATATCTTGAAGTCAGGCTGTTGGCTTTTCTTTTCTACTTCAGATAGCAATGTAGGCAGATCACTGACGTGGTCTTTATGCCCATGTGTAATTAGCACAGCGTCTGGCACAGCATTGCCGGAAATACGCTGTTGAGCAAAACCCTTCATGAGGCTTTCAAATACGCCGTCTCCACAGTCCACCAAGAGGTGGAAGGAATTTTTGCCACCAGGACCTTCTATGTTATCAAAAATTGAGCAGGAAGTATTTGCAATTTTATCTAGTTCATTTGATGGTTGAACAGCAGGGGATCGTGTGCCATTTATCCTTACCCGTAGTCCCTCATACTGCGTTGGCATATGGCTTAAGAAGTAATTTGAAGGCATTGCAGATAAAAGTAACTATGACACTTACGGATTGATCGTCACGTTATTGTTTTGGCTAAGTTAACTAAGGATAAAGTGCAAAGAGCTCGAAATTAACTTTTACACTTTCTAATATGAAAATAATAGTGATATTTTATTAATTAATTTTATAAATTAACCAAAGTATTAGTCCTAGCATCTCTTAAGTGAATAAGTTCAATCCGAATTCTGATAAAGAATCACGTATCAAAAGGCTGGCATAAAAACACTGTTTTAATAGTAGTACATGTAGCTAAGAGTATTCCGATAGCATATGGCAAGAATAGGACAGCCTTATTACCATGGATGGACAAAAGGCAGGCAAAAGATAGTGTTCTTCACCGGCTTAGCTGGAATAGAACTATTATTATTATTATTAGTTAGTGTGGCCTTTGATGGTAACAATCTCATAATAAATGCGCGCGCACAGGACGGAAGCGAAAATAGGCTATTTCCACAAAATAGCAGCTCCCTCCAAGCTCCTCAGCTGTCAGCTAATCTATCCACCGTTTCAACATCTGGAACTGCAACTACAAGAGTAAGTCCAGACATGGTTTCAGTTATTGTTGGCGTTCAAACGAATGGCACAACTGCTCAAGAGGCAGTCTCTCGAAATGCCAATCTGACAGCTCAAGTAA
>JALZFS010000074.1 GCA_030861405.1 Thermoproteota archaeon | reverse complement strand
AAAGTCAAAAAAGGATAAAGAAAGCCCTAGTTGAAGGCTTCGAATATGACCACCTGGTGGTGGCAAAATCCGATCGATTTTTGAGAAAGCATGATTCTGAAAAGCTAGATTTTGCTGTGATGTATGTTGATTTGGTTGGATCTACAAAGATGAGCACCGAGCTAACACCTGATTTTCTTTCAAAGATAATCACAGTCTTTTCACAAGAGGTGGCATATGTTATGGAACTATTTGGTGGATTTGTGTTAAAATTTGTAGGAGATGCCGCTGTTGGTTACTTTCCATCTGGCAAGAATCTTGATGATATCGTTTTCTGCGCAGAAGCAATAGTCCATGTGGTAAGAGAAGCCATAAATCCGTTACTTTTACAAATGGGGCATAGTGGAATTGAAGTTAAAGTAACATCTGATTACGGTCAACATACCATTGTTCGCTATGGCTCAGATCTTAAAAGATCCCATATAGATATCATTAGTACAACTATGAATCTTGCAGCAAAAATGCAATCTGTTGCAAAAGGTAGCCAAATGGTAATCGGAAATATACTTTATGAAAGGTTAAGTAATGATCGCCAAATGATATTTGAAAAGATAAAGCTCGATCAGGTTAGTTGGAACTATCACAATTTAGCAGAGCAAAAGCCATATGAATTATACATAGTTACCTTCTGATGCATCTTTGGTATCAGGATGAAAAAATGTAAGTCATCAGAATACAAATATTAATCTCGTCTACGTAATATGAGGTCATCGTAGTGGTGGCTATGTCTGATTATGCATTGTACTTCATGAGCTTACGCCGCCGTCCTTATAATTTTCTTAATCCTTGAACTGATGATGTCATTAGCCTGACCAATTCTCATTGTACTACCTACCTTTTTCATTGGTTTATTTACCCGTCATTATTGTTTTTTTAACTATATCCTCATTCATGTAATTATTTCTGATATGGTTATGATTGTTTCCAATCCGAAATATACTCAGAATTATTTGCAGTAGCCTCCTTGCTATGGCACCCTTGCCCTATATGGTTCAAGCAATCTTCCATTGTTCTAAAAGCATCTATGAGTTCGTTTTCGAATTGTTAAGCAATGCCTGTCTTATCTTTAGAGCCATTGTTACAGATATTACAGACATAACGGCTGCCATGAGAAAGATCAAAGTGTAAGATTCTGGAGCAGGAAAACTGCCTGCATGTCCTTGCACAGTCACTTGCCGCACCTGCATTAGAACCCCGGCTACCGCTGGCCCTACTGAACTACCAATTATTCTCAATAGAGATGTCATTCCTATCGAAGTGACCATATTTTTGTATGGTGTCGCAAGAAGTACAATATTCATTAATCCCACGCTGCCAAGCGACAACCCCGTTGAAATAATTGCGAGGCCAACAGATACCATCCATGGTTGAGAGTGAAATGCTGCGAGCATAAAAAAACCAAGGGCGTTTATTGCATATCCCATTATGGCAGGTCGGATCGAGCCCAGTTTTGATACTATGTATCCAGATGTTGGACCAAAGATTAGCAAGATTATCGAGAAAGGAAGTTGAATTGCGGCGGCGCCAGTTATAGTATCCCCAAAGCCAGCCGGGGCCGGGCTTTCTGCAAGTATTGGTATCGTTTGGAAGACCATGAACATGGAAAAGCCCAAGATTGTCATCATGATGTTGGTAAACATTAGAATGTTATTTCTCAGCAATTTTAGATCAATTAGTGGGTGAACAGCTCTTCTTTCAGCAAGGAGAAATGCTGCAAAGGCAGCTATACAACCAGTAGATAAAATCACCAACTGTAAAATTGATGATGTGCTGTTGCTCCCTTTCGTTGTTTCAATAAAGGTTAGAGAAAGCAGAAAAAGGGTAATGGTTGCTGCAAGCGTGGCCGCTCCAAATACGTCCAGTGATTTCTTATTGACGATAGGCTCTGTATGTTGCGATCCTGTGGCCATGATTGTCATTGTCTTCCAATCAGAATGCACTTCCCCTATCCTTGCAAATTTCCATACCACTATTGGAAGCAAAATGGCAATGGGCAAAATTGAGAGAAACGTTGTTCTCCATCCTGAATATTCTGCAATAGTAGCGCCAATAAGCAATCCCAGGATAGAGCCGCTAGCAAACATAGAAGTTATTACACCTTGACCTATTGCGAGACGGCTCTTTGGAAACTGCTCTCTAATTATGCTGAATGCAATTGGGAACATCGACATGCCTACTCCTTGCATCCCCCTTGCAATGACAAAGCTGTAAAGGTCTGTTGTGAGTCCGCCTACAGTTACTCCAACTGCATATATTCCCATGAC
>JALZFS010000055.1 GCA_030861405.1 Thermoproteota archaeon | reverse complement strand
TACAGCCAGAGTATTCAAACGGTAAGTTACAGAGCCAGCTATAGGCTGGATTATAATACTATTATCTTATAACCTGATCAAATCAAAAATAGAGGCCTAAGCAGGACAGCCTTCCATCTTTTGAATCCAGTAGCCCCTTTGCTCTATGGCCTTTTCTACGAAGGAGGGTGCTTCCTGTATATGGCAGAACTGACATTCTTCTTGTGTCATTTTTTGTCCACCCTGCCCCACCATGCCAAGATATTCCTTGCCATATTCAATTGCCTTCTCGTGAGGAGTATTTGCATCTACAACGACGTCAAAGTGCATTATCCCCCCGTCATTCTTTATAACGTAAGTGTCATATACTGCACATTCCATAATGGAAGCAAAATGCATCTCATATTTATTCGATTTCCTTTTCTAGTAGCAAATATTGAGAAGTAAGGTATTTGAGCTTTACATCAAGAACATGAACAACAAATTCCTTGATGACCACACACTCGATCATTTTTTATTAGTATAGAAATACATCCTTAAAAAAGGGTCCAGTCTGTTAAATTAGGTTTTTCTTTTATGTCCTCATTTGTATATAATCAGGAAGCATAAATGGGAGAAAGAGATAGTAGGTATAGTGTGTAATGGCTTGACAATGTTCTGCCTCTCCGTAATGCAGACAGACAAAATATACTCTCTATTTCTCTTATCCGATTCTAGAACTCCAGTTCTTTATTTCAAAAGCGACTCCTTGATCATATAGGCCCTTTGAAATACTACGGCTAAGTCCATCTTCTACAGCCTTTATCCGGTGGGCGTCTTGGACGATATCAATTGGAACGTCAATCTCTATTTGTACTTCAAGGATCATCTTTTTCGTTTTAACCATTGTCGACGCCATTATGTTGCTCAAGACGCTATTTCAGTCTTACATCATCATAGAAAATCTTTATTGTAGGCATCTCCATAAATAGTTGATGTATCCGAGCGATATTTTCTCAAGGATGTATGCCGGTGAAAATGACGTAAGACTTTATCCGAAGAAGGAGGAAGCTCCATCAGAAATAGATGATATCCTAGAGACCAACCTCTTCAATGTCATGTTGAACCGCAGGACGCAGCGTAAATTCGAAGACACAGAAATAGAGGATTGGAAACTTGAAATGATATTTGCCGCAGCCGATACTGCTCCAACAGCTGGAGGCTTTCAAGGGTTTGAAATTTACCATGTCAAAAACCCAGAGGTTAAACTTAATCTTGTGCGGGGTGCAAACAACCAGCCGTATGTGAATGCACCAGTAGTACTCGTATTTTGCATGAATCCGTCAAGGGTCAAGATGAACTTTCCGCAGCATATCATCAGAAAGTTCTCCGTTCAGGATGCTACACTAGCGGCGGCTTATGCCCAGCTAGCAGCCCACGCGCTTGGCTTGAGCTCAGTATGGATCGGCATGATAGATGAACCAAAGGTTATGCAGACACTTGGCACAGATCTTGTCCCAGCCTGCATATTATGCCTTGGCTACCCACAAAAGATGTTGCATGCAAAGCCAAAGAGGAACCTAAATGAACTGATTCATGAAATCTAGTATTAATTATTAAGGCCTAGCACTTCTTTCAGAAGATCGCCTTTACTTTCTTTTAAACGATCCTCTTTTTTGAGTACTTTATCTTTGAACTTCAACTATACATTCAGCGCCGATTCTGAGACCCCTCTAAGAGCAGGATCAACATTTATCTTTGCCTATTGCATGAGGGAGTCAGATAATCTTTTTAGGTTACCACGGTGCTTATTTCGGCTAGACTGGCTATGTCATTTATGCTTTGACCGCAGAAGGGCTTTGTTATAGAAATGGCGCGATTTTGTGCTCGCTTGGGATATTATTCTTAGGTTTGTATACAGTAGATCGTTTTTATCAGCCTCTAAGATGAGCAGGACATTACCTCTGTCAGCAGGGAAGCAAAAAAGGATCAGTAAGAATTCTTGCAATACTGCAGTGTCGCATATGCATTTATCCATGGCAATTTACATAGATGCTATCATTGTGCTTAATGCCGCGGGCAAACTAATAATTAGCGAACAATCATCCTTAAGGCTCCTGCCACATTATCAAGCTCTGCTGCGATCATATCTGCAACCTCTTTTGAAATATTGACAGTATCAAATAACGCTTCTCTCTTTTTCACCTTTTTGTTTTTTATTATTTCAATATCAAAGTAGACGGTGACACCTTCTTCTCCCTGCATGAGCTTATTGCAGTCTATGAGAACTGGAGAGATCTGGTATAATTTTATGACAAGATCATTTAATTGTGAAATAAGCTCGTGCCTCTTATTGCGTGTTTTCTCAAATTCAGGAAACTGATTTTCAACAGCTATTGCCTTCTTGTCGAGATCTTCAACAAGCTTTTCATCATTGAACATTTTTGCAAAGAGTTCCTCGAACCCCAACTCGATGTAGCCCTTTTTTTCAAGCTCAGCTGCAAGAGCCATATCGGCAACTTTCGTCATAGTATTTAGAACCGAAGTGGATTTATCTGCGATCATTGCAAGCTCTTTCTGTATCTCTAGGACACGCTTATCTACTCTATAGTAAGGAAGCGTGTGGAACTGAATGCCAAAGTAGCCACTAAGAAAAAATTTGTCAGCCTCTTTTGTAAGTTGAGAGTATAGCCGGTGTAGGTCTTCTGTAGCGGATTCAAGTATACCGCTGAACGTCCAATCTTCTATTGCATTTGCAAGCTTCTGGTTGAAGATCTGTACACTACTAGGCTCAAAAGTGTACGGCTGAGTCACTGTGCCATCGCCGAGCATTGCATTTGCTTGGCGCATTACGATGGTAGGCTTGATAGCTTCAAGATATGCCTTTTGCACTTCCTCAGCTGCAGCGTTTACCTGCTTGCAAAAGTAGTCATCTCCCTTGAATGGTGTTCTCATATGAGGATATAAGTAGTATCTAATATATTCACGTTTAAATGGAACAGGGGAGGGATATATTCTTGGACGTGGTTGCAACAAATGAGCAAGATAGTGAAGGCGAGCAGGACAAAACCAGCAAGACCGTTTTCAATATGATGATGGCTACAAATAACGACAGCAGGAATGTTACAGAGACCAAGATAGTCGACTCTGAAACCCTTGTTGCCCAGACCCAAGATAGGCTATGGAGAGCACTTAAGCGTCATTTTCAATACGACGTCTCACTACAGCCGAGTCAGGAATACCTTCTCAACCATGTCAGCTCCAAGATTCCTCTTGTGATAATGTATGCCGATCTTGTAGGATCCACCAATATGAGCATGACCCTGCCAGCAGACAAGCTGACTACGATAATTAGAGCTTTCACCTATGAAATGTCGCAAGTCATCTATAATCACAAAGGCTACGTGCTCAAATATGTAGGCGACGCGGTAATTTCATTTTTTCCTGCTAGTTACAATAAGTTGCTTGCATGCGATAGAGCAGTACAATGTGCTAAGTCGATGCTCGCGGTAGTAAAGAACGGTATCAATCCTATCCTTAACCAATATGACTATCCAGAACTCAATGTCAAGATAGGAATGGATGAAGGTGAAAACGTTATCGTGCAGTACGGCCATGACCGCAGCTCTCAGATTGACATCTTAGGATACCACATGAATATAGCTGCCAAGATAACCTCACTGACCGGGCCAAACAAGATCTCGATCGGAGAATATGTCTACAAGATGTTACATCCGTCCATAAAGTCAAAGTTCAAGAACATCAACTTTAACACGGATGAATGGAGGTATACTGATAGGCATACAGGCCAGCTTTACAAAGTATACGCTATGAGTGATGGCACCAAGTGAAGATGGGCATATCAGAAATGCATATATCGCATCGTAATTGAATATGGCGGTCAGAATTACAATTAAAGGGGAATTGCAACAAGGTACACAATAGGAATGGCTATAGAGGGTATAAAATACTACGAAGATAACAGAAATATTACAACCATATTACATATGGTTAAGGCATTTGCCAGTAAAATCGTTAAAGAGGGCGATTGAAGCTAAAAAATTCGATTTTGAGAACATTCACCGTAAAAGCATCATCAGATTTGTCATGTTGTCATATCAAAGGATGAGTATAAAATACATAAATAGCGAGCTTAAAGACCTTCTACTAACACAGTATTCCATATTCACACATCTGATTTCTATGTACACCAAAATAGCATATTTTATACCAGACTGATTCAATATGAACCTGGCTTCCAAAAAGAGACTTAACGGTACGACTTTTGCTTTCTGCGTCGTGCACTGGGCCCGCCGAATTTCTTAGACTCTGTTTGCCTGCTGTCCCCAGATAGCAGGTGTCTATCATATTCGATTATTTTTTTACGTATCTCTTCGCGCATGCTCTTTGTGAATGGGTGATCCTTTGGATCCTTGCGACCTTTCTCCTGACCCGTAAGTGCACGAGAAATTGCAACCGCGCTCGCAAACGCCTGTCCCATAAAGCCGCCGCCGTGCACCTGCACGTCAATATCGACTTTGTTTCGCAATTCGCCTACAAGAGTCAGAGGTGTAAGCATCAGTTCTTTTGCAATTTCAGGCATCACTAGCTCTGCTGGCCTGTTATTCATCCTGACCCTACCGGTTCCTTTAGATATAGTAGCAACGGCCTTGCTGGTCTTACGCTGGCCAGGATAGAGCTCTACCTTATTTATCATACTCCTTTCCACCCTATCTGCCTAGCGACTTCGGCAATTGAGATATAGTATGATGAGGGCTTTGTAATCTTTGAATCAGCAAATGACTCCATTTTTGCATCTTTCAATTCGTCAGGAACTCCCATATATACCCTCAGTCGCCTGAACGCCGCTATACCATCTGGCTTGCGTTTTGGCACCATTCCTCTTACCATCTTTGACAATATGGTGTCAGGCCTCCGAGGATGAAATGGACCATGAATGGGATTTGTCACGGAAGTGATGCCCAACTGTTCTTTATACGCCTCAATTGTCTTGTAGCGATTGCCAGATAGCATTGCCTTTTCAGCATTGACAATGGCAACTCTATTACCCCGCAGGAGCAATTTTGAAACATGAGAGCACATCCTTCCAGCGACACAATTGGTGCCATCTACTACTATTATATTCTGTTGCTGCCCGTGCACTGTTTTCTGCTCAGCCAATGATTCTCACACTCTTGCCATCTGGATGTTTGTTGATTAAATCGTCAAATGTTATTACCTTGCCGCCTGATTCCATGACTTTTTTGGCGGCAGCTTCAGATATTGACAAGGCACAAACTGTAAGCTTATGATCTAGGCTGCCAGTTCCCAGAATCTTGCCTGGAACAACTACGACTTCATCTCCTTTGGTGATCTCTGCAAGCCTCCGGATGTTAATCTCACGTCTGTTAGCCCTGGGAGATGAAAGCTCTTTTTCAATAGCCCTCCATATTGGAGCCTTATTCTTCTTAAAGGCATTACGAAGAGTCCAGATCGTGTTATTTACCAAGGTGTTAGCAAACAACGTAATATCAATCCCTTAGGAAAAAGTCCACAAATAAATGTAGTGGCGGGTGTCATAAATTTCGATATAATGACTGCATAATGGTTAATGGCATTTAATGCTATCAGAATATTTGCCAGCATACATTACCTAAAACATCGAGGTTATTAGGGACGTAAGAACATGACGCATGAAAGCAATGGCGAAAAAACCTAAATACTCTTTGGGAGCTTGAGTGACGATACCAACTGTTTGAAGTTTTTGACTTTTGCAGCCAGCCGTTCTGCGGCAGCCAGCAGTATTTCTTCGGCTGTCAGGGCGCCATTTGATTCGAGCACAAGTATTATCTCATCATTCATGCCATCCTTTACGACCGCGGCCGATGTAGGCTGCCACTTTGCATGGTCTTTGCCTATACCAAGTCTCGCATATGCTTCAAACTTCAACTTTTGATTGGGCGCCAGAACGATGATCGGAATATCTTTACTGATGGGTTTGACCATCTCGTCCTCTGACACTAGTTCGCTGGAAGTGACGACCATAGTCTTTTCACTTGCCTCTGCATCAAGTACCAAAAGAACTCGGCACTTGCTACAACCAAGCGTGCTCTTACAGTCACATTCTGAGGGCATTACGAACCTCCCGGGGTCAGTACGAAGTGGTATTAGTCCAAGTCTGTGTGCAACTGCTTCATCGTGCATAACGGAAGAATTTTCAAGAATAACAACGTCATCTATGGCCAGAGTTGGAACTTCACTTATCGCTAACCTCCTTAGCGCATTTACGTATTGCCTTGGAATGCTGTCAAATCTGACAACGATTCTTTCATTAGATTTTTCAACAATTTCGATGGATGAAGAAACCAATACGTCTCACAGCAGCTCACGGCATCCTTAAAAATCTACCGAATATTTCAAAAATGTTTGAAATTGACAGGCATATATATATCACCAAAGGGAATAATCTCGTAAAATGGCTGATAAAATGACGATCATCCGCCTGGTTTTAGAGGGCGATAGGTTTGAGCTGCTGGTCAAGCCAGATCCCGCTTTGGAATATAAGATTGGGAAGAGGTTTGATATTTCAAGCGTGCTCGTGTCAGACGAGATCTACTCTGACGCCAACAAAGGATCAAGAGCGTCAAGTGAGAAAATGATGAAGCGTTTTAAGACAACAGACTCTTTAGAGGTTGCCAAGCAGATACTTGCAAGAGGAGAGCTTAACCTTACTACCGACCAGCGTAGGAGGATGGTCGAGGAGAAGAAGAAGCAGATAGTGCAGGTTATAAACAAGAGTTTTGTTGATCCTAAGACCCACTTGCCCCATCCAATCCTGAGGATAGAGGCGGCGATGGAAGAAGCAAGAGTGCAAATTGATCCATTCAAGAAAGCAGAGGATCAAGCTAAGACAATAGCTGATTCATTGCGTAAGATATTACCGCTAAAGTCAGAAACTGCAAAGCTGACAGTCATTGTCCCAGCACAGTTTACAGCTCAATCATACAACGCGCTTAAATCAACAGGAGACCTCAAAACGGAGGAGTGGCTTTCAGATGGATCGCTCAAGGTAACACTTGAAATCAACGCCAGTATTAGAGGACAATTTCTCGATAGGTTAGCCACTGTTACAAAGGGTTCAGCTCAGGTAAAGGAAGGATAGATAATGACTCATACTTAAAAATATAAGTGCGCTATAACTATCAGCAAAAGGAGAAGAAAAAATGAAGCATGACGATACATTTTCAGAAGGGCTCTTTGCCCTGGCGGTGAGCCTTTGAGCCATGCCAGATGTGAAGAGAAGATATGTCATCCCAGGAGATAAGATTGTCGAAGGGGATTTTAGGCCGCTCATGAACGTTATCAGATCAGAGAATACTCTTATTGCCACAAGGATTGGCATTGCAGAGACTGGGCGGGACGGTGTCAAAGTCATCCCACTGTCAGGCGTTTATATTCCGCGCGTCAATGATCTTGTGATCGGCAAGATCACAGATCACTCATCTCTGTCATGGGAGGTAGACATTAACTCTTGTTTTTCTGCCCACCTGCCAGCCCAAGATGTATTCGGAAGAGATTTCTCATCAGCAAGGGATGATATGACAAGGCACTTTGCGATAGGCGATATGATAACAGCAAGGATTGTCGCATTTGACCGAACACGAGATCCGATGTTGACTGTTCAGGATCGAGACCTTGGTAAAATCCCGAGAGGAGAGGTGCTTAGAATATCTTCAACACGGGTTCCACGACTGATAGGCAAGCGCGGTTCTATGATCCAAACTATAGAGCAAGCTACTCAGACACGAGTGCTCATAGGTCAGAATGGAATCGTGGTGGTAACCGGTAGAGCTCATGAAGGGATAGGGTTAGCAGTCAAAGCAATCAGGATGGTAGAGGAAGAAGCACACACAGCAAACCTTACACAGCGTATAAAGGTACTCTTGAATGTACCAGATACTCCACCCCAGCAAGAGACACAAGCTGTCATCGCAGCTCGTTCCAAACCTGAAGAAATTGAATCTAGTATTGATGATGTAGAGGAAGAATTAGAGGTGGAAGGGGAAAAATGATTCAAACAAGAAATTTGATAGATGAAAATGGAAAAAGAACGGATGGACGCGATATTGATGAGCTCCGCACAGTCAAGATAACTGTCGGTCCAGTTAAAAATGCCGATGGCTCAGCCTTCATTGAATTTGGCAAGAACAAAATACTAGCTGCAGTATATGGCCCGCGGGAAGTGCATCCAAAACATATGGCACTTCCTGATAGGTGTGTGCTTCGTTGCCGTTACCACATGTCGCCGTTCTCAACAGATACACGCAAGAACCCTGCTCCTTCTAGAAGAGAAGTTGAGATCTCAAAGGTAATGCGTGAGGCGCTGGAGCCAGCACTTATGCTCGAGGATTACCCTAGAGCAGCAATAGATGTTTTTGTAGAAGTGCTTCAGTCTGACGGCGGCTCTCGTTGCGCAGGCATTTCTGCTGCCTCAGTTGCGTTAGCAGATGCAGGCATCAACATGCGCGATCTGGTCTCTTCATGTGCTGCAGGCAAAATCGACAACAAGATCGTGCTCGATATTAATGATACAGAAGACAAGGAGGGGGGGGCAGACATGCCAGTCGCATATATGCCCCGTCTAGAACAGGTTACGCTTTTGCAGCTAGATGGTAAACTTACGCCGGAGCAGTTTAATGAATGCCTTGACAAGGCAATTGGTGGTTGCAAGATGGTCTATGAAATTCAAAAACAGGCACTTATGCAGAAATACTTTGGCAACGAGACCGAATTAAGGGAGGAAGCACAATGAGCTCGTCAAAGAGATCAACTATAATAGTAGAGCACTTGCGCAAACAACAGATGTGGGATGCCCTTTCAAAGGGCAAGAGACTTGATGGCAGAGACTTTAACGAAATGAGGCAGCTCTTGATTGAGACAGATGTCATCAAGAAGGCTAATGGCTCTGCAAGGGTTAAGCTTGGCGACTCCGAAGTGATTGCAGGCGTTAAGGTTGAGACAGGCGAGCCGTTTGAGGGTCTTGAAAACAAGGGTGCCTTAATCGTTTCGGCAGAGGTACTCCCTACTGCATCACCTTACATTGAACCAGGGCCGCCAGACGAGGAAGTGATCGAGCTTGCAAGAGTGGTAGACAGAGGTATCAGAGAATCAGAGATGATAGACCTTGAAAAGCTTGTACTGGTACAGGGCAAAATAGTATATACCATATTCGTGGACTGTAGCGTGTTGAATGCTGACGGCAACCTGTTTGATACAACATCGTATGCCACTGTAGCAGCACTTCTTACCTCCAAGTTGCCAGTATTTGAAATACAGAACGATAAAGTAGTCGATACTGGCAGCATCCAACCAATGCCCGTGACCACGGTGCCAGTTTCAATTACTGCTGCAAGAATTGGTGACTACGTCTTGATAGACCCAATCGCAGAAGAGGAGGCATGCATGGACGCCAGAATAACTATAACCACTGCAGATGGAGGCTTTTGTGCCATTCAAAAGGGTTATACAGGCTCATTCACTCCTGCTCAGATTAAGAAAGTAGCAGAGGCAGCAACAATTAAACGAGAGGAAGTGTTGACAAAATTGAAGAGCGTGAGTAGTGAATAATGGTTAGCAAGAGAGGCTCAACAGCTCTCAGAGGCCTGGGAGTTAAATTTGGAGCCACAGTACGTAAACGCTACGGGAAGGTGCACAGAACACTTCATAAGAAGCGGAGATGTCCATCCTGTGGCTCAATCAGGTTTGGCCGGCTGGCAGCAGGTATATGGCACTGCCCAAAGTGCAACTTCAAGATCGCCGCAGGGGCATATGATATCGAGCTTGAAAGGCTACAAAGCTAAAATCATTATCTCTACAAGATCAAAGCGCAAAGCAGCTGCATTGTGCAATGCACTTGCTCCCGACCTTCGTCTTCTACCCAAAACCAACAGCAGAGCGGAAATTTCTTTAAGAAGTCCTGATGTTATTCTTGAAATTGAGACTAGCAATATTGCATCTTTACGTGCAAGCATCAATTCTTACTTAGGGTTGGCAGATGCTTCTCGTAAGTGCCTAACGCTATGATTTTATATGCTGCCGATCTGAATAGCTGTGGCAGTTTATGAGTGAACAGGAGCTTCCCCCGTGGGTAAGAGAACAGGTGTCACGATTACAGCAGCTCCAACAGAACCTGCAGGCAATCATGACTCAAAAGCAACAGCTAGAGGTTGAAATGGTAGAGACGGATAGGGCTCTCCAGGAGCTGAAAAAGGCTGGCCCTGATGATATAATCTATAAGAATGCCGGTTCTGTACTAGTCAAGACCAACAAAGAGGATGTCATTAAGGAGCTGGAGGAAAGAAAAGAATTGTCAAACACACGTAATATGGTTCTTGGCAAACAGGAGACGAGGGTTAAAGAGAACTTAAAAGAAGTTGAAAATAAGATAAACGAAATGATCCGGGGCATGCAGAGTGGCAGTACATCACTTGGTGGCGCTAGTGCAAGACCAAGAGGAGAGTAGTACAGGTCGCATTAGTGCTGTGAATGGAACATTGGCAGTGATTTCTAGTTACTAGATCATATTTACAAGAATTGTTTGGGAAATAGGGCAGGTATATACGTATATGACGCTACTATTGCTAGAGCGGCCAAAATACCAGAATAGGATTCTGTATTCCCCTCCATTTATGGACACATATATATAGATATAGAGATTGGCAAGTAGATTGTTCAAGTGCCTGTCAGAATCGTGGTTGACGAGAGGGAGAAGAACAGCAATATACCTGACCTACTGAAAAATGCAGGCGCTGTCATAGACTTTGCGCAATTAAAAGTAGGAGACTATGTAGTTTCGTCTGAAACAGCAGTAGAGAGAAAAACGATCCCTGACCTGATAAGCTCCATCTATGACGGCAGGCTCTTTGTACAATGCTCTGATCTAGTGAAGCACTATCAAAAACCACTGTTAGTACTACAGGGCAACATTGCTGACCTTGCTGAAAGCCCAGAAGATATGGAAGAGAAAGGGGAGAAGTGGAATATGGAGCGGATACCGCTTGCCTACGATGCGCTTATAACAGTCGCAACAGAGTTTAGGATTCCAATAATCCATACACCTTCTGCACAATACACTGCGCAATTGCTAGTTACATTAGTGAACAGAAGTCTGCGGGAGGGCAAGGCCACGGGCCCGCTAATGAGAAAGATTAAGAAGGAAAACCCCGTTTATCTACAACAACTCTCTGTGCTTGCATCAGTGCCAGGAGTAGGAGAAAAGCTTGCTGTCAGGATGCTTAAAAAATTCCATACGCCAAAAAGGGCACTTAACGCCTCAGCAGCAGAGCTTGCCACTATACAGGGCTTTGGTCTTGCAAGGGCCGAGAGGCTACGTAAGATCCTTGATACGGCCGACGGTGCGAAGCAAGTAATGCAGAGAACTCTTTTTGACAATGAAGATAAATAAAATCATCAATTTCAAGAAAGATTACAGCAATTAGTGTTTTTTACATTGACTGCAACATCGTTATAGAGAGCATCTTTAACAACATAGTAATCCACAATAGAAAGAAGATAATCTTGGTATATAGTGGGCAAGACAGCAAGGTGCATGCAAGGGTCGCATAAAGATAATATTCATAGTCAAGCTAGTGATTCAAAAAACAATCCACAGCTGGCTTTTGTAAATGGTAGCAGGGCAGTTTCTGATAGCCAAAGTGCAGTACGTCCAATTATAATAGTCGAAAAAGAATAGATACGTCGCAGTATATAGATGCCCACGCCATCAAAGCAGTAAGTGATAGCCAATAATCACTCCTAGTCATAAACATAGGAAGTAAACTAAGGGTTTACAACGCAGACAGGCACAGAACTTAAAATATCCATAATTAGCACAGAGAATGACATAGTCGCAGAAAGAGCCTACCTTTGCAAGCCATGAAGGCCTCAAGAGCTTTGAAAATAGAAAAGCGCATCAGATCCAAGAGATATCATCATAGGACAAGATGAGTGTTTAGATTTATACATGCAATTCAAAAAGGCTAGATATAGTACTACTATGGTTACATTCTCTATCGTTACTCAATACGATGTCGGCACATTTACAATTGCTCAGATCACTTTGTACTTTCGTCTTAACCTGTTACCGCAGAGCTGACATTCCTTTGTATTGGGTCCAAATGCCTTACCACATGCATTGCAATACGGAATCCACTTTCTTATCTCTTTGATACCCTTGCCGGATGCAAGCTTTACTGGAATCTTCAAACTTGAGGCAGTATTTGCGACGGCATAATCATTAGTCATCAACACAATTTTCATCTGCAGTGCAAGTGCAATTATTGAAATATCTGCATGAGAAAGCTTTGCGTAGTCACCAATCCTTTTTGCTGCTGCGACAACCTTTTCAATGCTTTCTCTTTCAGAGTTTACCACCTGCAAAGTATTCGATACTATCAGCGCGTCAATTGCTCCATGTGACTTCTTGATATGTTTTACTTCATCGAAAACAGCAGATGTGGTGTAATATATATTGGATGTAGACGATAGAAAGAGAATACCAGTATAAAACGCCCCTGCGTCAAGGGCGTATCTAAAATTGGAACTTTGAGAATCCAAGCTTTGCCAGTTGCCTCATTCCCTTTTTTTGAAGACGCAAGAATATTGCGTCGTTTGAAAAGCGCAATATCTTAATAGGTTCATCTGCATTGATCTTGAATGTTTCTTGGCCGTCAATTATCAGATACAATTCATGTGTGCTCTGAATAAGTATTTCTTCCACAGGAATCACAAGCTGTGGCATCCGGTTAACAGATGCAACAGGAGTCAAGATTAGACAGCTTAGACCTTCGTGCAACACGGGGCCGCCAACCGAAAACGAGTGACCGGTTGAGCCTGTAGGAGTTGAAACGATAACACCATCCATCCTCTGCTTTATTCTATCATCCATCAACATAATAGATAACAGAGGAGTTCTTGTAAGGCTTACTCTTATAATGAGTATATCATTTAGAATAGGCGGAAAGACCTTACCATTAACAGAAGCCTGTATCCTTATGCGCGAATCATATACATACTTGCCTGCAAGTATTGCATTTATTGCTTCGTCAATGGACTTGGCGTTGATTTCAGACAATATACCGCGGTGACCACCGCTGTTTATGCTAAAGACTGGCACTTTACCAGGTATTGCATGAAAAGCTCTCAAGGTGGTGCCATCGCCGCCTATTGCAAAAACAAGGTCAAGTTTGATGTCTTTTAATTGTTCAGGCCTGACCGGGATTGCATCATCGATTACGAGCGGGAGCACTGAGTGGACTTGAACGTTGTTTTGGATGAGTAATTTTGAGACCTTCATAGCAGCGTCGTCAGCTTCGCTACTGCCCATCTTAGTGATTATCGCCACATTGTAGATGTTCGGCACCATTTGACGCATTGCTATAACAGCAAATCAATTCTTAAATGCCTTTACCTTCAGAGACAAAGATTTTAAGTAGGAGCTTTGAGCTAGCCGTTCTAATGACGACGACTGGATATGTTCACCCAGAAGTTATATGCGAGACCGAGTGGGTTGCAGATAACCTAGACAACCCAAATATCAGAATTTTAGAAGTAGATTATGACCCTGAAAGCTCATACAGGCAGGGGCATATACCTGGTGCGCACCTTGTATGGTGGAGACGTGATATCAATGATCCCGTTAGACGTGATATCATCAACAAGCAGCAGTTCGAGGCCCTTATGAGCAGAGTTGGCGTGACACTCGATACCGAGCTCATAATGTATGGCGATTTTAACAATTGGTTTGCCGCTTTTGCGTTTTGGGTGTTTCAGTACTTCGGCCATAAAAAAATCAAGATAATGAACGGGGGCAGAAAAAAGTGGGAACTGGAAAAGCGAGAGTACTCAAAAGAGGAACCATCAGTTTCGCCAACAAGATATGTTGCAAAGCCGCCAGATGAAGGAATACGGGCATATATGCCCGATGTAAGAAGAGCGATTGAAAAAGCAGAACAAACTGTCCTTGTAGATGTACGTTCTCCGAAAGAGTTTTCTGGTGAGATCACTGCACCGCCAGAGTATCCAATGGAACACGCTCAGCGTGGTGGTCACATACCGGGTGCCATGAATATTCCATGGGCACAAGCTGTCAGGGAAACAGATGGAACTTTTAAAAGTCCTGAAGAGCTGAGGACACTCTATGAAGGCAAGGGCGTGACGCCAGATAAGCACGTCATTTGCTACTGCAGAATTGGCGAGCGCTCTTCACACAGCTGGTTTGTATTGAAGTACCTACTTGGCTACCCATCTGTTCGCAACTATGATGGCTCATGGACTGAATGGGGCAACATGATTGGAAATCCGATAGAAAAATAAATCCTTCTTTCGCTTCTATCTTCGATGCAATATCAAGAGAACGAACTAATCAAAAAGGGCCGATTTTACTTCATCTATGATGATAATTTGAACTTTATACTTGAAGACAAGACAAAGCGTGGCCTTGAGGTGCAAGAGCACGCCATCCTTGATGAGAAGTATGGCGTAAAAGCAGACAGAGGTATAATATACGACATGGACGGCGGAGGTCACAAAGTCGGCATCAGGTGGTATTTCCCTCAGTCCGAGTATAAACTGGAGGATGTTACCAAAATTGCGGAAGAAATGGAATTGAGGTACAAGGCAATAAGGGAAGTGACGTGCCCAGATTACGAATAACTAATCGAAATCCTTTTAGGAGATATAAATTTTAAGTAATTCTAGGCATCATGTCTGCCTTATTAAAGAACAGAGTCTGGACTATGTTATCAGAGGTAGCAAAGAGGGGTGTTTACCCCCTGCACGGTAATAGGCTAGGTATATTTAGGATTCCCATCGAGATCACTGAAAAGTCAGAAATACAAAGTATCATGAATGACCTTAGAAGCTCGGGCTTCAAGATCGACACGCACGCTGACAGAATCTATATCACCTATAAATGGACAGAAAAGGGCCTAGATGGGGTCTCTGGCAGAGAGCTCATGGCAGACCTTAATATCATGGTGGAGATCGTTACGGGGGAGGTCGTGGATCTCATCTATCAAATCAGACCGCTAGAATACTTTGGAGACCCTTATTGGATTAAGAGCTATCGTCAGAAGGCAGACCAAAATGCCAAGATGGTCATTGATACTATCATTCGCAATACAAAAATAGGGGACAAATTGGTCGCTCATTGGCAGAAGGCGGAAAAGCTGTCAATTGAAGCAGCGCTCAGAAAACTGGAAGAATTAACTCCACTTGCAAAGAACCCTAAGGCTCGGAGT
>JALZFS010000049.1 GCA_030861405.1 Thermoproteota archaeon | reverse complement strand
AATAAATTATTAATATTGCATATACTTCTTTATCGTCCGGTTGGTGAACTGGGATGAAGAGATCAAGGCCCACCTATTCTGGGTGTGGGCTGAAGAGGAAGGCTTTTTCAAACATGGCAAAGAAGGTATGCTGGTCATCACTGACAAGCGACTTGTATTTATCTGCAAGACAGATATGACTTACAGAATGCACGAAACCTATTCCATAAGGCAGTTAAAGCGCTTTGAAGCAGGTGAAGACATCTTTAGGCCAGCTGAAGGTTATAGATTGGAACATCTCAAAAAGGATCTTGAGAAAAGTCCCAATAACCTGCAGATCCCCTTTCACCAAATTCTCGGTATCCGCTCCGAGGAAAAGGACTGGGGAACAGTCCTCAAGGTCAAAGTGAACCTCGGTGACAAAGAAAAGGTCCGCCGGTTCTCCATAGTGAAGGGATGGATAAAATATCCCATAAAAGATCCGCTTGAGTTCCAGCGCATGGATTGGAGTCCGCTTGTAGACTTGGTAAAAAGCTCACTCTGAACTATTCGTACTGGTACAAAGCAGAATTACAAACAAATAAAGGTCATTCCATTCTTATGAGCATCTGTGTTAGACTACTGCACAAGCTAGTTTCTGATTTCAGATGGCCTGTCTGTTTCAAAGCTGTTTCTAGTCTGAACATTGAATATGGGCCAGTACGTGTATACATCTGGCAGACTAGCACGTACATATGTTCAGAGTTGACTCTGAGAGAGTTTCCTAAAGATGTAGGATATGCGCGCTGTGTCGTAATCATGGTGATTGTGAAGCAATATAATTATGCAACTTGCTGATTAGACTTTATATATTGGCAAAAAAACTATTTATTATTGGCGTCGGTCCCGGCTCACCAAAGTACATTACTGATGTAGCCAAAGATGCCATTGCTAAATCGCATTACATTGTAGGTTACAAGCACCCGCTCTCGACAATTGAAGGTTTCCTTGACAAAAGCAGACAGCAGGTGTTTCAAGTCACTATGAATACACAAGAAGGAATATACCAGGAGATTTACTTCAAAATGAAGGACGGTGAGTACTGCGCTGTACCTTTTACTGGCGACGTCAATTTTTCTGAATCTGAAGTTGTCAATAGGCTGCTGGAAATATTTGGTGACAATAACGTAGAGATGATTCCTGGTATCAGCTCCATTCAAGTCGCTGCCGCTAAGGCCCATATCCCAACCGACCAGGCTTTCATTGTTACCTTCCATGTGACAGACGACATCGAACAGAAAAAGCAGGAAATGTTGCAGGCAATCTTGCAAGGTAGAAGCGTAATACTATTACCGCGGCCTTGGCCGCGAGACAAATCACGGCACTTTATGCAATCTGAAATTGCGAAGTTTCTACTCAAGAATGGCATAGACACTACCAAGCTGAAAGCCTGGGTGTTTGAGCATCTGACGACTGAGAAGGAAACAACAATCAGGAGCAGTGTCGCCGCTCTTGAGGGGAAGGAATTCAGCGATTTATCTGCTATGGTGATCGACCAGGTTAAGAGACAGACATACCTGGATTTAGGCCGAAGTTTAAATATTAATTAGATCTCTTTTTATCTATGTCAACAATACAAAACAAGTCCGTTGGCATTATGTCTGGCAATGACAATGGGCCCGTCAGATATTGTACTGAATGTGGTGCAAAGATACCCAGATCTCAAAAGATTTGCCCTGCATGTGGTGAGAATCAATAATATTATCTTTATACTTTTTTAAATCCTAAGATCTGGACTAAATTATAGTAAAACAAGTATGCCATAAAGCAATTAATCGTGTTTGACGAACATGATATCTGTGACATTCTATCTTCTGATAATCGCGATTGTACTGTCCTGAGCCATTGTACGAGGGGTTCTTGCCTTGCAGGCAATCAAGAAGGAGTAAAGCTGAGATTAATATCTTCCATGAAAAAGCAATACTGCTAGCCGAATTGTATCAGAATCTGTGTGGTGCAGTTTTATAGGTGTTATTGATATAGATGCCATAACGGACGGCAGAGCATATATAGAAAAATTCCTGTGATTATATTGGCTTTATAGCAATGCCTGCGTCAAGGCCTCCCATCTGCTCTATCATTTGCCATTCTATTACAGCGGCTGCGAACAGCACTCCTATAGCAATGCTTACTTCTATAAGAGTCGGAATGGTATACTTGCGCCAATTTCTTTTTTTGAGAAGGTCATAGATTAACATGCTGCTCCTTGACATGGCAAGAGCATAGACGAAGACTTCCATGATTCCAAAGGGCGTTATCAGGATTATGAGTGGCGAAGCCCCATTTAGCGCAGGTGATGAGCTTGCAAGGGCACTGAAAATCGAGCCAGTAGAAAAGCCAGAGAATGCTCCAAATGCTGTGCCAACTGCAGGTATAAACATAACTAGGGCGATCCGGATGTTGTTTAGAAAGATGCCGTTCTGATCAATCCCTTCTATTTGTCTGGAGAACTCTCGCCTCAATGTCTGAGCTTCTTCATGTCCCAGCGGAAAAGCTGCTCCAGCAGAATAGGCAATAAGAAATGCAGTAGCACCAAACGCCAGGTATAGGAGGCGTAGTCTGCTGATCTTAAAGCGCAATAAGCAAGATTGTATATGTTATTGTATAATTAGTTTTATCATCTACTGCCTATCAAGCTGTGTCTTTTTATGCATGCTGAATATAACAATAGCGTTGAACCATACCTTAACAGCGACGAGTGCAGGAAATGCACTTTTTCCTCAATTCTTTAACATTGGTTCTGATCCTATAGACTTCGTGGTTCAGGACATTGCAGTGATCATGGTAGTTGCGGCAATAATGCTTGCGATCACATTTAAGCTCAGGCAGCCTATGGTCATAGGCTACATCGTTGCAGGTATGATAATTGGACCCTACACTCTACCTTTTAGCCTAGTGAAAAGCCCTCAGACTCTCAATCTTTTTGCAGAGTTGGGGATAATTATGCTACTTTTTGTTACTGGCACAGAATTCCCTATAGCCAAACTAAGATCGGTAGGTAAGATATCTATAGTCACAGCTCTTGCAGAATTGCTCGGCACTCTCCTCATAGTATTCTTTATTGCTCAGAACATTGGATTCAACTTTTATGATTCACTTTTTCTCGCTCTAGCACTATCAATTACTAGCACTGTTATCACAATCAGGATATTGGAAGAAGTTGGACTAATACGCGATAAATCGTCTACGCTTATTCTAGGAATGCTGATAGTCGAGGACATCATTGCCATTAGTGTACTTGGCGTTCTGCAGGCCTTTGTTGCAACGGGAGGCAACGTATCTGTCGTCAGCATCGCCATCATACTTGGAATAGTGGGTGGTTTTATTGGCGGTGTGATCATAATAGGCAGCAAGTTCATACCCCGAATAATCGATCGAGCTGGCAGGACAAACGATTATGCATTGCTCCTGATAACAATCCTCAGCATCGCCTTTGGGCTGTCGTTCCTCGCAAATGCCCTTGGAATGTCTGTAGTGGTTGGTGCCTTTCTTGCTGGTGTACTTGTTGCTGAGAGCAAGAGCGCGGCCGTGTCAAGAATAATTACGATACCTCTCCGGGATATGTTTGCGGCCTTGTTCTTTATATCAATAGGAGCGCTCATGAATGTTTCGCTGATCCCTGCATTCATAATCCCTGCCATGATCCTTATACTGACTTCTTTTGCCTCAAAACTTTTGATAGTGACTGGTATTTTGGTCAGAGCACGCTATGATGGCACTACTGCGCTAAGGGCTGGCCTTGGAATGTCGGCTACTAAAGGCGAGGTGTCATTAATCGTTGCAAAGGGTGGACAGGACGTGAACGCTATTACTCCTTCTATTCTGCCAATATTGGGTGTAGTTACAATAGTGACCACGTTCATAGGACCATTCATTATAAGAGTAGGAAGTCGATTCAAGCTGAGCGAGCCTACTGAAACAGACTCAAAGAAGGAAAAGGAAGAAGAGGAAAATTAGTCATGAATTTTGGGAGCAAAACAGTATAGCTACAATTGATAATGTAACGTAAATTGTACAATTACAATTCAATCATTACAGTGGATGGCAGAGCTAATGCAAACGATCTGTCTTAATTCATTGATATATCTGCTGTGAGTTAAGGATACGCTCATGCCTATCATAGCTGATGATTGTGATTTTCCCGCCTTTCTGTAGACCGAATCTCCTTTTACATCTGACTTATTTTAGAATGCAAACCGACTAGCTTTCGAAGACATGTGGCTTTCCCTTCAAGACTGTCTCCCAGGTTCCTGCCAGCCCTGTGGTTTGCCCTTGCCAAAGTGATGCATTAGAGCTATCTGATGCCCAAAGGCATCAGATTACCTGTTACTGCATCTGGCAGACGCCATTTTTCCCGGGCACACGAGGCCTTTACCTCTTGTGCAAATCTGAATGACGTATCAGACCTCTGTTTCGGCTAGTCGGATTGCGTTGTATATATTAGAATATACTAGTTATTAAATACTACCTAACTATGTTATACAACAAAATCCTAGCTTTTAGCATCAAAAGCATACGCCTTGGGAATGATCAGGCATACAAATCATTTCGGTAATATTAATAAATTATACACCTTGTGGCATATCTCTATTTGTCTTTTAAATTCTGTCTTGATCTATAATCCTATAAGTCACTGCTATATCGAAGTACAGTCTGTCCTGCAGAGTCTCTGACCTCTCTGATTATGAATATTAATTAATAATTTAAACAAGGCTTGATTGTTTGATAGTCCCATTACTCTGCCTAGTCTATATAGAATATAGAAATTATAGAAGCTAGCAATAAGAACTACATTTGCTGAAACTAGCTAGCCTGATGCATGCAAAACACACCAGAATTTATAATTTATCTATTCTTGTGGGCGTGCTTCTGCTATTGTTATCTGCGTTTTCTATCACCACCTTCTTATCATTTAGAAATTCTACTACTGCCGCTGCGCAGCCGCAGAGGATCGATCTTAATGGAGCTGGGGCGACCTTTCCTTTTCCTCTGATTGATACTTGGCGCGTTGAGTATCAAAGAATCAAGCCAGAGGTAACCATTAATTATCAGTCGATTGGCAGTGGCGGAGGAGTCAAACAATTTACTGAGAAGACTATCGACTTTGGTGCCACTGATGCCCCGCTTAGCCGTTCCGAGATGGAAAAGGCTCCCGGAGCCGTACACATCCCTGAAACAATTGGATCAATTGTTGTGTCGTATAATATTCCTGAGGTTCCAACTAAGGGATTGAAGCTTACAGGATCCGTTCTGGCAGACATTTATCTTGGAAAAATCGCGAGATGGAACGACCCTCAGATACAGAAACTGAATCCTGACGTTTTGCTGCCTGCACAAAGCATCATTGTAGCTCATAGATCTGATGGCTCTGGCACGACATTTGTTTGGACAGACTATCTCTCAAAGGTAAGCACTGCATGGAAAGTCGAGGTTGGCAAGGGCAAATCCGTGCAGTGGCCCGTTGGCATAGGAGCCCCCGGCAATGAAGGTGTTGCAAGCACCATAAAGAGCATGCCTTATACGATCGGGTATATTGAGCTGTCATATGCGCTCACTACAAGAATGACATATGCCTACCTGCAAAATAGGGAGGGTATTTTTATAGAACCCTCTATTGATTCCGTGCGTGCTGCAGTAGCTTCCTCATCTAAGCTTTTACCAAGGGGAGACGAATCGTGGGAGCAGGTATCGACAACTGATGCCCCCGGCAAGGATTCCTATCCTATCTCTAGCTTCTCTTACCTTATATTATACAAAGAGCTGAGCACCAATCCTAGGATTGACAGTGTGGATAAAGCCAAAGCTATGGTAGACTTTATAGCTTGGGCCATAACTGATGGTCAGAAATTTGCCAAAGATTTGGCATACGCTGCATTACCAAATGATGTAGTGACATTAAATCAAGAGACACTCAGATCCGTCGCTTATAAGGGCCAGCCTGTCATGACAATAGAAAGTGGAACTGATGTTACATCAACAAAACTTCTAATGTCATTTATAGCAGCTGCGGTAATACTGCCGCTTGTGGTTGCTGCTGGGATAATTTATCTGCGAAGGAAGAATCGCAGATCTTTATCACAAGAAGTAACTAAAATAGGATCGAGACGACAGTCCACTTCTGACAGACTTTCACCTTTTTTGCTGAGAAGTGCGCCTGCAGGAGATAAAATATTTCGCTTGATCGTGATAGGGGCAGCCGGGTATACTATACTCCTCCTCTGTCTTGTAGCTGCCTCAATATTTTATGGATCGGCTGAGGTGTTTTATCGTGAAGGAGTAATAGGATTTATAACAGGAACAGATTGGAACGCGGTTGAAGGACGAGAATCCTATGGTGCTCTGCCTTACATAGTTGGTACGCTGATAAGCTCTGGTATTGCAATGGCAATAGGAGTTCCAATAAGCCTAGGAATAGCCATTTTCATTGCAGAAATATCTCCGCATAGACTGTCCATTCCTTTATCGTTCACAATAGAACTATTAGCTGCTGTGCCTAGCATAATCTATGGGCTTTGGGCGCTATTTGTATTTCGATTCTGGATACGAGACTTTGTTGAAATACCGCTAAATCAGACATTTGGCCAAACAATTCCTCTATTTGCAAAGACTCCATTTGGCTTAGATATCTTTACTGCAGGCATTGTACTTGCGATAATGATAATTCCAACTGTGTCTTCAATTTCAAGAGAAGTAATAAGAGCAGTGCCCAATGCCCAAAGAGAGGCAGCTTACAGCCTTGGAGCAACCCGTCTGGAAATGATTAAGACCGCTATATTTCCATATGCCAAGTCCGGGCTATTTGGATCCGCAGTACTTGGACTTGGCAGGGCTGTAGGTGAAACAATGCTTGTGACCTTGATAATTGGAAACTCGATCGGAGCTTCTGCTATCCCCAATTCGCTATTTTCGCCAAGCCAGACCCTTGCGAGTCTAATTGCCAATGAGTTTAACGAAGCAGTAACATCACTTCATGTTTCTGCTCTCATTGGTCTTGCAGTAGTTTTATTCCTTCTTACAATCGGTATTAATATTGGTGCACGTGTCATGGTTTCTCGTATCGCAAAAGTTTCACCAGGAAGAGAGTAATAGACAGATGGTAGAACGAGATGAAAGGTCGATTGGGACATTTGAAAGCGGTGGCCATAACAGAAGACGGCGACTCAAGATTCAGCAAATGATGAATAAGCAATCTGTTAGGCGCAGGCTGTTTGACAAAATTATGACGGCTGTAGTAATAGCTTGCGTTATCGCTGCCGTCATACCACTTGGCAGCATACTAATCGAGGTTATCAAAAATGGAGCAGATGCTTTAAGCATAGGATTTCTCACGCAAGCACCTGGCGCGATAGGATCTGGAAGGGGTGGTATTGGACCTGCCATTCAAGGTACGCTTATTGTAATTGCTCTTGCGTCACTCATAGGTGCACCCGTTGGAGTGATGGCTGGAATATATCTGTCAGAATTTGCAGGCAGTGACAAGTTCCCTTATATTGTCAGATTCTTGAATGATGTCCTTACTGGCCTTCCATCCATTGTGGTTGGAATTGTAGGCTTTGTGGTCATTGTACTTACAATTGGATCGTTTTCCGTATGGGCAGGGGCTTTTGCACTCTCTATTATTATGGTCCCTATCGTCGTGCGGGTTACAGAAGAGACGCTTAAGGTAGTTCCAAACACTATTCGTGAGGCAGGCTATTCGCTAGGAATTCCGAAATGGAAGGTAATCCTGTTTATTGTATTGACATCCGCCAAGAGTGGAGTGTTAACAGGAATTGTTCTTGCCCTTTCTAGAATAGCCGGCGAAACCGCACCCCTTATTATGACTATACTTGGGACCAGCCTCTTCTTTACCAGTTTTACTAATCCTGTGGATGCTCTCCCGCTTCGGATATGGCGGCTTGCATCACAACCATATGAGTCAGCGCACCAATTTGGATGGGGAGCAGCCCTGGTTCTCATACTGTTAGTACTTACTATGAGCGTAGGGTTGAGGATGCTAGCTTACAAGAAGGGATTCAGAGTAAAGTCAATTGCTGTCTGATCGCAATAACTGCTATTTCCTATATAGAGAATATAGACAATGCATAATTAGCTATCGAGTGAAGCCTAACTAGTGACACGTGAAGCAATAGGCAGCGACATCGAAAATATCGGTGCCCCGCTTACAGCAGCCGATCTGCGACACCGTTACAAGGTTTCCATTAGGAGTCTCAACGCATGGTTTGGAACGAAGCAAGCTTTGAAAAATATCAGCCTTGACATAAAGGAAAACACAGCTACTGCAATCATCGGGCCATCTGGCTGCGGCAAGACGACTTTGATTAGATGCCTAAACCGCATGCATGAAATGACGCCAGGTGCAACCACAAAAGGAAACGTTATTCTTGACAACATTGACATTTATGACAAAAGGGTAGATCCTGTTGTTATCAAAAGGCGTATTGGAATGGTCTTTCAAAAGCCTAATCCCTTTCCCACAATGAGCATCTATGACAATGTAGCGGCTGGATTGAAGCTCAATGGCATAAAGGACAAGAGGCTTATTGAGGAGATTGTTCAGGAAAGTCTAAAAGGCGCCGCCCTCTGGGATGAAGTCAAGAATGAGCTTACCAAGCCAGGTTTGAGCCTTTCTGGAGGGCAGCAGCAGAGATTGTGCATTGCAAGAGCGCTTGCAATGCATCCCGAAGTGATCCTGATGGATGAGCCGACGTCTGCACTGGACCCAATTGCATCCTCCAAAATCGAGGAGCTGATACACAACCTCAAGAAAGACTTAACCATAATAATTGTTACTCACAATATGCAGCAGGCAGCACGCGTGTCCGACCTTACTGCCTTTATGTACCTTGGTGAGCTTATTGAGTATGGCGCAACAAAACAGATCTTTGAAAACCCTCTGAAGGAGCTTACTGAAAGATACATATCTGGTAAGTTTGGCTAGCAAGGTAGACGTTTTGTAAATTGACGCGCCTATTAGACCTTGGGATAGACCGTATACAGAATATCATTATGGATATGGCTAAGCTCTCCGAAAAATCTGTGACCACTGCCATAGAATCATATGAAAAAGGAGCAAGCACCAAAAAGGTCATCTTTGAATGGTCTGAGCAGCTTAGAGTGCTCCAGGATGAAGTCGGTGACCTTGCAATTGAATTGATTGCCCGGTACCAGCCAGTCGCCACTGACCTCCGCTTTATCAGATCCTGTATGGAAATCGCATATGGCTTTTCGCGGTTTGGCCGCTATGCTTATGATATTGTGGATGTCCTTGAAACTATGGGCTCAATAGTCAATTGCGACAAGAGCGGAGTTTTAGAAATGTCTGGCACTGTTCGGGAAATGATACGCATAAGTGTTCAGGCCCTGCAGTCAAAAGATAAGAACGCGGCAGAAAGGCTATATCAGATGGATGATACTGTTGACACGCTTTATAGGAAGTATTTAAGAGAGGCTATCACTCCAGATGAAAAAACTGGCAAAAACTCCTTTGACCCGCGCTGCTATATCTCTGCCCTGCTCATACTTAGATACCTTGAGCGTATTTCAGATCATGCCTGTTACATAGGTGATTCCGTGCATTATATCGTTACCGGCGCGTCAAGCCCAAGGCGCTAGAGGTGTTATATGTAATACGAGACAATATGTATTAATGCACAGTTCATTCTTGCAAGGTGTTTATTTTGCATTTTCAAGATATGATACCTATGGTAGCAGATAAATGTCAAACTGGTTTTCAAGAATACATGTCGCGTTTGTTACGGTGGATTGTAGTGGGTGTCAGCCTTGGAGCAATAGCTGTAATTGCTAGCATCCTTGCAGTAACTACAGGCCGGTAATTTTGTCTGTCAATTTGCAGAAGCATTTTGTCTGTATCTTATTCGAATTTTCTTCCCAAATGCGCTGCATTATAAAATTATTTTTCTGACCTTGTTGTAATTTTGTTATATCATAAAAAATAACTTGTTGATTTGCAATATGAGGCATCACTAGCAACGAACAAGTATACTAAAAGATCTCTTCGTCTTTTCTGACGCCTCCCAAACCCGTCTTGATAGTTGCTGCGCATTCAAGGCAGGCGCTACCTGAAAATGGAAAATCCTTTGTACACTTCTTGCACACAGGTCTTTTGCATTCAGCGCATTCCATTGCAGCTGTCCTTGTACTGCAAAGATAGCAAAGTTTCATCATACCATGGAGTTATCATAATTACCCTAAAAAGTTTCTCGGAATACACTTTGCTACTTGTGAGAATCATTCATCCCAATAACTTACAATTTCAAAGCTTTTTCAGTATGATTTTTGGATATTTATTAATAATTGTTAATCAGAAATGCTCGTTTCGTCTAAAATACGATGAAAATTGGATCTATCTAATACACCGCTCAATACATGTGCAGGTTGAACTTTCCTCAATATGTAGTTGAGAAGAGTTGAAGAAGAAAAGGCTATTAAAGCTAAAGACATCTGCACAACTATATCTGTATTTCGCTTTTTGCTCCTAGCAACATGTAATAATTATCGCTTCCGCTATCGTTAAATCTGCTCCCTCTGTCACGTACGTTGATCATGAAGAATGCTGGGCAGGCACCAAATGGGCACATATTCGCCTGCACCCGCAAGAGCGAGCGCGAATGCTTTGAACGTATGCTCTTTGCAACAACTCGGGTTTATGGCGAGAATGTTTTGAAGGTAAGGAGCGGTGATCTTCTTTTTTTGGTTAATCTTGACACTGATACTCTATATGGTACCTTCGTCGCCAAATCCAACGGTGCAAAAAACATTGTGCCTGAAGCTTGGAAAGGCAGATATCCGTACCAGGTACAAGTGTCATGCGACAGCAAAGTACACTCACTTGTGGGTGCAAGAAAATTTCTGTCTGGCATAGGGATCAGCTGGCACGACGTGCTGAATGGAGAGCAGGCACAATCGCTCTCTAGATACCTGGAGAATCCTGATCGCCATATGGAGATGGTCAAAATGACCGCAGAGGATAAGCCATGGCTTGAGTCTACTACACTTTGGGATTACCCTCGACAAAGCTATGGCAATACTCGAAAGGGAAGTAACAAGTATGCTGGTGTAACACCAGCATTTGTAATCTACAATATGGTCAGGCGCTATACAGAACCTGGCGACCTTGTGCTTGACCCGATGGCTGGTAGTGGCACCACAATAGATGTCTGCAACGACGAAGAGCGCCGCTGCATAGCATACGATATTTCATCCATCCGGCCTGACATAATTCAAAATGATGCTCGCAAAATGCCACTTGCCGATACCACAGTTGACATGGTATTCATTGATTCGCCATATGGAGATAATCTATACTATAATGACCATCCTGATAACATTGGCAAGATCTCTGCAGAGGATGATCAATTCTATGAAGAGCTTGACAAGGTTATGGCCGAGTGCTACCGCGTACTCAAACCTGGCAAGATCCTTGGTTGGCTAATAGGGGATCAGTGGGTGAAGAAGAAGTTTACCCCTGTAGGCTTTCGAGTTTACAAGGATCTTTGCAAATATTTTGAGACAGTTGATATTGTGTGTGTAGCAAGAAGAAGCCAGACATCCAACACAGATGTATGGCATAATCGTGCCCTACGCTTCAACTTTTACCTGCGCGGTTTTAAGTATCTTTTTATAATGAAAAAGCCGAATGGCGAGCTCCATGCAAAAAGAAACATTATCTGGACACGATACTGCAGAGTCTAGGATTTTTCGGCAGTATGCATTAGCATGCGTTGTGCATCTTGTCTAACACAGCATGTACATTGCATAGTAAGGCAGTCTGTACGTAGCTCATGTGCACAGTCTCCACATATGCATGTCATCGTTTCTGTTGTCATAGGATAAATAGTAGTGTATGGCAAGCAATAATAATGCTTTTGCCAATTGAGATATAACTTACTTGCCTATTAAGGCGAAATTTATCGTGGAAATGGTAGCCAGTTATCTGCTGATGTGACTTCTACCTAACAGAAAATGAAGGTTTCCCATATTTTTGACCGCCGCTCCTTTTGAACATTTAAAAGGAGCATGATTATAGGCATATAGGGTATATTTTTCGTTAAAACTCTAATTCCTGAATAGTCGAGAAAATCATGGTTATATCTGCTAGATCTTGATGCTTACTGTGATGACGGTTCTTCCGCTATAATATTACAAAACCTCTGAAATCTAATGTACAATGTGGCTTGTCAACTAATTTATCCTCAAGTAATATACATTCGACATTCGTCAGTGGCTTAAAAAGTACCTAGCCTATGCATCTTTTGAGAATAGGTGCCTTTTTGATAACATTCAAGCAATTGTACATCCCAACAGGCTGATATGTGGATCAAACAGGTAATGTATCACGCAGGTATAGATTTATGGCGGCAATAAGCTGACCATTTGCAGCAGGTAGATTGGTTAGTTTAAGAGAGAGCTACATGTAGTATCGTTGTTGAGATGTCAGATCACATAAGAATGGAAGGCTGCATTGATTGTGAATATGTGCCAATTCTGACGGTGACTATATGGTTATAAAACCAATTGAAGCCTGATTCCGCTGCAGAAGAGAGGAGGTAAGACATATACCAATTGCTGCGTATGAAAATTGCAGGTCAAAATACTTTACAATCTCAATCTAAGGCGCAATGTTCTCAGATAACCAAACCGCTGTATTGATATATAGTCCAAGGCGGCTGTTTCTAACCAAATATGCCTTGTTATTAATTTACAGAACATTGATAAAGTACATTGCCCTAGTTTTAAGGCAGTTCATATTGTAGAAAGACATTTTTGACAAACAGTCTACTCAAGCAGCAGCTGCTTCGTTGATCCATACCATCAGCAAGCTGCTATACTGGTAGACGCAATTATTTGACCATCAATGTAAGCAAACTATTTTGAATGGTTCACATTAATATGCAAGAGGCTTCATTCTTTCTACTGATTTCCTATCTTTAATATAGGGAATTCCTTTCAACTAGCCTAAGAGATTTGACTCAATGACTTCTATAACTGTTGCAAAATTTGGCGGTAGCGCCATTGGACTAGAGGGTGTCATGATCCCCAAGATTCTTGATAGGATAAAACAACTGCAAAAAGATTCCAAGGTAATTACTGTTTTCTCAGCGCCTCTCATTGAATATGAAGGCAAAACCGTCTCTATGACCGATGCAGCGATTTACGTTGGCAGAAGGTATGCTTCCTCCACCCCTGTCGAGATTGAAGTACTCCGAGAGGCCTATGAGAAGATAGCTACCAAATACTTGGACAGCCATGGACGCAATGAATTCCTCGATAATCTTGATAGATTCCACCGGCAGGTGATAATTTCACTCAAGCAGGCAGCAGAGAACCGACGCTTTGTCGATGTGATAAGATCACGAACTCTTGCATACAGTGGAGAAGTGACAATGTCCTACCTGATGGATTTTGTAATGCGCAGTGCTGGCCTTAAGTCGTCTCATGTTTCAATCGAAAAGTGGCCCATAATCACTGATGATAACTTTGAAGCCGCAAACTTTATGGTACAAGAATCAAAACAACATGCAGGCCATCTTTTCGATCTTGTGGATCATAGCGACATTGTCTCCTTAGGGGGCTTTATTGGTAAAACTATGGATGGTCTTGAAACTACATATGAGCGTGGAGGTTCAGACAGGACTGCTGTAGACATTGCAATCCTACTTCATGACCATTATGACGTTAAGATCAGCTTGGAAAAAGACAGTGCAGTCCTAAGCGCAGATCCGAGGATAGTGAAGGATGAATTGGAATACATACAATATCTATCCTACAATGAGGCCAAGCTTGCTGGCATGTTTGGTATGAAAATTCTCGATCCAATTGCAATAAAAGAGATAGATGATAACAACCTTGACATTCCTATCCTTATCACAGACATGACGAGCCCGAGCGCCAGTGTTACCACAATTCAGAAGAAGCCGCCCATTTTAGAACATGCTAATCCAATAAAAATAGTGACCGGTAAGAGGAACTGTGCAATAGTAAGGATGGAGAGTACAGCGGCATCATATCTTGTAGCGTCGCTACAGCTTGACAGACAGTACCATGATTTTGTCAAGTTGTCTCCTTATATGATCGATGATACAGAGATCACACGGCTGCTGTTCCTTGATGCAGACTATATTAGAAGACATGAGAGGCATGTTCGCGCTTATAGTCCAAAGGCCGAGATTGTCTATGGCAGAGGAGTCGTTACGCTCATTGGTGATGAGATGTGGCGTGTTCCTAAGATAGCATCTACTGCTAGCAGCACAGTAAGTGAACATGATCTGAACATTCTCAACCTTGACGCGCAGGAGGAAACATCAAGGATCCTCATAGTAGTCGAGGACAAGGGCATGAATGTTGCAGATGCAGTCAGAGCGATACATTCTACAAGAACGAAGATCTATGGACTGAAATGACACAAAGCAAAATCTGGCTCGATGGATCTCTTGTGAACTGGGATGATGCAAAGATCCATGTATTAACACATGGGCTGCACTATGCAACCGGTGTATTTGAAGGTATCCGCTGTTACAAGACTGTCACCGGCAGCGCAATATTCCGATTAAGCGATCATATACAACGGCTAATAGATAGTGCCCAAATTTACTTCATGGACCTTGGGTATACTAAACAACAGCTCGAAAAAGCAACTATTGAAACTGTTAAGGCAAACGGAATGGAAGAGTGCTATATCCGGCCAATTGCGTATTATGGTTATGGCAAGATGGGCGTCAACCCTCTACCAAACAAAGTGTCAGTTGCCATAGCGGTCTGGATGTGGGATGAGTATCTGAAAAGCAGAAATGGGGCAGATGAAGGTGCTCGGATGATGGTATCGTCTTGGACAAGGATCGACAAGAGATCTTTGCCAATGCGCGCCAAGGCCACTGCTAACTATGCGAATTCTGCGCTTGCGAGAGTGGAAGCTATCAAGGCCGGCTTTGACGAGGCAATAATGCTTAATTCAGCTGGAACAGTGGTCGAGGCAAGTGCAGAAAACATATTTATAGTAAAGGAAAATGCCCTTGCAACCCCGCCTACTACATCCGGTGCGCTCGAAGGCATGACAAGAAATAGTATACTTGCACTTGCAAAAGAGAATGGCATCGAATACGAAGTGCGTGATATATCACGTGATGAGCTCTACACCGCTAGCGAAGTGTTTGTGACAGGCACAGCAGCAGAAATCAAGCCTGTTGTCCAGATCGATAATAGGACGATAGGCGCTGGCAAGACAGGTAAGATAACAAAACAGCTAAAGTTGCTCTTCAATACAGTAGTTCATGGCAATGACGAGAAATTCAGCAAGATGTGGCTTACACCAATTAAATGAGCAAGGTCACCTATTATCGCAAAATGTATTGCGAGATGTACGGGTAATGCGCCAGCTAAAATGAACGAACAGCATGTACGCTCAATTTCTTGACAAAATGCATAACCCTAAGAGGTAAAAACAAAAATTCCACCATGCACTGGCCCATTTAGCAGTAATGGCTGGTAGTTGTAGGCAAGGTAGAATGCGCTAGCAGCTCCATCTGCTAGCCCGGCGAGCAAAAATATCAGCATATCCTGCCGCCTAATCTTGTAATTTCCCTTTCAAGAACTTCTCCTATCGCAGTGAGCCTCTTTTTAATCTCTTTATCGTCATGGCCGCGCGATATCAATTGTATTCTTATCTGCGGTATCTTCTCCTTATAAAATCCGTACGGATGCGTCTTGAGGTATATTGCGTTCTCGGAATATGATTTGACTATTTCTATCAATATTGGAGCGATCATGGCTTCACTACAGCCCCTAACAATGTAGTTAACTTCCTCTGCCACAAACTTGCCTACCGACTCCTTTATTAGAGGCAGGATTCGCTGTTCAAATATTGCTTTCATCTCTGATGGTACGCCTGGCAGGCAAAAAATTACAGTACCATCTACCTGCTTCATGACTGCGGGCGCACTTCCTATTGGGTTCTGGATTGGAATTGATCCTTCTGGTATAGTGGCCATCTTTAGCCGCGACCCCGTGAGCTCGTATTGGAGCTTGCGTGTTGCATAGCTTTTCTTCAGCATTTCGATAGCTCTATTGTCTAGCACAACTCTTTTGCCGAGTGATATTGCCACACCTTCAAGTGTCATATCATCGTAAGTTGCACCAAGGCCACCTGTTGTTATCAAAATATTCGGATTTCTTGCAAGTACTTCCCTTGTTGAAGATGAAATCTCGCCAATCTCATCGCGTACAACCATTACTCTTCTTACAACCCCACCGACTTTTGTAATCTGATTGCAAAGCCAATGAGCGTTAGTGTTAAGAGTTAAGCCAGAGAGTAGCTCATTACCTATGCACAGGATTTCTATGATCATGCTTTGAAGATCCTGCTTAGCATAATAAGCTCAGGACCACTTGTAAGGTTACCTACAACTACTGACTTGGTATTTGCAACTATGCCTGAAGACAAAAAAGGTACACCTCCATTAACTGTTACTGGCTCAGCTGGCACATGCAATATCTCTGAGATTTCCTTTACCTCTTCCTCCGTTACCTTGGGATGGACACCCGCACCGCCATTAGTGGCAACTACCATTGATCCCGTTTGGACAAAGCCGCCTACGGTCATCGCACAGACCTGAACACCAAGTACGTCCTGTACTTGACGATTGATCTCTCCCTTAAACAGTGGAGACACTATTGCACCATTATCGTTTGTTGCAATCAGATTGCCTATTGCAGTGAATTTGCTTTTCACCCGCTCGACATTGAGTTGGCTTGACTGCTTGAGTACCTGGACCTCTTCGTCAGATGCTATTGGCGGTAGCAGGATGCCATTATTGTTCATAACAGTCATGGGACCAAGGAGCCTAGTGCCCGCTATGGAGACATAAACTTCCCTTACCTGCAGGTAGTCGGCAAGCTTTTCTGTCTTTGTCTCTGCAAAACCGTACGGCACTAATATGATGTTGTCATTTGCCTTAACAAATATGCCGATATTGGGGCTCTTGTATACTGTGTAGCGATATATCGCCAATCTTGTATATACAAACCCACAAAACAAAGGATATGAACCTAGCGCTAGCGACCGATGGGTTATGTACTAAAGTTCGAGAATATCTCCAATATTGGATAAATACATCTGATGATCTTGTTTTGTATCAACATTATTCACCCCTTATTGTATCATAGTTTTGAATAGATAATAGAGATAGCAGATATGCTAAACGCAATAGTGATTATATAGTATACTGCTATAGAAATAATAATAAACACAAAATCAATTATTGCTATGTCTTGATTGGCAATGAATGCTCGAATGTTTGAGAATAGTGATCAACCCTAAAATATTGAAGTAAGCTATTAGTTTGCAATCGTTCCTATACTCCTACATCATCTATGGTAAACTAATAGATCATATCGACAAGAGTTAAACCCATCACCGTCGTAAGTTAATCTTGGTGAAGGCTCTTCAGTCTGTCTAGCAATGGAGTGGTAAAGATACCACGCAGTAGCGTTTGGTGTGTGTGATGGGATATGGTGATGGTAGCTACTCATGCAGCGCTGCATTTTCCCTAGACAGCTGGTTTCTTCGCCATACTATCTAATGTTAGGTGACTGTTAGGATTGGGATCATATGATAAGGGAAAGAACAATAGTCTACTGGCAGCATTAGAAAGTGACATAGACTGCTGCCTTGACATATTAAAGATAAATAAATACGATGACAAGGCTAAGAGACAGATTGGGAAGCTATATTCGCAAAATATTGCCTTCATCGGCATATATCGCAAACGTCTAGTAACACTAAAAATAGTGGCAGATTTTCTTTACCTTAGATCTAACATCCTCT
>JALZFS010000044.1 GCA_030861405.1 Thermoproteota archaeon | reverse complement strand
ATCGCATTATGTTGCCGCTGACCATAACGTGCATCTGGTTGTATATGCATTAACAAACCAAGACCTTTTTCGGTGGTCTTGAATGAATGATTATCTAAGTCATAGCAAACCAAGCCATTTTCCATTTGAAACATTATATACTCTTTCAATTGTGCATGGCTAATACTTGCTCTGTACGTTATCTCTGTCTTACTATCTATCCCTCCATTTGCAATCTGTAGAATATCGTTGAAAATATCAATTCTATCTCTATATTCATCCCCAAGTGCTAGTTTAGTGATGAGTTCTAGCATTTTTCTTGAAATTGTGACGGAACGCATCATTAATATCAAATATGAAGCAATTATCTCACACCGTGGTAGAGAATTACTGATTCTAATCACCTAACTACTAACAAATTTAAGATTACTTACGAATAAATAACTTATACTATAAATATCTACCTAAAAATGGTAACAATTTCAAATTATCTTCTTTATCCGTGACAAAGGCACACCGCCTACCCTTGCTGGATATACAAAGAAGAAATGAAAAGTGGTGGCAGTAGTAGTGCCAAAAGACCAAGATAATGTATAGCACATATCATCTTCACCATGACCAGGTCAAAGAATGTCTTCGTGTTTTAATTGCAAATGGTTTGCTTAGCTATGACCCATCAAGGTATACGTTTAAGACTGGTAAGAAAGGTCTTAGATTCCTTGACATATACAACCAGTTAGGGGACATATTGGACGAATCACAAGGACAAGGACAAAGAAGATGATGACGACAATAATGATAATAGTGGTTCTGTTAAAGAAGGGAATTAGGTTTTATGAAAGAAACTGCTGGAGCAGCGAATGTGTGTGTGTCTCTGAGCCGTATGACCTCTCTTTGATTCTCCTGACCGAGTGGTTGCCATTAATGTAAATATGTATTGAACAAGATTAATAATATACTGAACAAAGTGGAAGAAGAATAACAACACCAAATAAAAACATCTGGTCTCTAGGTTCTAATAGATCTGTCAATCACAATAGTCGTCATACATGTATATTTCTCTATTTTTATGCATTAATCATTTTGCATACGCCTGATTGTGGGTATTAAAAGACCTGCGACCTTTTCTTGTAGTCTTAAACGTCTGTGTATTTGAGTCATAGCGAAGCAAGCCCCTGCGAGTTAGAACCGTCCAGTAGTCTGTCAATGAGAATGCGTATGTATTGTGTTGTACATCGTGTGGATCATTTCTTTGGTATCATTATTATTACTTTGGTTAGAGACACATCTAAGGTAAGGCTGATTATAGCAGCAATGATTCCGGTGCTACTCCTTCTTCTTCTTCTTCTTCTTCTTTTAGTCAAAAGTACATCAACGGCGAACAATCGTTATGGTATAACTTCATTGATAAATTCTTATATATCCTAAATAAGCACTTTAGGTGGCTTGACACTTACTTCAGACAAAGAAGTCACCCAAGTCTGGGAAGGTGTCGAAAATACTGTTGGTAGATCCTTAGATGTCTTATACAAATTACGAAAATCATGCGACATGTGTGTAGACCGAAATGCACCGTCTGTAATACTTACAACGGAACCAATAAGGCAAGCATATTTAGATCTTAAGAGGAGAGGCATAAAGATAAGACTCATCACAGAGATTACGCGGGAAAATATTGAATACTGTAGAGAAATGATGGAGATAGCCGAAGTTCGCCATATGGACGGAATTAGCGGCAATTTCACAATTGCAGATGGAACAGACTACGCAGGAGTGGCAACCACGCAAGAGGCGCAACCTATATCGCAACTGCTAGTCAGCAATGTTAGAGCATTTGTACAGCAACAGCAGTACTTCTTTGAAATGCTATGGAGGAAGGCTCTTAGCTCACACGACCGAATCAGAGAGTTAGAAGAAGGGGTGGAGCCGGAATTCTTTGAAGTTATAAGAGATGTCGCGGTCGCGACAGACATCTATCGCAAGCTTGCTTCATCTGTAGAAAAAGAGGCTCTTTTGATTTTACCATCTGCCAAAGCTCTGATAAGAGACTACGAGCTTGGAATACTAAATAGTCTGGCTGGAGTGAGTATGAACAATAATAATAATGCAGTACAGGTAAAAATAATCTGCCCTATTGATGATTCAAATAAGGATGTACTTGAATGGCTAATGAAAAAAGCACCTGCCATACAGGTATTTCAGTCGGCTAGTTTTGAAAGTACAATCCTAATCGTTGATGGTAGGAAACTCTTTCGCGCAGAGCTGCGTGAAAGTGATGCAAATAATTTTCCAAATGCTATAGGTTTTATTTTGTACACAAATAGCAGGCCAACTGTCAATTCATTCAGGTCATTCTTTGAACTTTTGTGGAATGACAAAATGATGAATGAGAAGCTCAAGGAAGCATACCAAGTACAGCGGGAATTTATAAGCATGGCTGCCCACGAGCTCCGAACACCCCTTCAATCCATCTTAGGCATGTCAGAGGTAATCGAGTCAGGGTTAGAAGGCCAAGAGAGAGGATCCGTTAATGCACAAGATATCCGAATGATATCACGCAATGCCAGAAGGCTCAATCAGCTTATGCAGGATATACTAGATACTGCGAGAATAGAGACCGGATCTTTGCAGATCAGAAAGGAACAATTTAACTTAAAAGATATTATGTTACCCTTGGCGGATGATTTTAGAAGACAGATTGACTCAGTGAAACCTGCAGGCACGAAAGTCCAAATAACTGTCTCTTATCCTGAGAACGATATAATAACCTTGCAAGGAGACAAGGAGCGTATAACTCAGGTTATTTCAAACCTTTTAACAAATGCTCTGAAATTTACTGATAGTGGTACCATTTCAATAAGAGTTGAAAGCCTAGAAGAGGGGCATGTGAGTATAAGCATTACAGATACAGGCCCCGGAATAGATCCCGCTATAATGCCTAAGTTATTTTCAAAGTTTACAACCAAGTCTGACAAGGGCACAGGGCTTGGGCTTTACATTTCAAAGGCTATTGTTGAAGCACATGGCGGTAAGATATGGGCTGAAAATAATAAAGATGGCCAAGGAGCAAAATTTACATTCATACTGCCAATTGCTGGCTTACGTGAAACAGTTTGAGAATAATTTTTGAACCTTGCTAACAATATCATAATCTTCTGCATTAACTGACTTTTGCAGTACAAGTCCTACTAATACCTCAATATGAGGTATTAGAGGTATCAGCATCCCCTTACATCTCTCATATGTAGTGATTATAGATTGAGTTTGGCCAGTGATCTCTCTAACTTCGTTTGCAATGCTAAGGAATGAAAGAGCCAAACTTCCAACATATCTAGGCTCCTCACGAAATGCTCCAAACTCTCTTGTAAAAGACTCTTTTCGTTTAGACGCAAGGACATTTCCTCCTCTTGCATCTATTATTGTTATAGCTAGTATCTCTTCGTTAGTGGATAAGATCTCATTTACTATTATTTCTGCATTAGTAGAAGTGATACGTGTTCCTGTCATAGTGCTGCTGACATGAAGCAGACAGCCAGTTGCAAGCATTTAATATTTAGGATGTTAAGATCTAGAAGGTAGACACTTTCTTCTTCTTCTTCTTATTTCTTATCCGAAGCAGCAATTGTTAACCTGCTACGGCTATTATTTTTGAATTTGTTATTCTGTGATTCTTGTTTATTGTTCTTTTAGCTTTGTCTTTGAATCAAAGAATTGGCCACAGGAATTGCATCACGATATGTAATAAGTCACTTGCAGTATTCTGTTATTGGCATTCCAATTAAATCTCCTACCATAGTTCTGTCGCTTTACCTTTGATAAAAATAATAATAATAATTTGACCGATTAAGGCTTTTTTGAAAGAAGCTATAGCAGGCGTCTGTGTGTGTATATGTTTTGGGTTATCCCTGATCTACTGGATTGGCGCCTGACATTGTCGTTGTTGTTTTTATTATAGGCCATACTACTGCTGATATGGTCTGGCTGCATATGTTTGATAATACTACCACTACCACCATGCGTGATTCTTTTATTTTCTGGGCACACGTAGCTTTCGCCCAATATCATGCCTTATGAACTCGTCAATGACGTCAAGTAACCTGTCCAAGTTCTCAGTTTTACAAAACTGATTGAAGAAGAAGGTCTTATCTTCATCATTACTATTATTATTATCTTGTATTTCTTTGAGTCTTTCAATAATTTTATTTCTGCTTTCGATCAAGTCAGCAGCATAAACATTTAGTGTAAAGCGAACTATTCTTTCATTAGAGTCGATAAGTTTTACCAAATCCTCAAGCGAGTTGTGCGCTCGCTTTCTTACCTGATCATATTGCTTCATAAATTCAGTAGCAATATCTTCAAGACGTGCTGCATTCTCTTGCAAGTCTTTTGCAATGATACTATTTACCTGTCTAATGCCCTGATAGTTGTAGTAGTCATCCTTCCGTTGTTGTTCTTCTTCTTTTTCTTCTTTTAATACTAGTATTTTGTTTGCAACATGCAAGAGTGCTTCAGGTATTAGCTCAAACCATTTCACTGAGACGCGCTCAGAATTACTGGTCATGCCTTAACTTGTCAAA
>JALZFS010000037.1 GCA_030861405.1 Thermoproteota archaeon | reverse complement strand
AATAAAAACATCCACCTCTGTCGATAGGAAGATTTTGTCAAACTCTGACTTGTTTATGCCAAACGATGTTGCAAAAGCAACTTTGATGTCAGGTCTTATTTGCTTAACCGCTCTTGCTACTTGAAAGCCACTCATGCGTGGCATGCGAATGTCTGTAACGATAATGTCATAGCTGTTAGCATTTCTTCTAAAATGTTCAACTGCAAGCATAGGATTGGTGAAAGCATATGTGTGAATTCTTACTTGCGCTAGTGAATGCTTAAAGATGGTAAGGATGTCTGCATCATCATCAATAAGAAGAACTGAAAACATCTTATGTCTAGTGTCGGTCAGTTCTGGCTTTTCTATTGCTTGCATGACGTACTATATGAGTATCGACCTATATAGGAAAGAGGAATTTGTTGCACAGGCAATTGGTATCTGCAGTTATTGTCAAAAAGTCACTCGTATCGATCATGATGCACTAAGACTCGTGTAATGCAATTAAAATAGTGCACTGCACACAACTCTTATAAGGAACAAAGTGTATGAGTGATTTTGCCTGACATGTTGAATAATAGGCTAACAAAAGAGTCAATTCCGAGCGGAAATGTCACCTTGCGTTTTGATGGACAAACTCTTGAATCTTTAAGAAGGGAAGCAGAACAAAAGAGAATCAGCCTGAATACCCTTGCTAGCCAGATTTTCAAGACTCATGTTGAATTTTCTGGTGCTGCAGCTAAGGCGGGAATGGTTTCGTTTCCAAAGACTCTTCTGATTCGACTGATGAATAGGCTATCCGAAGACGAGGTCAAGCAACTCTCGGAGGAAATTGCCAAAAACGAAATGAAGGACATGCTTTTGATGATAAAGCGAAGCTATACAACTGGAGCGTTCATTGACCTTATCGAATCATGGATTAGAGTTTCAGGGTTTAGTTACACGCACGATGTGTCAGGTAGCACCCACTATTTTGCCATTCAACATGAAATGGGTAAGAGATGGTCAATGTATCACGCAGAGCTGTTCAAATTCGTCTTTTCTGACCTGGGAGCAGAGTGGGCTGACTTTGAAACGACCGACAACACGGTCACTTTCAACGTGGAAGTATGATTGATTCACATATACTTCATTTATAGCACAATTAAACATTTTATTTGTTCCATATAGGGCAAGATAAGATGGCAGTTGCTTATAGCTTATCTAGGTTTCATGCTTGCTGTAACAAAATAGTAAATGATTAAAATACGCTTTGGAGTTTCTGCTGTTCCTGGCAATGCTTTCCAGGAAGCTTCTCACCTTCGGAAAATCTATCTCACTGGCTATGGACAATGAGGGTCTTGCTGTTGACGACAAATACACTGCTGCTTCCCCTCTTTCTCCTGTTGCTCTTTTCTTTAGACTCTTGGGGATATGGGTGGTTGTGAAGCAGTAACTTTTTGTCCCTCTGAATTGCCCCTTTCTTCTTTATATATACCGGTTCGTTTGAGTTATCAATTTTTATAGTAATTATGGATATGCTACAGAATGCAAAGGCCAGACTGGGACACCTATTTTATGTTGCAAGCAGAAATCGCCAAGCTTCGTTCAAATTGTCTGACTCGTCATATCGGTGCAGTAATTGTTAAGGATAACCGGCAGATAGCTACCGGCTATAATGGCACGCCCCCGGGTATAAAGAATTGCTACGATGGTGGATGTCTTCGTTGTCTGGCTAGACTCAATGGTGAGGTCAAATCAGGTGAAGGCCTTGATCGCTGCTTATGCACACATGCTGAGGCGAACGCAATAATGCAGTGTGCCCTGTTTGGCAATGCTGGGAGCACAAAAGGTGCTATTCTTTATTCTACTTTTGCTCCATGCATAGAGTGCAGTAAGATGGCAATAAGCGTTGGCATAAAGAGGATAGTGGTGCTTGCTGAATACCCCGAGGATGGCACTCATTTGCTGGGAGACGCAAATATCGAGCTTGTCAAGCTAAACCCTGACCTATTAAAACCCTGGCTTTCAGTAATCACTGCAGATCCCGAATCATCTGCTAGAGCAATGAAAAATTAAAGCGAGTGTCTACTGGAGCTGATTTCTAACAAGATGATTATAATGTAGATGTCGATTTGATCATGTGATAGTAATAGAAAGTTGAATGTACGTTCTGTAATGTATGGGTTTTATTAAAATTGCATCAGCGAATATGATTAATCTCTCTATCGGTGGAATGGAGCGTGATGTCCGTCTTGGCAGGTTTAAGATAGTGTATTCTCAATTGAGCAACTCTTTTTTCTTAAAATGTTAATGCAGACCATGATCACTCTAAACTAGATAGAAGCTAGACTATGGGACAATATGATGTCTGTAGATATCACCCACATACCACATATCTGCCTTACAATATCTGTACATAAATATCGAAAATGATATTTGTGCATGGAAGGTAGTAATGTTCAATCTATCATGAATGACGGCGAAGCAACACCTAACGCAAGCCAGGCAATTTGAGATATATTTCTCTACGTCTATCATATATTTAGATGAGTGAGATTGACTCGCATGGACCCAATTTATAGGAGTATCATGAATTCATCATAACTCTTATGCCGATGGAAAAGCAGCTGGGTATGGGAGCTTGATGATAAGAATCAGGCCTGCAAGAAAATCAGACAAGGATGAGATCTTGAGTTTTTGCTTGAACACCTTCAGCTGGGGTGATTATATTGACAGGGTATGGGACTATTGGTACCTCGAAGAGCATGGGCAGCTATTTGTAGTTGAGTCGGATGGTAAGAAGAAGAAGATCGCAACGTCACATGTTGCCATATGTCCTGACGGCAATACCATCTGGCTTGAAGGCGTAAGAGTACATCCCAATCATCGCCGGTCTTATATCGCGACAGCGCTTATCTCTAAAATGATGGAGTATGGCAGATGGAAAGGTGCCCAACAGGCATTTGCAATAGTAGACAGAACCAACTTTTCCTCACGGCGAATGATGGAAAAGAATGGCTTTAAAGTCGTGTCAAAATGGTTGTATTGCAGCATAGGCAATAAGCCAAAGTGGCAAAAGTCAGACGCAAGAATTGCAAATGTTGATGATATAGATGATATTTGGCAGTACCTTCAAGGATCCAAGATCTACCATCTGTCTGCAAAAAGATATTTTGACTCCTGGCGTTGGTACGCATTTAATCGTAAGACACTCAAAAATTTTGTCAAAGACCAACGCGTAATTGTGATTGGTCAGTCCATTGATGGCGTTGCAATAATAAATAAGCACGGCTACTGGGACAGGACCAAGATGCTGCAGATAGTCTACCTTGACTCGGTATCAGTTAGCTCACTTCGTAGTCTACTTTCCTTTGTAACCAACACTTACTTAGATGGCAAATTTGATACTTTGCAGCTGCTGTGTTATGACAACAAAAGATTGACATCATTCCTACACAGATTTACGACAAAAGAACAAGTAAAGTTCTTACTTTACAATAAACAATTTGACTCATAGCTCTCTTCTTTATCCGTATTTGGTTGCAAGTTATCGGAGCTCTCGTTCCAGCCTGTCAATCTTTTGCAGTAGTTCTAGGTTCTTCGACTTGACTTCCTCCAGCTCTTCCCTTATCTGTGAGACTTCTTTTGGCTTCGTTGTAGCTTCCCTTATGATGTTTATACACTCTTCGGCCACCCTTTTTACCCTATGGTCAAGATCGTTCTCAGCTACCCATGTCATTTCAGGAATTGCCTTTATCAGTTCGGCATCCGCAAGCGCTCTACATGCATTTATTCGAACTCTGAACCACTTATCTGTCAGTAAGGTGATTAGGTGGTCAAATATGGCAGGATTATCTGCAAACTTGCCAAGCGCAAAAGTAGAAGCTTCTCTTACCCTGTGATAATTTCCATACTTGCTTCTTTCAGTTATGAATTCTGCAATCTCTCTGTCATTAGCAAACTCTTTGAGACCTGTTATTGCCCCTTGTGCTACTACATCCTGGAAAGTAATAGTTTCTGTGGCTTTTTTTAAGATGGCAATGGCGTCTCTGCTCTTAGTCTTGCCTATCGCTGTTGCAGCTTCGGACTTGACAAAAAAACTTTCATCGCTTTGCAGCAATGGCCCAAGTAACTCTAGTGACTCTTTCTTCTTGAACTCGCCTATCGCTTTTACAACTGCACGTCTTACCTTTGGGTGCTTGACTCCAAGGCATCCTTTCAAAGCCTCATAAGCACTTCCTGTCTTGATTGTCCCTAATGTCTTTGCCGCTTCTGCTGCGACTCCCCAGAATTCTTCATGCAGGACCGCTTTGGCCAGTCCATTAATGATTGTATCAGAAGACTTGCCCGTGAGCGCACGGGCGGCCTCTGCACGCTGGATCACAGTATGGCCTTCTTCAAGCTGTTTGAGAAACATCTCCTTTGGTGCTCTCACAGACACTGTTTTTAAAACCTTGAACTCGGGATCTACAGAGAACCATTCTACTATTTCATCTGCAACAGGAATCTGAAAGGCATTCTCTTTATCTCGGATATTGAACGTATACATTTTCTTATGTCCTGTTGCAAAAGCCAACTCTACTTCAAGCGGAAATTCAAACCGCTCGCCTGCCTGCGACTGCTTGATTGTGATCCTAACAATGTCACCATCCTGGCAAAACTCAACTCTGAGTTCAGGGTGCCCTTCTCTAAAAATCCATTGGTCAAAGAATTGTTGCAAGCTCTTACCCGTTTCAAGTTCAAACACTTTTCGGAGTTCGTCCGTCTCGGCATTGCCGTTGGCAAAGCGTTCTAAATAGGTTTTGAGCGACCTTCTGAAATACTTATTTCCAATGTGATGGCGCAGCATATGTAGTACGCATCCGCCTTTTTCATAGGTGTGTCTGTCAAAGAGGTCGTCAGGATGCTTGTATACTTTCGTTACAATAGGTCGTATATATCTGGTTCTTGCCTCTTCAAAATAATCGTCAGCAATCTGCAGCATATAATACTGAAACTCGTCATTGCCTCTGCTTGCTTCCCAATAGAGTGCTTCACAATATGTTGCAAAGCCTTCGTTGAGCCAGATATGCTGCCAGTCCCTACAGGTGACAAGATCGCCAAACCATTGGTGTGCTAGCTCATGCGATATGAGGTGGTCGCTTGTAAAGTCAAGATGGGCTTTTTCGTCATGGAGTGTATCCAGAGTTAGTGTAGTACAACTGGAATTTTCCATGCCACCATAAACGAAATCCTGTACTGCCACCTGTGAGTATTTATCGAAAGGATAGCTACTAGTAAGGTAATCTTCAAAGAACCTGACCATCTCAATAGTATGTCCAAATGATCTAGGAACGTCCTGTTCTTTTTCTGGCGGAACATAGTATGACAAGTTCTTGTCGTCCTTGATCTCGATATATTTGCCGACTACCACAGATGTAAGATAGGACGGGTGTGGGTTTCTTTCAGACCAGCAGTAGACCTGCTTATTATTCCAATCTCCCATCGTTAGTAACCTGCCGTTCGAAATTGCCGTAAATCCTGGAGGAACTATGACAGAGATTTCACTTGAAAATTTGACTTGTGGATGATCGATACAGGGAAACCAATGTCTTGCTTCAGTGGTTTCACCCTGTGTCCATGCTTCCAAATGTTTGTTTGGGTAATACTTATCGGGCATCACAAAGTAAAACCCTTTGCGCGGCTTTGCGGTATAGGAAATATTAAGCTCGATTTTGCTTCCCTCTTGTAGGGTTTTACCAAATTTGACTATGAGTTTATCCTCAAGAGTGCGAAAATCAAGCCTGTCTACTGCTGAGACCAAATCTATTTGGAGTTCTGCGGCGTCTAGTTCAATGCTGTCCGTATCCTGCAGTGTTATTATTGACAATCTCTGTTCGCAGCTGATTGTGCGCTTTTCGAGGTCCGGCTCTATCCTAAGCCACATGTGATTAATCGTGAATGAGAGTGATGGAGCATAATGGGCCCTACTGCCTGGAAGCTCAAACTTTTTCTTGATGCTATTCTCATCATGACTATGCATGATTCTATATACCTGCTAATTAATGGTTGATAAATTAAAGCTTCCTTAGGATCTTAAGATTGCTTTACATCTATACCTCCAAATATCCTCGCAAAGTTCAACAGGGAATATACTTAATATCTGAATGATCTGAATGATGAGGTTTAACAATCTTTTGTGGATCAACTTTTGACGTGAAAAAGTTCTAGCTTGGTATCGGCAGTCATGGAATCCTTTTGAGGACTATAGAAGATTCCAATGCGCCATACTCAAGTCCCTGTCATCTGTGTTGATCTTCTTCCGACTAAGAATAATAATGTCCTAGTCTTAGCCTCCCAATATATTCTCTTAATTTATCGACTATTTCTTTATGATTGTATGGAACAGAAGTCCTTACGACTAGAATCATTTTTCTGCCATTGACAACTATTGGAAAGAAAAAGAGGTCAATGCTATCGTTATGGGCTAACAGATAGTGTGGTCTGCCCAGATATTGTACATTTGCACATAAAGTATTCATATACAGTTCTGTCTGGATGAATAATTTTTCGAGTTTTGTAAGTGTGCCTGATTTGACGTGTGCAGCAATGGTAATGCCTTTTTCAACTATCTCGGTGCCAACAATACTATCATGTAGATCAGCAATTTCTCTGCAAGTCTGGATTCCGTCCATTGAAGTGATTGAGAAAAACATATTGAAATAATTTGCTAAATACCATCGAGCGACCAAGGATTTTCAACTATAGATAATTCCTGATCTGCGATGTTACCTCCTGAAATTTTAGCTTTAACAAGTCTTCTTATGAGCTTGCCCGTCCTAGTTTTTGGTAGCTCGGCCACTATTCTTACTTCTTGGGGGCGGGCAAACCTTCCTATGGATTCTTCTACCCTTTCAATGATTTGATCTGATAATATACAACTGTCAGTTTTGTATCCATCCCTTACGACTATGCATACAATTACTATCTCACCTTTCACTTCGTCAGGTTTGCCCACTGCAACTACTTCAGCCACCCTAGGATGAGATGCAGCTGCAGCCTCAATTTCTGCAGCTCCGATTCTATGACCTGACACCTTTATGATATCATCAGCTCGTCCTCTCATATACCATAGACCATCGGAATTGATACGCACTATGTCTCCATGGTACCATATGTTCTCATACTTTGACCAGTAAGTTTTAATGAATCTGTCGGAGTTATTTAAGAGTCCGCGTGTCATGGAGGGCCATGGTTTTTTGATTACCAAATATCCCTCATTTGTCTTCTTGCCTACATCGTCAAAAACATCTGCATCAAAACCTGGGACTGGACATCCTACTGTGCAGGGCATCAGTTGCATTACTGGCAACGCACTCAATATTGCACCTCCGACCTCCGTCCCTCCTGATAAGTTGATCACTGGACAACGCCTTTTTCCTACCTTTTCAAAATACCACATCCATGCTTCGGCATTTATTGGCTCTCCAGTTGCGGCCAAAATTCTAAGTGATCGAAAATCATACCTGCTAGTCTGTACATTTTTTTTCATAAAAAGTCTAATTGCTGTAGGAGCAGCTCCAAAGATGCTGACTTTGTGCTCTTCAATAAGCTTGCACCATATATCGGCTGTAGGGTAATCGAGGGCATCCTCATAGATGAGAGCAGTTCCACCTAGTATCGGGCATCCGTATACGACCCATACTTGCCCTGTTATCCAGCCTATATCTGCATACCAAAACAAAATGTCTTCTGGACTCATATCAATAAGATATGCTGCCTGCTGTGCTGCAACAACTGTGAAACCGCCGTGCACCTGTAGCGTGCCCTTTGGATCCCCGGTGGTGCCTGATGTATATAAAATAAAGAGTGGGTCTTCCGAATCCATCACTTGGGTATTGGCTCTATCTGCGTTTTTTACAAGATCGCCATAGTTACCATCCACTGTTACTATCCTGGAAATATTTGTACTCTGCACGGCCCTATGCCATTGGTTCGCAAAATCAATCTCTTTGCCACGCCGCCTACCTGTGTTAGCGGTGATGAGTAGTTTTGCATTAGAATCGACAAGCCGGGAGTGAAGAGCATGAGTGCTGAACCCTGAAAAAATTGTAGTATGAATTGCCCCGATCTTGGAGCAAGCAAAGATTGCATAAAATGCTTCTGGGACCATAGGAAGATAGATGGCAATGACATCTCCTTTTCTGATACCTGCTGCTAACAGTGCACCTGCCAGCTTACTCACTTGCTTATCAAGCTCGCGATAAGTAATCTTGGTCGAACCATGCTCGTTTGCAAAAATATATGCAACTTTATCTGGTTGCCTCCTTGCATGCCTGTCAATCGCATTTACAATAATGTTGCATTTGCCGTTTACGAACCACTTTGTCCATGGAATGCCGGCTCTAGAATCGTAGATCCTGTCATATTTTCTAAACCATTCGATGCCTAGGTCTTCGTTAACTGCATTCCAATACCATTCTATGCCACTATTTGCCCTTTCTACCAGCTGACTCCAGCTCGATATACTATGCTTTCTCATGAATCTGGCAATGTTACTTCCAGCAGCCTGGTCAGCTGAAGGTACGAACACGGGGACCTTGCCCAATAGGCTGGGTTTTGGCAAGACGTTTAATATTTGCAACTAATCATGGCATCGATAATTTGCCGTCTTCATATATAGAATAATGCAAGAAAAATTAAATTCTGATGTGTCTAGTATGCAGTATATATAGTATCTTGGTCATAGAGGATGTTCGTTATAATTTCGAGGAGTTTCCTAGTTATGCTAACGAATTTGTCCGCGATCTTCTCAAGCTGATGATAATATCAAAAATGAACTCCGCTGTTAAGAATCTGACATCAAAGAACCATTTTATGCGCATTATATCACAAATAGAAGATTGTGAAGCCTACATTGTCAAATATGGTCAGCCATTGCTATATACTAGATACCATGGCATGGAATTCACTGATCAAAAAATCACAACACAGTTTGTTAGGTCTAAAAATCATATTGTAGATGTTACGATGGAATCCTTATTTGGAGATTTTGTCAAAAGTTTCGATAACCTGGCATCTATGACAAAAAACAGAGTCAAATGGGGCATAACGAAGGATAAGCAGGATAACCCAGATCCCCTCTTTGCGTTGCTCGATTCATTTATATCTGCAGTTGTCCGGCTGTCATCGCTTGACGCTTCAAATCCCGACAGCCTTAAAGGTAAGCGCTTTGGCATAAGAAATGCAAGCATCATAAGAAAATCGCTCTACCTTGAACTTCTGATAAACGGGCAACTGCATATCATAGAGCTCAACCCTTGCAAAAAGAGGAAGGATGATGCAATAAAACTACTGCTCTTCAGTAAGCCGGAGGTCTCCAACGCAATAGTGGCCCTTATGAAACAATAGTGACAATAGAATGCACGTTAGGGCATATCTTTACGTGTTGTTTTTGTTATAATGTGCATCTTCATTCGAATGGTTCTTTAGTCTCACTAAAAGAGGCAATCGTGTGGGTTAATGCCTCATTTTGTATACAATAAGTGAAGCAATGGAAAAGATTATTGTTGCTTGCTCTCATATACCTTTTTTCCTTTTTCCGCCGGCATAATTTTCAGTTTGGCGTCAGCAAATCCCTTCTTAAATTGCTTGCCTCTAAATGTCCTGTCCAAGAAAATTGCCAATGCAGCAATTTCAGAATGTGGTTGGTTGCTAATAGCAATGTTATAATCAGCTAGCTCAAACACCTCTCGTGGTACTTTCTCTGCACCAATTATTACCAGAAGCCTGTTTTCTTTGTACAATCTCTCAGTAATATCGTCTATATTTATCCCGTACATTGTGAGATGAGCTACTTTCCCTCCTTCTTTTTTCCAGGCTTTTGCCAGAGCTCTCCAATCTTGTATAACTTCAACCCTAAAGTTGCCTCCCCACCTAGTAGAGACACTTGCAATTGTGTCGTTTACCGACTGATCAATGCCTGTCATGTATATCATATCTGCACCAAATGCCCGAGCGACAAGTGCAACATGCGTCGTCACTCTATCATCGCGTAGGAACCTATGGCCAATCCTGAGCACTGATACATTCATGATTTCTTTTCATCAACTACGCGCTCGGTGTCTTCCTTTTCTTTGATCTTTTTAGTTTCAAATAGTATCGCTGTTGTTAGATTTTTCAACTGTTCGAGATTATATCTGGTCTTAGCAGAAACAGCGAGCATACGTTTGCTGTTCAAAATGCCTAGTTGATCAGCTTTTTTAAATGTATCTTCAATAGTTGTCAAGTCAACCTTGTTAAGAACATAAATTATCTTCGTTTCTGGCACTTCGAATTCGTTTATGACATCAAGTGAACTCTGAAATTTTCTTTTTATTTCATCCACCGGCTCACTTATGTCAAGCACTAATAATACCAGGCTTGCATAAGTTAGCTCATCAAGAGTCGATTTGAATGCATCGATCATGTATGCTGGCAGCTTGCTGATAAAGCCGACAGTGTCATTGAGTAATACCTTGCCGTCCTGCAATTCTAATGCTCTGGTAAATGTAGAAAGGGTAGTAAAGACACCCTGTCCTGTAACCTTAGTCTCCCCTGTTAGCTTGTTAAATAATGTAGTCTTGCCCGCTGAGGTATAGCCTGCAAGCGAGACTGTAGGTAAGCCTGCCTTTGCGCGCTGATTCCTGTGCAACCGACGTCTCGTTTCTTCTTTTTCAAGTTTTTTCTTTAGCATTGCCGCACGCTTCCTTATATCTAGGAAATAGATGTCAGCTTCGTACTTGCCAAGACCATAGAATCCTGGTTGCTCTCCTGCTCTTGCAAGTCTGACCATTTCCCTGGCCCTTGCCATATCATATCGCAGCTGAGCAAGCTTGATCTGAATCTGCGATTCTGTAGTGCTTGCCCTCTTCTCAAAAATCTCCAAGATCAATCGCTCTCTGTCAATAATCTCAATGTTGCACAGGCTAGCTAGATTGTATATCTGGGTTGGTTTGATCGTTTCGTCAAAGATAATAATATCTGGCCTAGTCTCTTTGACAATCTCTTTTACTTCTTCTGCCTTTCCGCGCCCAATCGCGAATTTTGATCTCGTTATCTGGCGCTGGGTGACAGTCTGAATGATAGAATATCCAGCCGCATCCGCAAGCGATATTGCTTCCTTAATGGCATGCTCGACAGGATATGTTATGAGAATGGCCTTTCTATGGTTTGCCATTCATTATTCTTCCTCGTCATCAGCATTGGCGTTAATATACAGCTTGATTCCAAGATGGCGTTCGAGTTTTTTTGCGAGTATCTCATCAGGCTTGAGAGCACCTGTTTCGAACTTCTTGAGAAGCTGCGCTTTCTCATTCATCTTCATGCCTAGCTGCTCATGCGTTAGCCCCATTCTCATTCTGGCTTCTCTTATTGCTCTTGCAAAGTTAGGGGTAAGGACCGTCTCATCCGCCAGCCCAATCTTTTTCTGTGGTTTTGATGTAAGCCTCGGATTGCTCTTCTTCTTCGCTGCACCCTGAGGCGACATATATGGCTTGGCGTGCTTTGAGCACGGAACACAAACATTCAACATTGCGCCGTCTACTATCACTCTCCTTTTCTCAAGAGTTTGGTGCCCGCAAAGCTCGCAGTATGACATTTGAACTCAAAAGTACATATACAGCGCGGATTTAGCCTTTTCTCAGTGTCTGCTGGACTGTCATATTGAGCACTATTTCTGCAATATCGCTTGCATATTCCGCAACCCTGCGAATATTTTCAGTAATTAACTTGATTCTATACAACTCGCTGATATCTCGAGGCTTAGATACTGCATGCAGTATTGCCTTTTCCATTTCCTCTATCCTGTGTGCTTTTTCGATTGCTTTATCTGCAGCTTCATAGTCCCGCTTAAACATGGACAAACATGAGTCATCAAGAACCTCTAGTGCAAAAGAGCTCATATTAGATAACTTTTCCACAATATCTTTGTTGAGTGGCTGGCGCATTTCTATGATATCTTTTGCTATTATTACTGCATGATCTGCAATCCGTTCAACTGATTTGGCTATTAGCCTGTAGCCAAGGCAATTGCGCGGTTCTTCAAGCCCCATCTCTTTCAGCAAATATTCATTCTTGATGGCTATCTTCAATTGCCGTACGATATAAAAGCTGAACCTGTCGACCTCGTCATCCGATTTAATTACCTCTTGTGCAAGTTCCACATTATTTTCCTTCAGAGAAAGGAGAGTGTCCCGATACATGGACTTAGCAATAAGCAACATTCGCTTAAATGCTGTATCGACAGACAAGTCAAGCAGATTAATAAGAACTTGTAAGGTAATGCCCGTGGCTGAGTCTGCAATGATTTCCGTACCCATAAGGACGCGCCTGATGATATTCTTGATAACTTCCCTCTGTTCTACAATCAGCCTATCCCCCCTAGGGACTACATTAATTATGTTAAACCCGAGGAAGTAGAGGGCGATAAGCTTGCGCGCAATAAAATATGGATTGTTTTCTTTGCTAACTTCAACTGTTGCCTCTTTTTGCTCCTTAATCGGCCTATTTGATGCTGGTGATATTTGAATAGTAGAGTTGCTCTGTCTTAAAATTACGAGCTGGTCGCCTTGTTTCAAGCCTAAGTCCTGAACCCACCTTTTTGGCAAGGATACGATGTATGAAGAGCCACCAGTGTATTGCAATTTCCTAGTCTCTTCGCTTTGTGTTAGACCTTTGCCTTTGCCATCCGCTTCGCTGAGACCTTCTTCCACCGATCCTAATTCCTCATTACTCTATATATTTCTAGTCTATATCTATATAGATAGATGTTATGATGCCACTTGGGTTTAAGTGAGATATAGACCATAAGACCTGTAATTGACTCCTCTGCCAATAGATCCAAGGGAAAAAGTGTGCCACCACATCGATGCAATATTTGGGACCGGTGTCTCAAACGCAATCTCTATAAGAGACATGCAATTCAATTTTTCAAACCGGACTGGCCGTATAAAAAACGTCAACATAGGTGGCCGGCTAGCTGTAACATTGCGAACCGATGGTGGACTCGCACTCACTATCGCTGGAGCCCAATATCTTGTTGAGAATAGCAAGCAGTTCCGCGAGAACTGTGTCGAGCCTATACAAGAGGCAGTTCCATTTGTAAGCGAAGGTCGGTCCCTTTTCTGCAAGCACATCAAGTGGTGTGGTTCTAATATCAAAGTTGCATCAGATGTCGCAGTCATTGATAATGTTAATAGTAATAAAGTAGTAGCTGTTGGTATTGCAGTGCTCCCGTCTAGAATGATGGGACAATATCGCAAAGGTGTTGCAGTAAAGATTCGACAAGGAATAAAAGGTAGAACAGGGTAATCGACGCATAATATATGATGCGTGGCAATCGTGAAATGAGACGCATGCTCGATAAGATGGGCTTAGATATGAAGACGATGGACAATGTGGAAGAGGTAATTATCAAGACTGAGACAAAAGAGCTATACCTAGTCAAGCCGCAGGTAATTGAAATGAAGGGCAAAGATAGCACTATTTTTCAGATTGTTGCATCTGACATTGAAGAAAAGCAGCGTGAGGTGCCTGTACTTAAGGAAGAGGATATTATCCTTGTCATGCAGCAGGCCAACGTTTCAAGGGAAAAGGCGATACAGGCTCTAACTGAGAGTAAAGGAGATATGGCTCAAGCCATTCTTAGCCTTGCCACCTAGCACTTAGTTTTAATATCCCTGCCTGCTACTTTTCATTTCGAGTAATAGCTTGGCAAAGGAAAAGACTGTACACACCGACACTATTTCACCATCAACTTCGCACTCTGCAGTCGAAACTATTGTCAGCGCTTTATCTGATCTTGAAAACGATATCGATAGGCTGTATGGTCATGTAGAGGAAATGAAAAAGCGCTTAATTGTTGAATCCAATGAAGAAGTCGATAAGTTAAAGCAACAAGTAATCACCCTTGCAAATGAGGAGGCTAAGCAAATAGTGGACAGCGCCAAGGCAGGGGCGGAGGCTGAATCAGAAAATATAGGAGAGATGGGAAGAGCAAACCTTGCCAACATCCGGAAAAATATTAAAGCATCATTTGATTCAGCAGTTGATAGCATTGTCCAGGCAGTTTTAGGTGGAGGTACTGCTCCTACGCAAGCCGCCACACGAGGGGTCGAAAAAAATTCAGAGCAGCCACCAACAGCCACGCAAGCCCAGATTAAAAAATATACTTCGGATGGCAAGCTGGCCAGTTAATCCATAAGCTTTAAAAGCGATTCTTGTTCAAACTGAATATTGATGAAACGCCCCTGATAGAGGAGGAGCTTTTGCATCGCAAGGTCGCAGTCGCAACTGTTCACGGCCGCCCCTACTATAATATAATACGTGCACTAAGACTTATGGAGCTACAATTTGACTCGCTTTCTCCACAGGAAGCGGCAGGATCAAATGCCAAAGTCATTATTACTACACAGGATGAGGCTTGCATTATTAACAATAAAGGTACTATCATGATTGATACTGAACTTGAGAAATATCCTGCAATCTCTAAGGCAAAGATCCTGCGAAGTATCATAGGTGAACGGGTAATAGATGATCAGCTGACTATAGGTATAGACCCCGGCAGCAGAATTGGGATATCTGCTATCTACCTACATCATGAAATTGCAAGTGAAGTCGTAGAGTCATCCCCCCAGGATGCGATTAGTCAAGTGGCAGCTATGCTTGGTGGTATAGATTCGAGTAAAAAAGTAGTAAGAATAGGCGACGGGAACATTGCAATGGCAACTCAGATCGCCAGAATGCTAAAAATGAAATTCAAAGATGGTATCCGTATTGAGATAGTAGATGAACACGGAACATCCTTACCTCAAAATACTGATGCAAACAGACGCGGCGCAAGGGACAGGTCATCGGCAAGGGCAATAGCATTTAGGAGCGGCAGGATCTTCAGATGAAATAATAGATAACATACAGAAATGAAATATTCTTATGGGTAGAGGAGGCTTTCCTACATTGAAGGCACAAGAAAGGCCCTAGTGAACAAGATGCCTTATGAGAAAGAAAAGTATATCTGAATACTTGAGCCTTAGAAAGGAAGATAAACGATAGCAAATCAGCTCAACCTATTTTTAGGTCCTCAAAGACTTTAATATCTTTGTTACTTCGCCTAATACTATAAAATGCGGTCATGGTCTAGCTTGGTTATGACATGGGCTTCCCAAGCCTATAACCCGGGTTCAAATCCCGGTGACCGCATTACTACCCGATAGTCAATTCCTGCCGTAATGCAAACGTAGAATACCTATTTTACCTATCTCCTAGATGGGCAGATACCAAAAGTGCGGAAGTTCTCATTTCAATAGAGAAAATCCTCATAATCTATGTTAGCAGAGCACTATGTGTGCTCAGTATATGTAGACATTGTTTATTTACTAACAATTGTTGTTTGTAATTTTTCTAATGCGGTGATCCTCACCTAACATCCCATCGCTGCATAACACCATCTAATGTTATCAACAGAAGTATAAAATGCATAATATCAAAAATATTTTTCTTGTATTGTCTCGGACCTTTTTTGCAGATGAAGGTTTTCAATCCCTCATAATCACACTATGCAAGCAAGTTACTTTTGTAGGCCGAATGCTCTAGTTCTCGCTTGAATCTCCTGCAAAACGATATCCAAGTATACCTTTACATCTTCTTGTTCTAATGGTGGCTGAATGCCCGTCTGTTCTTCCATGGCTTGCCTTTCCTTCTCTATGACATCTAAAACCCTTTTTTCTGTTTCTTGTCCAAGCTCAGCAGCAGCCATAACGCCAAAAATTTTAGATCCCGCAGAGGCTTTAATCAACTTACGCAACCTAACATCTTGAGCCATGTGAACGGCAGAAAGGTAAAATCCCGCACACAACAGAAACGATGCCATCAGCATAAGTGTTCGTCCTGCTACTCCAAAAGTTTGCTGCTGACCAGAAGGTGCAGTTGTAATACTCATCATCATAGCTCCAATTGCTGCAATAGTGAAATAGTCTCTTATTTTTCCGGCTCCGACTTTTCTTGCTAAAACGAGAAAAGCAACACCAAACATGACACTCCCTGCTATCAGGCCAGCTCTAAAGATAGATTTAAATACATATGCATTTGGAAAATCCTCCCAATGCCATACTGTACCGGTAAATAGACCGTACAACTCCGTGTATCTTCCTATCATATAGAGCACTAAAGGAATTAGAAGTAACATCAAAAGTGAAGCAGACATTTTGCCCACTCTTTGATGGTAGTATTGTCGCAGTAGCATAGTTGTAATGGCCCAGGTAAATACAAACGAAACAGCAATTGGAATCCAGCCATTCAGATACTGGTAAATCATCTTGATTGAGGATGGTACAAAGTAAACTGTAGTTGTGTTAGGTTTGACTACTTTGTATTGCACTTCCCCTTGATACTTTTCGTCATTTTTGTAGATAAACATGTCTTGAGGAATTGAGCCAGTAGGCGATTTTTCTTCTACCACTCTTACAAGCAGCATTTTAGAGCCGGCATCAAATGCCATTGATGCAGCAAGTGAAGCAGCAGCCAATCCACAGATTAATAGTAGCCGATGGGTATCTCTATCCCTGCTTATTTTATACCATGAGAAAAACTTGAAACCAATTATTATCATTATGCCTGCAGAAATTATAGTGCTCAGTGAAAATACAAAGTATACCAGATATCTAACACTAACGTTATAATAATAAAATCCAATAAACATTGCTACAAAAGTGACAAATAGAATTAACATGGTCGCTACCACAACCTTGAACATTCTATCAAAAAGCAATGATCTAGCTCTTATGTCGGAGCTTATTCTGCTAACATATTTCAAAATAATAAATGATGCAGCAGCTCCAGTAACTATAGTCAGGCCAAAGATTATTGCTCCTGAAAAATTATCATAAGGAAACATCTGTCGACTGCCAAGATAATCAATTATGACTACAGCAGTAATTGCTATTGCGGCGGCTATAGCTGCTTTTCTTGATGGTATCGCCAAATTATCCAATTTAGGAATCGCTGGGGTAATTCTATTCAAATACTGTGCAATTGGCGGAATACCTTAATTTATACATTTTTAAACATTCTTTGCTGAGAGTATTTTTAATTATATTACAACCTTATGAGATATAATATTAAAATAGGGAGTACTTGCATAATTTGTGCTGCATTATAACACAAATTACTATCTAGAAATTCTAATTTATGGTAACAATTCGAGAATTTATAACCCTGCTATCATAAAAGCTGAAACTTCCATAATGTAAATATGAGAGGACCCCTACACTGTTGCGCTATCTTATTCTTTTTTTCTGCTTTATCTTTCGTAGTTGTCTGCTCTTTTCCTGCTTGTGTCACTTCTCAGCTTCCCCAAGTAGATATGTTGTTTCTTCTTCCTTTCATACTATTCCTTAAATCCAGTAATCGCATCTAAGAAACGAGCATACTACTGCTAGGCCTTCTCTAAAATCGCAAAATCTGTTTTCCATTACATTCAGAAATCTTGGGTCAAAGTAATTTCTCGTCTGAATGGTTGATTGTGCCATTACTGTTCATGTTGTAACTGTGGCATACTTGCCCAAAGTGATGATGCAGAATTCCTCATGTGATGTAAAATAAAACTTTCGATTCTATATCTTTAGCATCTGACAGTAATAATATTATCATATAAAATTTAACCCGGTGCATTGTATTTTACAATATGCGTGCTGCTTAGTTTTACCTCTTACTACTCGCTGCTATGCCTGGCTTATAATGCTATGTAGTATTGCTGACATGTAATATAATCGGTGTAGCACTTTGATTAACTGGACAATTTCTTTAGAGCCTTGTATAGATAGGTTGGAATATTCAATATTGTCATGATGGAACAATGGCAAAAGCAGTGGATCTTAAAGCTGATGGCCTATTATAATGGTAATAGGTTATTGGCAGCAAAAAGAATGGCTGAGATTTCTAAAAAGAGCATACGCGAATGCTGGCAACTATTAGATGAAGTTATACCAATGGCTGATGTAGAACGTGAAAGATATTGTTCATTGGGAATGGTGATGGATTGATATGATAATGTTAGCTACATAACTTTTGAGAATCTTCCCTAAAAGCAGGATGCAGGTAACATACAAATCAATAGCTTACTGAGCTGCAGATAAATTGGTTTATTTCTTCTCTGAGCGCCCATACTACAAAAAATTATTGCAAATTGCAATTTTACATCTCAACGCTCAAATACTGTTATACTGCTTATAAAAGCAGATGGAATCGCCGGTAACAAGCAAGTTTGGCCAAGAAGAAATAATTTACCTTGACTGGAGCAATGCTCTTGATATTCTACAAAGGTCTTACCGATCAGGCCTTTTTGTCTTAATAATTGGTCCAAAAGGGACTGGTAAGACTACACTGGTAAGAAGATTTGCTTCACAAATGAAAAAAGACCTTGATTCTGTCAATTTTTCACTCCGTACAAGAGAATCTCACCTTGTGGGATCAAGGACTTTAGACAAAGGCGAAATAAATTTTGTGGAGGGTGTACTAGTAAAGTCGATGCGGAATGGCACCCTGCTATACCTTGATGAGCTAAATGCGGCAGAGGCGGATGTGCTGCTAAGACTTGATGAAGCGCTTGATGATAGACGCCAGTTGGTGCTAAAAGAAGCGGAAGGACAGATTGTCAAAGCAGTGGAGGATTGGTTTGTAATAGCTACTATAAACCCATTATCCCACGTTGGTACAAAAGAGTTGCCCCCGCAGCTTCTGAGTCGTTTCCCTGTGAGGATGAGACTTGAATACCCGCCAGTAGATGTAGAGCTTGACATTGTCAGACGCCATGTAATGATTGATGAGTCAAAAGTCAAGGATATCAAACACGCAATCCAGCTTGCAAAGAACCTGCGTGAAGCGGCGGCAGTTGAAGAACTGTATTATAGTCCATCTATACGTGAAACAATAGCATTTGCCAAGATGATCAACACAGGGCTTTCTGGCAGGCAGGCAGCCGAAGTTGTATATGCAAATGCCTACGACCAATGGGGACAAGTAGAATATCAGAAAGTGATGGACATGACAACATCGATCTTTGGCGATGGGTAAATGGCCCGGATCGAGAGCTCTACAATGCGAAATGATATTCTACTAGACATTGCGACTTTTCTTGCAAGAAGGTGGTCTGGGAACGAAAAGATAACAATCATCCTTATGCCTGACAAATCTCCAGCTGTAAAGCTGAACCAGAACCAGATCCTTCTTCCTTTTCTCAATTACTATCCTGGCTCAGACTTTCAGAAATATAGACAGTGGCGCATTGCTCTCTGGTATGAATCAATGAAAATGAAGTACTCTACTAAGGTATTGAGCAACGAACATGCCTTCGGGTTCCTGCTAAACACAATTGAGACAAAAAGAATCGAGACCCTTGGTCTAGGAGAATGGGAAGGAATGGCTGATGAGCTGATGTTCAATGAGAGTATCTCCTGGATGTCTCGTCAGCTTTTGAATTCTATATATGGTCGCTACAAGATAGCTGAGGCATTCTCACAATATTTTCTTACCGGCTACCTGAAAGGTGAGCTATTTGGAGGTGAATTTGATAAGGTGAAAAGGGCTGCTGATTATGCAAATGAAATAGTAAAGGAAGCCATAGACAACAACTATGATACCATGTGGATAGAGCAACACATTCCAAAGCTGATCAAGATGCTCGAGCTTGATCCACTTGTTTCGATCCCTTTATTAGCTCCAAGAACAAGGATCGGCGCATCACTCAACCAAAGCGACATGCTCAAGCAGATGGAGAAGGTCGTGCGCATGCGATACAAGAAAGAAGATGAGGTGCAGAAAAAAACCGAAGATGTCTACGAAGGTCGAGATGTACTACATGAGTTTCAGGCCCTTATCCTGGAGAGTAAAAAGACAGAAAGCAAGGGTTACGAGTCATTAGAGAATTTTGGCCTAAGCGTGCCAGACAAGATGGATGTTGATGAAACACAGATCTACGATATTGACCTGATACAGAAAGTTAAATCCGCATTTAGGGACTGGAAAACAGGATGGATTGAGAGGCACGAGGAATCTGGTGATGAGTTTGATGTAGAAAGCTATGTCGAGGTTCTGCCTAAGATCTTTTTAGCTGACTTCAAACTTTCGATCAAAACCAAGGTTGTGATACTACTCGATCATTCTAGTAGTATATCTGACGTCGAGTTGGAATACAAGCAGGCGACAATTGCACTTTGTGAAGCGCTACATTACCTTGGGATCAAGTTTGCTGTATATGCTTTTAGCACAGACAAGCAGCAAGTAAAGTGCTGGGTTATCAAGCCGCCAAATATCAAATGGTCAATAGTGAGTGCGAGGCGCATTGCTCAAATCAGAGCAAGCGGTGGCACCCCATTAGCAGAGATCTATGGCCTGCTCATGCCTGTGCTCAAGTCCTTCAAACCTGATATATTTGTCACACTGACAGACGGCGAGCCATCGGATTTTGATGCAGTAAGACAAATGGTGCATTCATATAGAAAAATGTCCATTCATATGATGGCTATAGGAGTCGGCCGCAATCTCAACGACTCTGTAGGAATTGGACATAACTTAAAGTACCTCGACTATGAGAAGGCGATCTCTGTCAGCCGTCTGCAAGATATTCCAAAGAAAGTTATCAAACTGCTACGCGGCACCACTAGCTAGATGACTAGATTGGGATTTTGCTTTTTGATCTTTTCCCAGTCGCCTATGAAGGCGGAGAGCCCTTTATCTGTCAACGGATGGGAAAGCATCTTTCCTAGTATTTCAGGAGGAAGTGTTACTACCTGCGCGCCAGCCTTGCCGGCCTCAATGATATGTAATGGGTGTCTAATACTTGCTACAAGTACATTAGTGCTAAAGTGGTAGTTGTTAAATATCTGCACTATGTCTTTGATAATTGTCATACCTTCTTGTCCTGCATCATCCAACCTGCCGATAAATGGGCTGACATAAGCAGCACCCGCCTTAGCGGCAAGGATCGCTTGGTTGGCTGAAAATACAAGTGTTACGTTTGTCTCAATGCCTTCATCTTTTAATTTCTTGACGGCTTTTAATCCATCTGGAATCATAGGGACCTTGACTACCACATTCTGCCCGTATTTTTTAAGCCTATGAGCCTCGTCAACTATTTCATCCATTGTAGTTCCGATAACTTCTAGGCTTACTGGCCCATTGACTATTTTGACTATCTGAAGCATGATCTCAGCTGGATTGCCCTTCTCCTTCGCAAGCAGCGTGGGGTTTGTGGTGATGCCGTCTACTAAACCCATATCGCTGTACTTCTTGATTGACTCAATATTTGCAGTATCCAGAAAGATCTTCATTATTTCTTGCTCCTGCTCCTTGTTTCCATGACCGCTTTTGCTATTTCTGTTGCAGTCAGCCCATACCGTTCTAAGAGCATATCAATCTCTTCATCGCGTGCAGACTCTCCAAACATGTCGTGGATGCCGACTCGCTTGATGGGTACGGGAAAGGTCTCACCAATAACTTCAGATATGGCACCCCCAAGGCCACCAATGACATTGTGTTCCTCTGCTGTAGCTATTGCTCCAGTTTCTTTGGCGCACTTCTCTACTAGGTTCTTGTCGATAGGTTTTATTGAAAACATGTCAACGACCCTGCACGAAATACCCTTTCTTTTGAGCTCTCTTGCTGCTTCAAGTGCCTTGCTCACCATAAGGCCACAGGCCATTATTGTGGCGTCAGAGCCGTCCTCGAGAATGTTGCCCCTGCCAAGCTCAAAGGCCTCCTGTTGGTCTGCATAAATTACCTCCGACGAAGGCCTTGCAAGCCGCATATAAAACGGGCCCTGTGTATATGCTATCATCTTGATGAGATATTTAACCGCAATTGCGTCAGCTGGAACCAGCACTCTCATATTAGGGATTGCCCTCATGTCTGCGATATCTTCTATCTGCTGATGAGAGGCTCCGTCTGGCCCAACCGTAAGGCCACTATGAGAAACAACTAGCTTGACATTGAGGAAGGGATAGCAGATAGCGTTGCGGATCTGGTCGACACACCTGCCAGGGATGAATGCAGCATAAGTGCTCGCAAACGCAATCTTGCCGGCTATTGCCAGACCTGCCGCCACTGAGACGATATTTGCCTCTGCTATGCCAACATTGAACATTCTCTCAGGATATTTGTCGCCAAACTTCTTCGTCTTAAGTGACTCTGTTGTGTCGCCTCCTACGCACACAATCCTGGGGTCGTCTCTTCCAAGCTCTACAAGAGTATCGCCGTAGGCCCCTCTCATGTCAGCAGTTCTCTTCTCACTACTTAATAGCATGTAACTCTTCCTCTATACCAAGCTCATTTGCATATGGAATCAATATATGTTTACGCGCTTTCATCCAATCTGCCCTTATGTTGAGCTGACTTGCATGGTTAAGGAGCCTTCTCTCAAGTGCCACTGCTGCCTTGTGCCTTAGATGTATGACTGAGCCGTGTATGTCTCCTGCGCCGTATACCGCAGTACCCGCAACAAATATCCTTGCACCTGCATCGTATGCCTGCTGTAGTGTGGTCGAGTCGATACCTCCGTCAGCCTCAATATATCCTCTAAATCCCTGCTCCCTCAGTTTCTTGTTAAGCTCCATCATCTTGTCTAATACCTCTGGTATGAACTTTTGGCCTGCAGAGCCAGGGTTAACAGACATGACTATGATAACATCGAGATTGTCCAGATAATGGTGGAGCCACTTTGGTATATCTGTGCCTGGATTGATTGCAATGCCAGGGCTTATTCCATTCTCGATCAATCTTTTCTGAATTTCTCTAAACTCATTTTCAGTACATGCCTCTGCATGAACAGTAATGATATCGCATCTTGCATCAATGTAGTCCTGGATCTTCTCCAGCGGGTTTTCTACCATTAAATGGGTGTCGAACGGCAGACTAGTTATACGTCTTAGCTTTTTGATAGTATCCGCAAAGAATGTAGTGTTTGGAACAAAGCGGCCATCCATCACGTCTAAATGGATCATGTCAACCCCTTCACGCTCAACTCTTCTTATTTTATCCTCATAGTTTTCACGCTCTCCTGCTATTATTGAAGGGGCGATCAGACACTCACTCTCCAGCTCCTTCAGTAGAACTTCTGTCTGCCTTTTAGGTGGTGCTTTTCCATGCCACTGCGGGTTGTTTGCCATATGGCGTATACCGTTTCCCTTGACTGTATTGGCAATTATTATGACAGGCTTATCACGTACTTGTGCAGCTTTGTTAAGAGCGTCTACTATTTGTTCAACTCTATGACCATCCACTTCAAATACCTGCCAGTTAAATGCCGCCCACTTGTCCTTTATGGGATCAAGCGGCATAATCTCTTCTGTAAACCCATCTTGTTGAATGCGATTGCGATCTAAAATTGTGACTAGGTTATCGAGCTTGAATTTGCCAGCAGCCATAGAGGCCTCCCATATCTGACCCTCATTTGACTCGCCATCACCAATCAACACAAATACTCTATTCTTTCTACCATCCATTTTGTTTGAAAGTGCAATGCCCATACCGACTGAAAGTCCGATGCCTTCTGACCCTCCGGAGTATTCAATGCCTGGCACACTGTGGTGCTTCTGATGCTGTGAATATCTTACAGGATGTCCTTGAAGTCGTGATCCAAGCTGACGGAGTGTCCTGAGCTCTTCAGGATGAAAGTAACCTGCAACTGCCAGTGTTGAATAAAAACCAGGCGCGGAGTGTGCCTTTGAATTTATAAAGTAATCTCGTTTGTCCCAGTCTGGGTTTGATGGATCATGCCTTATCCCCCTGAAATATAGGGTTCCCATTATCTCAGCAGCAGAGAATGAGGCACCTGGATGGCCTGACCCTGCCTCAGTGATGCCTTGAATTGCCCATATGCGTACATCCCGGATCTTCCTCTTGAGGTCAAGATAACGCATGCTAAAGCCCATAATGGTTCTCCCGTGTAAGCGACAAGATAAGGTACAAACTTCTTACTGGAAAATAAAAAGATATAGCCTACAATCTGTCCGCTCACGAACTAAAACACCAGCAAAGTAATTCTTATGCATGCCATGTACCTGTGCCATATATTGAGCTACCATTTTTTATTATGGCAGGTGCTATTTCTATGCAAATTCATAAAATGGCGAGCAGCTTTCATGCAGCTGGATAACGCCGCCAGACATTATTATTCATTTTCAAGCCATGAGGCCAACTAACAATTCTCCAGCCAGATTATGATGCAATAAGATGTTCTGGCTTATCAACAGGAGTCCGCGCTCACAGCGGGAGTTCATCTCTAATGCCTTTACCGGGAGATCTATATTCATTTTAATTCAGAAAAGTCAGAGATATTCGCAATATATCTACAACTTGCCTAAGCTGATTTGGCACCATTTTTCCATATTTTCTAAACTTAAAATAAAGTCAGTTATGGATTGTAATATGTCATGGTACAGGTCAAACTTGAAAAGGTCAACATAAATCAAAAGCAGACCTCGCTTCTGATAATAGGTATCTTCGAAGGTGAGCAAGATTTTCCACATTCAAAAGATCTGGGTCCTGAAGTCTCTAATTCAATCAAGGAGTTGCTAGAGAACAAAGAATTCCGCGGAATATTTGGCTCCTCTCTAATATTTTACAGCTTGGGCGGGGAGCCAATGAAAAAGATAATGTTGCTCGGTCTTGGTAAGCGAGGAAAATTCACTAATGAAACCGCACGAATCTGTGCAGGCAAGGCAGCTCAAAAAGCTCGAGAGCTGAATCTAAAGGAATTTTCAATACTGCCGTTTTCGGACCTTGAAGAAGACCTCATAGAAGCCATGGCAGAGGGAATCGCTCTTGCGCTCTATTCGTTTGACAGGTACAAGGGATCCCAGGAACCATCTGCAAAAATTGAAAAAGTGGCAATATTGGTTAATTCAGATTCTCAAAGATTTCAGTCGGTTGCCGATAAAGCAAATCTTATTGTCGAGGCGGTAAACTTTGCACGTGACATTGGTAACATGCCGCCAAATGACTGCTCGCCTGTATATCTGGGAAGCATTGCACTCTCGCTTGCTCAAGACTATGGCATGAAGGCACGAATAATGGACCGGTATGAACTTGAGAATATGGGGATGGGTGGTATTGTTGCAGTGGGAAAGGGGAGTAATAACCCTCCAAAGCTTATAGTCCTTGAATACAATGGCGCAGGCGAATCTGGGCAAAAGCCCTATCTGCTAGTGGGTAAGGCTGTGACCTTTGACACAGGAGGCATTTCAATCAAACCCGGAGAAAAAATGGATGAAATGAAATTTGATAAGTGTGGCGGCTGCACAGTATTAGCCATTATGAGGGCAGTAGCTTCGATGAAGTTGGCAGTCAACGTAGTCGGCATTGTACCGTCTGTTGAAAATATGCCTTCTTCCACTTCGTATAGGCCTGGAGATATCATAAGAATGTACAACGGCAAGACGGTAGAAGTACTTAACACAGACGCTGAAGGCCGCATGATCCTTGCTGATGCCCTTGCATATGGGATCAACATGTACAGTCCCAAGGCTGTAATCGATTTGGCTACTCTCACTGGCGCTGCAATAATTGCACTTGGAGCCAACGTCGCCGCTGTGGTGGGCAGCAACAAGCAGCTAATAGACAGGCTGCGCAAGCTATCAGATGAAACAGGAGAAAGGATGTGGGATCTTCCACTTTACGATGAATATCACGAGCAGATCAAGAGCATCTATGCCGACATTAAAAACATTGGAGGCAGGCCTGGCGGAGCAATCACTGCTGCAGCATTCCTATCCAACTTCATTAACGATGTCCCTTGGCTGCATATTGATATTGCTGGCACTGCCTGGACGCAAGATGGAACATATGAGAAAAGCTACAATCCCAAAGGTGCTACCGGCTTTGGTGTGAGAACGCTGGTCAAACTGCTGATAGATGAAGAAAAGCAGGTCTCTGGGTAATGGGGAATAATCTATGCCTATGTTTCAATTGAACGCACTTGTGCAAGGCCTCCAAGATCATGGCTTTAGCTGTAGAGTGGGCAGCATGGAACTGGATGTGCATCCAATGAAAAGACCATACTTTGAGCGGTGGCTTTCAAACAGGGACGGCTTTGTAAGGTTAATGAGTGGTAATATCGATTTTGTTGGTGTAGAGGAAGTAGTGCGAATGGGGCCATTCTATGACATATATTGCCTTATAGAAAACGACTTTATTATTGACTCTGATGACAACTCACACAAATTGCTCGATGCCGCACCATATTATACGCTCTCTAATGGTAAGGTGACTGATATTGGATGGAGTGGCGGCGTGATCGCAAATATGCTATCAAAGGACACTGTATTGCTGAAGGAATTTACGCCAAACATAATGAAGGAAGAATTCAAAATGATAATACTAAGAGCGGCAAATTATTGCTGCATCATAGAAACACAGGCGTGGGAGCCTGCAGGCCTTGCGTCAGCATTCAAGGTAATAGACAGAATAGCATATAATGCCAGGCAATTGCTCAAGACGATACATCTAGGAGAATACGTTGAGAAGTAGTAAAAAGAAAAATGATGCCAGCACTGCTGCTTCCCGACCGCTCTCGCAGGTCAGTAACACAGCAGCGACAGCAGGTTTGACTTCCGGGTTCGGAATGGGACCGGGTCGCACCCTGCCGCTATGACCGGCTTATCCTAACATTTGCAAAGGGGCTAATTTAATCTTGCTCAAATAGAATAAGAGCCATCATGAGCATAGAGTAATTTTTGTCCCAACAATATTCAGAGACAATCATGGTAGATGAACTTCTATCTGACATCTCACCATATTCATAGGCTATATCTTGATTACTATTATTAAACCAAGAGCTGAACTAAAATATAAGATCCCAGAACCAATAAGGCTTTTATAATATCAGTAGCTCTACAACGAGAATCGTTAAATGTATTTTGAGCCGTAAGGCTATCTCGTGCTATAAATGGAATCGATTTCATACTGCAGTATCATGCATCGTACCGCCATTTCCACCTTGCAAACTATCACGTATAAAAATAAACTCAAAAGGCAATTGAAGTTGACAATGTTTTTAAGGACTAGACTCTGTCTTAAGGTCTAAAGCCAGTGTATATGCCTCTCCAGCAGAATAGGTGCCAAGCAAGCTTAAAATTGTCATGCTTGAGCGGTATGTATATAATGC
>JALZFS010000208.1 GCA_030861405.1 Thermoproteota archaeon | reverse complement strand
TGCTGCAAAAGCTGCTGGTATGGCACCTGCTGCCACTACAGACAGCGCTGCTAGTAAAGCTGTTGTTTTGGTAGATATCATGTTCGTACGGCTTATGCAATAAAACTATCGCTTATAAGAGGTTGGTCTGAGGATTATGGCAACGCTTCTCATAATTTTATTACAAGTATACAGTGAAAATTATGTTTTTTTAACAAATGCCAATAAAAGGATAGTAATATATCATGTTTCCCGCTGTTGGGTGTTCTGAGTATGCGTTAATTAATAGTCAACATAAGGAAGAAGACAGGATAGGCCACTTCCGAATAGAAAATAGTTTTGAACAAACCTTTCGAATTGCCTGTGACCGCTTATATCGACGCATCATTATGGCTTTTACGATGGCTGAATTTATTATTATTTAGTTAACTGATAGTTCCTGTGTCTTCTTTAGCCTTCTCTATTAGCATCTGAGTCTAAGTTTAATTGAAAAATTGGCCTAATTGCTCTGGGGCCATTATTGACACCGGTCTTTCAGTTTTTCATGCGAATTTTCTCATCGTTGCTTTTTCTATAGTGCTATAGCTTATGCCACCCTCACATTTTTATGGCCGTCAGAACAAAGCTATGCATTTCATGCCTTCCCTTCATGAATTTTCCAACCTTTTATTAGTGTCTCACGCTCGAGATAAATTCATAGTTGACTGACCGTATGCCTGAATTAACTAATCTGCAACAAAATGACAATTCCAGTTCAATTGCGATGGGCCACCTCTTTAGAATTGATATATCTTGTCTCTCTGAGTTTCTTTTCTCATTGCTCGCTGCTGTTCATATCGCTATCATTATGCTCTGCAGTATCATCAATATCAGTATAATATACAACATCATCTATACCACTGCTGCTACTGTCCACTATACTGGTATAGTCTGTGTGCTGCTATTACTAGCACCTTCCATTATGTCAATATCAGTACGAATAACAGAATTGCTGCTATTGTCACAGCTGCAACCATCATCGTCGAAACAGTTCCCCTCTTCATCCGTGTGATATCCAGTCCTGTATCGTAGTGGGTCACTATTATTATCATCTTCTTCTTGTTCTATTGGTGTCATTCTCTGCTGCTGAGGCTCTAGCTGTAGCCCCATGCTCTCTTGTAGTGGGGGCACAGACTGCTGTTCACCGCCGTTCCCTTGTTCTTCCTTGCGCTTGATATCCTCCAATTGTTTGTGGATGCGGTTAAGCTGCTCAGAACTAGACTTCCTAAGCTGTTCTGCATTATGGACCAACTGAGCTATAAGGTCAGAGCTCGATAGAGTCTCCAATATTTGCGAGTTAACGTTTTGCAAGACATTTAGTATCTGAGCCTTTGACCTTACATCGCCGGTATTGGCCAAGGTAGCCCAAGCTTCTGCTCGTATCATAAGTAAATTGTTGAGTATGGCCTTGTAGTGTAGTGGCAGCTGGGTGCGCATGTCATCTAGCTCTTGGCGCGCTGACTCTGATGTGGTGCAAGTCATCTGATACTTGCTCTTGGCTAATACCCATTGAACTCCCTATGCTTTCTTGCGACCAGCCTTTACAATAGAGCTCAAAGCAGCGTTGACGCCTCAGCTCCACAACTTCCTGGGGTTAAAGGGCATATAGGTAAGTATTTGCTCCTAGTACTAATATAGAGAAATTGGTACTAGAACTTTATGGTTAAAGTAAACGCTCTCGGTGTGGTATATGCGAATTAAACTTCAAAACGCTTGGTTGGGCCTAGATAACGATATCAAAAAGCTATATAATACACAAAAAGCGGGGACGCAGAAGTGGCTTTGCTTGCGCCGCACACAGGTTCTTCTTCAGTTGTGGTCCTTAAGCAAATGCAGGACTCAATGACCCCGTTGCTGCTGCAACTGCGAATGTTACTCCGATAGTTGCAAATGCTGCTAGCATTGCTAACTTACTTTTGAGGTTCTTCATTAATTGTTTCGTACTATTAGCAATTTCGACAACAGGTTCAAGCAAAAAGGCTGGAACACGGCCAGCACTCAAACGGCCGAAAGTCAGTTTTAACCTGATGATAAAAGCCCTAGAGAGTACAACAATGCATTTAGCCAGGTATTCGTAGTGGGAAATGATATATGGAATATACGAATAACAGAAACAGCAAGAACCATTTCATAGCAACAACAGCGACCATCTCCGTCCTAGCAACAGCAATAATTTTAGTAGCAGCAAGCATAGTTACTTCAGCCGCAGCCCAGCAAACAACGACAACAACTTCACCACCAGTATTAGGAGAAAATACTACTACTTCCACTTCGTCAGCACCATCATCTGGAATAAACTTGTCAGCGCAACCTATCTATGAAGAACGCTCAGCACCTGGAAATATAACTCCAATAAACCAGACACATGGTATCTTTACATTTAATGGAACTGGTATGATAACTCTTCCAAACAGTAGCCAAAGTATCAGTACGACCCACAACGGCACAGCCTTTATCTCATTTGCAACATCGTCTGGTTATGGAAAGGAGACTATCAAAGCAGAAAATGGTGAGAGTGTAACTGCTACCGTATATGAAATTGTACAGTCTAACCCCACGACTCCCGATGTAGGCAAAGGTATTGTAACAGCCGTGTTTCAAACCAATTCAACAGGTATGCTTGCACCATTAAATGGCATAATATTAGCAGGAATTGACGATATGACTACAGGCGGTGCGAGTCATATAACACTATGGAGATGGGAAAGTGGTATTAGTAGCAGCAATACCAGCATTGGCGCCAACAGCATTACTAGCAACAATTCAACAGGTACATTCCCTAGTGCTCCTTTTGCTACAACACAAGAAGCGCCACCGGCGAATAACAGCGGCAGTACCAGCAACAGTAATAATAATGCCACCACTCCCATAACAGCCGCAAACGAAGCTGCAACAACAGCAGCATCACCAGCACCAGCACCATCATCTTCGCTGACTGCTCCATACTGACCATATCATGAGCTACCACTAACGTGGGCTTCATTTTTTTCCTTTCTTTGTTCCTTTCATTTTCAAAAAAAGCAATAGCTATATGCAGCCGTGTCGATAATTATTTGTCAGACAGAAAAGATGTAGAAGAAATAGAAGTCGTTGACTCAACTACAATAAAAGCACCATCAAAGACAGCAACGATATCATGGCGGTAGAAAGAAGATAGAGATGGGTGGCAGGGTTTGCGCTGAATGCAATAAGAAAAGTAGCCAAATTCTAAAGTTAAAAAATGGACGGCCGAAATGGTATCGACTGCATCGTGCCGCAGAAGGAAGAGGAGGCTTTGTCATACATGCTGGCTTAGAGTGGTTTGGTGGCCCTTATATCAGGAAAAGAGGCGTCAGGCCTTGACGTCATTATAAGATGGAGCTGGCGCTCGGCCGCCGTTTGCGGCGGCCTGCACCGCAGAAAAAACGGTAACTAACTAAATGCTTGTAAAATATTGACCTGTCGAACTATTATTAGGTTCTTCAAGATATTACCTCAATAATGAGGTTGCTAAGTCCCACAAAACAGGCCTACCTTAATGGTTACAAGGAATTTACAAAGGCTCAAGAGCGTTATAAACGGTGCAGGCTTAAGAAGAAACTTAGGCTTGTAGATGAACAAAGCTGCAACGTTGCAGCCAGGCTGCAACGCTTAGGGTTTAGCATTGATAACTCTATGAATAATGAGAAGTGGTGGGCCGGACGTGAGTTGAACACGCGACCCCCGCCATGTCAAGGCGGTATCCTAACCAGGCTAGACCACCGGCCCTATGTACAATGCAAAAATTTGCTGCCCAAATATATGTTGTAGATCTTCTATCGGAAGATATTGTTTGAGATCGTAATACAAAGAAGCAAGATCTTTGGGTATCAACAAATTTTAAGCCAGACACATCTATCAAGATATAGACAAACCTATGCTAAATTTTACACGCCTTAAACAGGATATTTTTGTTGTCTTCCGGGGAGCAAGAAATCAAGCTTAAGGGGAGAGAGATTGATTTGGCAATATTGGTCATACGATGAAGGAGGGAAGGATAAAACTCAGCATGCAGGCATGTTTGAGCCTACACCATACGGAGATAAGGTTAAGTGTCACTATTGTTGCTTCTATTTTGGCATTTGAATGGCGAATCCTTTAGAATATTCAAGGGTGACGCTCACCAAGTAATTAAGCGTCTAAGTGGCGTAAAGTTTAGAACGATTATAACTTCCCCTCCCTATTATGGACACAGACATTACGGCTCTGACATTCACGAAATAGGCAGGGAATCTACAGTTGATGGCTACCTCGATTCACTAACACAAGTCTTCGATGCATGCAAGGATCTGCTTGCTGAGGACGGTAGTCTCTGGATAATAATAGGTGATTCACGCAGGAGGCAGGAAAAACTACGAATCCCTCATAAGCTTGCAGACAGGCTTGTAAAGGCTGGCTATATCTTCCGCGAGGATATCATCTGGTACAAGAAGAACAATATTAGTAGCAGCTCGCGGGAAAATTTTTCGCAGGCTTATGAGTATGTGCTGTTCTTTTCAAAGAACCAGCGCTCTTATACAAATCTCGACGCAATAAGGGTAAGCGGGAACGAGGCGGCCCAAGGCCGTAACCGGAAACCGCCGGTAGATATGGTTCAATATGCTCCGACAGACCCAGACCGAAAGGAGATCCTCCGCATAGCCGATATCATCCACAATGCATCTTCTTGGACTCCGCTCTCACAGCTTCCGACGACATCTGAGATAGCAAGGGCTTATGGGTACGATCCGGAGAAATTTTGCCCAACCTGCTTTCGTAAGTTTAAGCGTCATGCCACGCGCCGTAGAATAGGTGATCACAAGCACTATCCGATATTTGCTGTCTGCAACCCACATGGCAAGAACCCCTCAAATGTGTGGGAAATTGCCACAAAGGCCCATTATGGCAATGAACACTTTGCAATTTTTCCGGAGGCTCTAGTTGACACCATTATTCGCTTTGCAACTGAGGAAGGCGATTATGTGCTAGATCCGTTTGCAGGTAGGGGGACGACCGGCATAGTCGCAACAGCGCTTGACCGCAAGTTTGTGGGGATTGATCTTTATAAAGAGAATGTCGAGAAGGCAAATAGGAATATCCTTAAGGGCGCATTACTCATTCATAGTGTAATTCAATTTGCTCCTGATAGGCCGACAACAACATTAATGAATGATATGGGGTGGAATAGCCGCAGCGAGAAAGCATCCACCCAGAATGATCCGCTGACGGAAGCGAATTTAGCATTCTCCCTTTATAGGCCGCGAAATAATACGACTTCTGATATAAAGGGATATCCAAATCAGTGGCGAAAGGACAAGGAGTAAGCGTTGTCTGGACGGACATGAAGACAATATATAATCGGATAGTAGACGATAATAGTCAACCGGCGGGCCAAAGGTTTGAAGTTAGAACCTCCCCTAAGCAGACTGGAAAACTGCGATTGTTGTATGCGTAGCTGCGGCTGTTTATTATTTAGCTTGCACTATCACAACCTCGCTAGATATCTTTTCGTCACGCTTGCATTTGCAGGGCTTCTTTCAACTGGGTGGTTCGGAATACCGCTAATCCCGCAGTATTTGGTGCATCACGAAATAAATATACTGGCAGGCATCTTTACACTTTTCAGTTCTCTTGGAACCATATGGGGAGTGATGGCTTACCGCGAATTTACAAAGGCGATTGATACGGTGATGGATGCAAGGATGGCCGCGCGCAAACTGGATACTATGATAGGTGAATATGATTATAGCTCATATAACCCGGTGACTCGAGAACATGAATCGGGCTTTGTGCCCATTGGTCCAATAGATTTCTGGGACAAGGAGACACAGGTGCCGGTTTGGATGGACAAGGGCAAATATTGGCACATCCTTCTAAGCCTCAAAGCTGGAAGAAGAGAGATTAAACTCAAGGTAGTCAAAGACAGCGACTTGCCATTTCACAGTGGTCCTAGAAATGTAGCTGTTACTACCAGAAGGCCTGTAACCGATGAAAAGAGATCGCGGCATTATGTCTACACTATAAAGATCCCTCAATGGCTAGTAATGAATACTGAGCGTAAGCGCTTTGCTGACAATATTTCAGGTGGGGAACTAAGTGATGTGGTAGCTGATGTGAATAAGAAGATTATATCGGCGTCTGATGAAATAGCCTGGTGGGAGAGACAGAGGATTAGATTCCCGTGGCCTGGAATGACAATAGGCATATACCTTAACAAAAGTCTGCCCTTGAGGATTGTTTATGGTCAAGTAGTAAGAAATTTTCCTGGAGCAAAAAAGCGCACCATCGAAGAGACTAACGCAAACCTTGCAAATGTCAAGGATGACGATCTTATTGTCTCGCTGCTTGAGCTTGCATCCGAGAAAGGTATTCCTGAAAACAGGATTGATATGCTACGGCTTCTACTGAGATTTCTAAAAAATGCTTATGCTCGCCTTGGCCTTGGTGAGGGGGCTAGCGAGTATCATAGCTTCCATCATTCTCTTGAGGTCTCATATATGACTCTCCATATGGTTCCAAAGGAATTTCAACAAGTTCAATTTAGACACAAGGATTATGAGCTCGCACTGGTTGCCGGGCTCTTGCATGATTACGATCCACTCCAGCCGCTTTTAGCCAGTGATGGACCAAAAGGTCCAAGCGTGGTTAGAACGATGAAGGAACTTGAGAGGAGCCGGATTATTGATGCTTACTTTACAATGGACAGAGAGGAATTTGCGAATTATTTTCGTGCATTTAAAACTGCCCTATCGCCGCCGACCGAATTTAGCACAACACACCCAGAGTATATCAAAACACAGTGGAGCCCTATTGAAAGCCTAATCGTCGAATCACTTATCTGGCGGACGGATTTTCCATTCTTTAAGCAAAAACTGGCACAGGAAATGTTTGCACGTAAACTTGAGGAACTTGCCCGCAGGGGTGAAGATATCCAGAAAGTAAAGTTGCTTGCCGAGATACTCTGGCTTGCTGACTTGGCAGTCACGTATATGGGATCGGATCCTGTGAGAGCATGGGACCGAGTTACAAATCTTTACGATGAGCTCACTTTGCCGAAACTTGAAGCTGTTGCAAGGACAGATGCCTTCTTTACAGATTTTTCAGAAAATGAGATGTTTAAGCAGATAATAAGCATGAAGAACTTTCCTTACATTTTCCGGCGGCGATGGGGTCTAATATACCAATTTTTTCACGAAGGGAATCCATCCACACAAATTAACAGGACGATAGCCTCTGCAAGAAGGATGTATGCCAAGGTCAATCTGGAAATAGGTTTAAGACGCGGCGAAATGCTACAGGCAATGGCAATTGATAATTATTTTGAATATTTTATAGGCATAGGAAAGGATCAGAATGAGGTGTTCAATGCAAAGAGAACGTTTGCAGAACTTGATCCGCAAAATGCCTCGGCTTTTTGGGGTGATACCGAAAAGTTACTCCCTGCAATATCTGATAAGTCCATAGACAACTTTTTCATGGTTCTGCCTGAGCGTCATGTGCCAACGATTACAACTCAAGGCAAG
>JALZFS010000196.1 GCA_030861405.1 Thermoproteota archaeon | reverse complement strand
TCTGACGTCAAGGACTCGGATTTGGTCATTTTCTAGCACAACTTTATAGCTGTCTGGTGCCACTTTAACAGCATCATCATTCTGTGACATAGGCTTTTCTGTATCAAGGTAAAACTTAAGCATTGCTCAGAGGCCAAATTCAGGCGCAACTAGTTGAATAAATCAGATGGAAGATGCTAATGAAGTATTTGATATTCGAAGGGCTTGCAACTTATAAGCTTTGCAAAGAGCAAAAGCCCTCCTTGAACATATTAATTAGCTGATAGCGCATTTTCTACTTGTTTAATCATAGTAGGTATGCGGATTGGCTTTTTAATGATGCCTATAATGCAGCGTCGTTCTATAAGGTGGCTAACTATAGCTTGTTCTAATTCATAAGCAGTGATAAGGATAGTCTTGACGCCGTTTAGCTCGCGTATCTTGCAGGCGACAATGTCTCCCAGCATGTCCCCAAGTTTATAGTCAAGTAGAAGAATGTCTATCTTCTTGCCTTTATGCTTCTCCTGAAGGAATTTTTCTATACAGCCCTTTCCTGAATCTACAATAAGTACATCATAACTCGACTCAAGAGCGGATTTGAAAAGATAAAGTAGGTCTGGCTCATCATCACAAATCATCACCGTCTTCCGATTTGACATCACTATAGTATCTCTACGCTGCTACTAAAGGTTATTTTAATTAAAAGAATTGAAATGGCAATTTAGTAGGATTTCGTAGAAGATTTCGGGGTGTTCTATTTATCTATATGAACTATAGCTATAATTGTGTCTAAAAGACTCCCAAGGAGCAGCAGAAGCATTTTAGTTCTTGTCCTAATTGGTGCAATAGCAATTGGTCTTTCAGTTGCATCGTATCAATATTCTCTTTTTACTTCCCGAGAAATAACAAGAATTGCCGCTGGGGACATAATATCTAATGCCGAGATACAAGCTTATGACATAGCAAACAATTTAAAGAACAAGGTTGGTGCTGTTAGTAGCAACCTTATACTACTTTCAAGTAACCCTGCCATACAAAATCAGGATATGGAAACTGCAAAGAAGTTGTTCTCTAATGCACAAAAATCTACAAGTGATATTACTTCAAGCTATTTCTGGGTGGACAAAAACGGGAAGCTATTATGGGCTGATGCATTTGAAAATCAGACAATATACAACCAGTATGCAGGTGCTGACAGAAGCTTTAGACCTTACTTCTCCCACCCTCGAGAAACACTTGAGCCATACTTTAGCGCATTAATAGAGTCTGTAGATCAAGTGCCGCGACTATATATCGCAAATCCTGTAATTTTGAATAGTAGTGAAAATAACAACAATCCGCTCTTTAATGGAGTTGTAGTTTCAGCTATTGACGCTAAACAACTTGGTCAATTCCTACAAAGCCAGCTATCGCCCAAGTTTGAAAGTATGTTTGGAATGACAGATCGAAACGGCACAATCTTGTACAGTAGCAATACTACATACATAGGCAAACCTGTTTTTGGTGACAAGTTTCAAGCTATCCTTCCTGCAGAAATAAGAGGCTCATTCAATTCTTTTCTAAGAGATTCACTTTCAGGTAATGCTGGATCGGGAGAAATTACATATCAAGGCAATACAAGCACGATTGCATACCAGCCAGTTTCATTTGGTGGGCAAGACCTGTTTGCTGTTGCTTACATTGTAACACCTCACAAGTTTGGAGGAGTAGTAGAACCATTAATCGACCAGCAGAGGAATTTCAATTTGGTCATAATAGCATCAATAGCGGCAGTTGCGGTTGCCATTGCATACTTTGTACTGATTTGGAATAGAAGGTTATCGGAGATGGTCGAGTCAAAGACCGCAGAGCTCAAACAGGCAAACAAGTCAGTACGAGAAGCTCTTGAAGAGCTTAAAGTTCATGACAGGATGCAACGTGAATTTATCAATGTGGCGGCTCACGAATTAAGGACGCCAACTCAGGCTATCATAGGATATTCCGACCTCTTTTATCTAAGACCTGAAGGCAGAGAAGAAGCAATGAAAGCAATAGCTAGAAATGCAGAGCGTCTTGAAAGATTAACAAGCAATATTCTTGATGTTGCGAGAATAGAAGGACACAAGCTTCATCTCAATAAAGGAAAGTTCAATTTATCGGAAGTAGTTGCTTCGGCTATAGCGGACTCAAAGAGAGGAATAGATGATGATGGTAATATTAAATTTGAATATAATGCAAGGAATGTGGTAGTAGAAGCTGATAGAGAGCGAATTAGTCAGGTTATTTCAAATCTGCTAAGCAATGCTGTCAAGTTTACAAAACAAGGAACAATTTACATCTCTGAAGAGAATAAAGATGGAAAAGTCGAAATATCAGTTCGGGACACCGGCGCAGGGATCGACTCTGAAATTATATCGGGGCTTTTTACAAAGTTTGCCTCGAAATCGCAGAGAGGCACAGGATTAGGATTGTTCATTTCTAAAAGCATCATTGAAGCCCATGGCGGTAGAATATGGGGCGAAAATAACCCTGATGGGAGAGGAGCGACTTTTACTTTCACACTGCCAATCCAAAAGCCACATCAAGTGCTACTCGGCTCATCATAGGGCGACACATTATTTCTCTCTGTATGTGAGTGTAGCTGCAATAGGATTTCTTCAAAGGTCTCTATATATTAATTATTGATTAGTTTGCAGTAGATGAGTAGTAAGATGAAGCCAAAACTAGTATACCATTATTTGTTATATTGTTTTATCCATTTTCAGTCCCGCCATACTTTATTTTTTCGATATAGGCATCCAAAGAATTTGTATCTTCTGAAAGTGATTTAGTCTTTTGTATATGTCTGATATTTTCTTTCTTATACAATTGTAGTAACCTTTCTAAGGTGAGACCAAGCGTTATTGATACTAGCCAATAATCTGACATTTTTATGTATATCTTTGTAGCTGAGTTGTTATGTGGAAAGTAGTATGCCTTCTCATAAAGAGATTGAACGGTTTCAGCTATTAGTGCTCTTGCATTTGCTGAATTTTTTGGTGAAATTTTGAGTTTGTACTGTTTTTCACATCCACGGAAAGCTCGAAGCAATCTTGCCGAATCTCCTAATAAGAATGAAATTTTTTCTGCGAGCTTAGATCCTCTAAAATCCCTGTCTTCCGGAGTCAAAACTAATCGTTATAATGCAAGATTAATTGGCAGGGTAACTTTTTAAATTTTGTAGATAATAGTCGATATAATGGTTGATGACGACAGATGTGAGAGAGGATTTGCAAAACTTAAGGAAATAGACGGCGAAGCAGAGAGAACGCGTGATTGAAAGTCTAAAAGATATCTCGCCTGACTTCGCTCATTATCTTATAGAATTTCCTTTTGGGGGATATCTATAGTCGAAAAGGTTTAGACTTGAAATCGAGAAATTGCAACTGTAGCGGCATTGGTAGCAATGGGCAATGCATTTGCTCAATTGAAGGTACACATCCATGGGGCAATCAATGTAGGATGCTTACGAGAAGAGGTTGTTGAAATCATTATGCAAATGGCAGTCTACGCCAGATTTCCTGCAGAACTAAACGGTATGTCAGCCGCAAAAGAAGTTTTCGATGAAAGAGATAGGGAAGGAAAAAGCTGAGAAACGTTAATTCATCTTATTTTATTAGGAAAGGACAATGTCGTCATATATCCTGATGATGTCTCCGCTAACTGTTTCAAAGCTTGGTTCATACTTTGAAAGCCTTGTCTGACTTGTTGTCTTTTTCTATTACTGCCTGTGAGAGCCTTTTTCTCAAAGCACTTTCGCTTGATGGTACTAGGATACAGAGTATGCAAAAGAAAGGGAGCGGGTGGGATTTGAGCCTAAGTTCTCTTTCTGTACCTGCCATTTAGATAGAAGATCGTGCTGCATTAGGAAAGGCTGGCTGAGGTCGTGGGTTAAAATCCCATCCAGTCCATCTTTTAGCATAATCACCACATTTTTGCCTCGAAAGGATAAATAAGACAGGATATATTTCCACGTGTGCAATTCAAGATACCATTAGGAATATCAGTACTGATCCTTATGACAACACTAGCAGCAACTCCAACACTTTTGTCAATTAAAACAGCAGAGGCATTCTCATGCCGTGATTTTGTGGATGCTCCTATCGCAGCAATTGGCGAGAAAGTATATGTTACTTGGGCAACTAACAAATCCGGAAATTGGGAAGTTATGTTCAGAGCATCAAACGACAGTGGAAGAACATTTGGAGATAAGGTAAACCTAAGTAACAGCTCTAGTGCAGATTCGATTGACCCATTTGTAGCAGCTAATGGAGAGAATA
>JALZFS010000195.1 GCA_030861405.1 Thermoproteota archaeon | reverse complement strand
AGTTTGCGGCAAGAGTATTCCGATATTCATATTTGTACTGGGAAAAAAATAGAGCAACCAACTATTAAAGGAGTTTGAAAATGAGCACAAAAATTGTGAGGGTTACTTGTTTGTTGATGACTGCCTGTTTCCGTGCAGGGCCCCTGAAATCCATATGGATCTCATCCGCAATTTTTTTAAAATGTGCTGTACATTGTCGTCACTCATTGTCATATCGCATGGAGTTATTTTCCAAATGCTTAGTAAGAAGTCGCTTGAGCGGCTAAAACCAGCATGCGTTGTAGCATGTCATTGCTCTGATCTGAAAGCTATGACTCGAGTAGCTAGAAGGATGCCCAAAGCTTTTGTATAGAATGGCATATGAACCATGTATATCTTCTGAGTAGATGAGCGCTGAATTTAGCTGGAACTCTCACAAGTTTGAACATTGATTATGGCAGCTAAGGGTTGGACTGGCACAGTACTTTTGAGTAAAGCTATAAAATCAAATTTATCTTACACACAGACCACTGCCTCGTACGCATTTATCAAATTCTGCAAGGATTGTGATACGTTCATTTTGGATCAAATAAGGTTTGAGCTAGAACGGAAAGCAAAAAGAGATCCGATCTATTTTCTTTCCTTCTCCCGCTCTTTCTTTCTTGTTAGTTCACTCATTATTACCACCAAGGCAGTCAGCAGAGCAGTCGCTATTATGGATTGCCTAGAATATTCATCTGCGTTCTCAGCACGGTCAATGTAATCATGCTGTTCCTTGGCAGATTTGAAATAGTCCGAGTATAAGGCATCATAGTACTTGGACGTTAGGGAAAATGTATTACTCTGCCTGTCAAACACCACGTTGTCCTTAGCTTCTTGAGATACCTGACTTGACACAAAATCGCCGATCTTTGTTTTGTTTTCGTGGTATTCAGAGGTTGCTTGAATAAGGAGCTCTTCATCGTGGCGTGCTTGTAGGTCGGCTTGATGTTCATAGCGTACAGCTGTTGTCAAAGCTGCATTGGTTAGATGGTAATACTTTTCAGCATCAGAGGCATAGTATCCTGCCAATGAGGCACTTATCGATGCGGCAGCGGCTAAAGTTATTATTATGGCAGTATTTCTGCCTGTGGGAAGATGGATGCCTACCATGATCTTACCTCCCAAGCGATCGGGCACGGCGCAGTATAAACGGTCACTGCACTAGCTAACCTTCTAAACTACACTCACCATAACCATTTCCTAGTCTGGCAGTAGCTTTAACATCTGCTAAGTATATTATCTTCGTTCTGCTCAATAGGACTTCGGTTTATAATGCTATTGTCCTAAAAGTAAAAACTAAATAAATTTAAGCAAGCTAAGTATGCTTTAGTATGATCCATACCGACCTATGTGATCTTCTGGGTATAGAATCTCCAATAATTCAAGCTGCGATCGCTCCATACACCTCTGCAGAACTTGTTGCTGCTGTGTCAAATGCTGGAGGTCTAGGAAGTGTAGGAACCGCTCTTCGCTCTAATGACAATATTGTAGATGAGGTACAAAAAGTAAAGGAATTAACAGGAATGAGATATCCCTTTGCAATAAATTTTACTATCAACACTTTTAATGAAGACGTCTTTAGATTTGCAGTAGAAGAAGCAAAGCCAAGGGTCATTTCTTGTGCCCTTGGTAATCCAAAAGATTTAGTCAAGAAGGTCCACAATGCAGGACTATTGTTTATGCAACAAGTGCATACTGTAAAGCAAGCACTAGAGGCTGCTGACCTTGGAGTAGATATAATCATCGCACAAGGTAGCGAGGCAGGTGGGTTCTGTAGTGAGGTTAGTTCTTTATCCCTAATACCGGGAGTGGTTGACGCAGTTAAGGATAGAAAAATACCCGTAGTAGCCGCAGGAGGAATTGCAAATGGACGAGGCTTGGCTGCAGCATTAATGTTAGGTGCCCAAGGTGTCAACATTGGAACACGATTTCTGGCTTCTGTTGAAGCAGCATTGGTTGATCCGCAATGGAAGAAGAGGATAATAACTGCAGAATCAGAAGATACAACAAGAGTACATTTCATAAATCAGATCTTTCCTATATTGAATCCCAATAGCTACAGAGGAACTGCACCACGCGCTTTACGTACATCATTTATTGAAGAATGGAGTCAAAAGCCTAATGATGAGGTCCAAAATCACGCAGAACAGCTAAGAAAGACCATAATAGGTGGAATAAAAGAAGGCAGGAATCATGAACTTATACCGTTCACCGGACAATCTACCGGCCTTATCCATGAAATCTTGCCTGCTGGGGAAATAGTAGGCAATATTGTAAAGGAAGCGGAAGAGACAATAGCATCTACATCATCAAAGTTCGGCCATCGCCAGTAATCCACTGCCTTCTTTTTAGAATTGCCATCGCAAGAAGTTTTATTGGTGACATGGCCTTCTTTCCTTTTTTAAGGATTCAAAACGCCAAACATTGGCAACAATATCAATGATGACCTTTTGAACAGCTAACTGAGGTAGAAAACTCTCATGACATTGGAAAAATGCTTGCACTTATGGCAGATGATACTGTAATAGAAGATGTGCCATCTGGAATGGTTATGAAAGGAAAAGACAGAGTGCGGGAAGGTTTTACTGGTTTTTTAGAGCAGCTGCAGACCTCCAGATACACCCAAGTCCTCAGTTACTAGGGATAGATCATTTGCCTTAGAAGTAATCTTTACTGAGACACAAACGGGCGACCTGCCCGGTTTGGGCGCGACTGGCAGACGCTTTTCTCTCAGGGACTGTAGCATTGGAGAATTTGAGAATGGAAAGGTGAAGGGAAGAAGAGATTTTTGGGATTCGGCCAGCCTGACTAAGCAACTACCAAAACAGTAAAAATATGCTTACTTTTTTGAAATTGAAAAATAGAGTCGAAGCTGGTTCCACTTCATCTAAAGCATCATTGATCGCATTTATTTTTGAAGGGTTCTCGCAGTTCAGATGCTTGTCGACCTATCTTTTATATCTGTGAGCATTGCCGTCATATACTAGAACCCGTTGTACTGTTAGTTCAATGACCTCTTGATCGTTTCATCGATACTAGTAGCGTAAATGATTCGATACTAGACCTCTCCCCCAAAGATGATGCTGACAACACCGCTAAGTGAAAGCAGAGCTAGCTCGAACAAAGGCTCGATCAAACAATCTATCTGAAAGAGAATGATATCTTATGCAGTTTGCTTCTGCATGTATTGCAAAAATCCTTTCCCTTGTGGTCAGTCTCGACAAGCG
>JALZFS010000173.1 GCA_030861405.1 Thermoproteota archaeon | reverse complement strand
GTTGCGTCGGAATTGTCGTCAAGGCAAAAGTAGGGAACAAACTTTGCGCCTTGAAGATAAGAAGGACAGATGCAGACAGAGAGACGATGTACAACGAAGCGCATCTTCAAAAGATAGCCAACAGCATGGCCGTTGGTCCAATCATTGAAGGTCATACGAAAAATTTCATTACTATGGGGTTTGTGGCAGGCGAGAGTATCATCGATTGGATCAGCAAGAATCCTGCGCATAGTAAGGTGCGCGCTCTATCAAGAGATATTCTTGAGCAATGCTATAGGCTTGACAGAATAGGTCTTGGCCACGGCGAGCTTAGCAGAATGGCACGCCATGTCATCATCTCTGATAAGCCCCACATAATTGATTTTGAAAGCGCAAGTACTAGACGAAGGACATGCAATGTAACTGCGGCCTCACAATCTATTTTCCTTTTCGGCACACTTGCCAACAAAGTCAAAAACATCATGGGCAATTCTGATAAAGAAAAGGTAATGCACAGGCTCAAAGCTTATAAGGATTCACACACAAGGGATAACTTTGACGCATTGCTCGACTCGCTCTCAATATAACTGTTAATCGAGGGATGTGTAGCATCCTTTCCTCCCAAAAAAAGCTACATTCTGAAGCTAAATTGCCGGTGTCGCGCCGGAGGAAGCGCGCCCCTTTCATTATTGCAAAAAGCAGTTCTAAAAAACGTAATCAGCTTTTCTAAGCGACAAAAATTACCATGTCAGCCTTCTACGAACATTTCTATCTCCACTAAAGCTGTATATCATAATCTATTACGTTAATTTGTATGGATGTCCTCATGGTAGCATAAAATATTTCTCTGTCTGTAAAGATCTGATAATACTGTAAAGAGATGATTGCAGGATTCGGCAAGCAAGAATAATCTTTCCCATGGCATTTTTCTTCAATGAACATACATTTGCCAGATGCACATTAAATTTTTTGATCATAAGATTATGGGACCAGGACAGACGGGTTTGAAACCTATAAAGTAGAAAATTAATAAGGATTATTAGAAAATTTGCCTTTGTAGATAATCAGCGAGAGAAATTGTACTTTCAGGATTTGTATGTCGACTCTTGGGATACAGATATGGAACTACATAGACCCGGCCGAGATTGGATCTCTGTCTGCAGAAGTTATTTGATCTCGGCGAGGAGCATTTTAACGGTATTAACGTTGAGATCAAGCTGTTCTGCAATTAGCTCCTCAGAAATTCCAGAATGGTGAAGGTTGCGTACTGCCTCTTTCTTTTGCTCATTAACAATATTGCTGGGTGGATAAAGTGATAATTCGTTTTCTACAGATGCAATATATTTCAAAATCTTCCCAGATAGATCCTCAATGTCTGCTGCAGCCTCGGCAGAGATTACAAGCAAGTGGTCCTGAACCGGAAAGCTAATTAGCTTTACCTTGTCATACACATAGACAACAGACTCAAGGTTACCCAGTTCCTTTACAAACATTTTCCTCAAGTCTACAATGTACGCAGATTGAGCAAAGCTTATCTCTGAACTTCGACCTTGCAGATACTGTTCAGTTCCTTCTCTCTGAGCTCCTGCATATAGGTGCCCAGACTTTTCCATTACTCCTGCGAATCTTATCAGGGCATCTAATCCTAACACATTCTTTGAAAGCTGTTCCGCCTTCATTCTTAGAAGCGGTAAAACAGGAAATAGAATATAGTCTTTGCGGGTCGTTTCCACAAAAGGGAAAAGTAGCATCAAGTGAATCTTTGTTGCTTGGGATCCTTGATTCTCCCTCTGCCGGTCTTTCTTGGAGCTACATTGCCTACCTTGCGTCCTGGTGGAGTTGTCCTGCCCACTGAAGATTGGCGGCCGACGTGTTGGTGTCTTCCGCCCCCATGCGGGTGGTAGACTGCTGCCTGGGCAATTCCTCTGACTGTCGGATATAGCCTGCCGTGTGCTTGCATGTATTTTGCGCGAGTGCCTGCCTTCAAGAATGGTTTATCCTGACGTCCAGCACCGGCAATTGTTCCCACCATGGCTCTGCACTTTTGGTTGAGGGTAAGGAACTTACCAGACGGAAATTTGACCGTCACACCTTGTGTGCTATGAGCAAACACTACGGCTGAAGAACCGGCTGCCTTTATCAGCTTGCCACCGTCGCCACTATTCTTCTCAATATTACATACTTGAGTACCATCTGGAATAGATTCTAATGCAAGGATATTTCCCGCCCTTGCGAGTGTATTGGTGCCGACATCAATCGTCGTTCCAACAGTTGTACCATGAGGTGCGGGAATATATGAATATCTTCCGTCGTCGAACTGTATCTTTGCAAGAGGAGCGTCACGTCCTCTTTCATGAATGATATCAACGACTTTACCGGTATGATGCTCGTCTAGCTTGAAATTGGGATATTTAGCTGGTGCAATTTTTCCAATAATGATCGCCCGGAATTGTTTGCCACCTCGACCCCTTCGGCGAACTAGCGTTCTCTTTCCCATTGCAGTAAACAAGCCAGCCAATAGGTGATTTTAACCTTATGCTTTATTCAATAATTTTAATATGGCAAGGGTCTTTCGCTGATATTATCATTTCCTTTCTGATACCTTGACAATACCACTTACCGGAGTAATTTTCATGTACATGTATACTAGCAAACTTTACTTGATAGAAAAAAGCCCGTATGCAAGAACCCATATGCTGAAATGGAGTAGTTGATTCGTTAGTTAGATTATAACGCGAATCTGTTTTAGAATAAATAGGCTATTGAATCGTACTAAGGGCCCAGGGGCCGCAGTTCAAAAGGAGGAGTATTGCGTCAAGCTACTTGGTAATACCTGCATTATATTGCCGCGGGTCCCTTAAGTTGCTGCCAATATCTCCTCTATCCACAAAAAATATATGATTAAAATATAGACATTTTATATCAAACCGATGAAAAAATCCAGAGTGGCAACTGTCAACTCCAAGGCAGCCCCTAAGCCTAACCCGAGGTGGGGAAGAGAAGAAGAAACAGAGATCTTTGCTAAAAGAGTGAAGCTCTTTAGGCAGGGCAAGATTTCTGAAGATGATTTCCGACGTTTCCGACTCCAGCATGGAGCCTACGGATCACGTCTTCGCATGGACTACAGTATGGTAAGGATAAAGGTGCCAGGAGGAGAAATCACCCCAGAGCAGCTCGAAAAGATTGCAAATCTCTCAGAGGCTTTCTCGATAGGATCCGCTCATGTTTCGACGCGTCAGAACATTCAGCTCCATTGGGTTCAGCTGGAAGATGTTAGTGAAGTCATGAGAGGACTAGTCGAAGTTGGACTCACAACCAGAGAAGCATGTGGCAACACTGTTCGAAATGTCATGTGCAGCCACTTTGCTGGAGTATGTCCAAATGAGGCATTTGATGTTACTCCGTATGCTAAAGCGATTGCAAGATTCTTTTTGCGCAACCCGATGTGCCAAAACCTTCCCCGCAAATTCAAGATCAACTATGCATGCTGTAATAATCATGGTCTTGTACGGGTGGCGGATATTGGACTTGTCCCAGCCATCAAACATAATGAAAAAGGTGAAACGACCAGAGGTTTTAAGATTTATTTGGGCGGCGGTCTTGGAGCTGCTTCATTTCTAGGGCATTTGCTGGAGGATTTTACCGCGGAAGATAGAATGCTTGCTACATGCATGGCAACGGTCAGATTGTTTGACAGACACGGTAACCGAGAAAACATGGCAAGGAACAGGATGCGTTATCTAGTACATGAAATAGGATGGGAAAAATTTCAAAGGATGGTTCTCAAAGAGCGATCAATAGTGGAAATGACAACCTCATTTTCTACTGAGCAACTCTTCGATGTCAAGTCCAATGAGGATAGGAGGCAGCTGCCCCAGAAAGTCACAGGAAGGCTCGCAAAATTGCCCATGTTGGATGTGAATGCCTCAGAGGATAGCCAGGCGTTTAAGCGATGGCTTGATACCAACACCGTTCCACAAAAGCAGGAAGGATACTTCACCGTCTTTATCACATTAGGGGCCGGAGACATCACAGCAAGCCAGCTGCGTGTACTTGCTTCAGCAATTAGAGATTATTCTGCAGAAATGGTTGCTCGGAATACACCCCATCAGAACTTCGCAGTTCGCTACGTGCGCGAGACGGATCTTCATCATTTCTACGAAAAGCTTTCATCTGCAGGCCTTTCGAACCCCGGTGCCTTGACAATTGCATCCGCAGTAGGTTGCTCTGGAACTACGTCATGTAACCTTGCAATAACGAATTCACACAGACTGGCAAAGGAAGTCCAGCGAAAGTTCCTAGAGCTTGGGCTTGACATGGATACGTCCTTGCGCGATGCAAGTATTAAGATAAGTGGCTGCCCAAATTCTTGCGGCCAACATGAGATCGCGACTATAGGGTTTTTCGGCGGCGCCTCAAGGATGAACAACATGATGACGCCTACTTACACTATGTTATTTGGTGGGAGTGGTGGAGAGTCCGGAGAGCTAGGCAGGACAGTCATGCGTGTCCCAGCAAAGAAGGTCGTTGACACAACATTAAAGATAATTGAGCTATACAGGAAGGAAAGAGCAGGTGAAGAAACTTTGCATCAGTGGATTATCCGGCTTGTAAAAGGCCAAGGCTCTGGAAGCATCAGGAACTTAGATGACATTAAAGCAGTCGTTGCCGATGTGATACAGCTGCCCTCTCCTGAAGATAATCCAGAGGCGTATAGGGATTATGGCAGCGACACGCATTTTACTGCCAAGACCGCACGGGGAGAATGTGCTGCTTGACGGTAGCGGGACAAAGTGCAAAAAGCAGAAACTCAAACAAGGGATCTCAATTCAAACTTCCAATAGTGTGTGACGCTGACACTCTCAGATCTCTCATACGCAAGAAGTTAGTTCGTGTGGTCGACGTACGTAAGCCAGAAGACTACCAGATCGAACACATTCCTACCGCAGTTTCATTACCTCTCAAGCGTGTGCTTGAAAACGATACTCCAGATAAGTTAGTAGCCGTTTTAGAAGATCTTGGCATATCCGATGCTACTCCCGTAGTTGTATATGATGACACCTTTGGTGCTCTTGCTGCCAGAGTAGCGTGGACATTTCAGTACATTGGCCATGAGAATACGGCACTGCTAGAGATGACCTTTAAACAGTGGAAAGAGCTTGGCCTAGAAACTGAAAGGAAGCCATGTGTTTTTCCAAGGGTACACCATTCCATTAACATTCAAAAAGACATCTATGTCGATGCATCCTATGTCGAGAAAGCCACGTCGCATTCTGATAAACTGTTGGTGGATTCAAGAGAGCGCTTGAATTACCTGACGGAACATATTCCGGGTGCTATAAATGTGCCTTATACAATGGTCAGTTCTGAGAATAGTATACTGCGCAAGGCGGATGAGCTAAGAAGACTCATTGAAAACCGCGGCATACCAAATGATGCCGAGATAATCACCTACTGCGGAAGCGTCGGTACACTTTCCGGTCTTACCTACTATGCCCTCAAGCTGGCAGGATTCAAGAATGTTAAGTTATATCCAAAGTCATTCAAAGAGTGGAAGGCTCTAGGTAAACCAAAGGAGGAGTTCAAGGACGCCACATACTGGGATCTTTCTGCAGAATAATACACATGTCCCAAAAAAAACTCATAGTTTGTCTCACAGGGATGCCAGGAGCAGGCAAGTCTACAGTTGCTTTTTTTCTTCAGCAAAAAGGATTTTCGATCGTAACTATGGGTGATGCTGTGAGGGAAGAGGCAAAAAGACAAGGTCTCAAGCCTACAGACATCAACCTCGGAAAACTGATGCTTAAGCTAAGGCAGGATCTTGGCCCAGGTGCAGTGGGTCATATTGTTATGCAAAAGCTAGAGAGGGACGTTGTTGACTCTAGCAATGTAGTGATAGATGGCATACGCAGCATATCAGAGGTAGAGGTCCTAAGGAAGATCGGTGAAGTAAAGCTTCTTGCAATCCACGCATCTCAAGATACACGCTTCCAGCATCTCACAGAAAGGGGCAGATCCGATGCTCCTGCAAACAACCACGAATTTGTGGGAAGAGACAGGCGGGAACTTTCGATTGGAATAAGTGAGGCAATTGCACTTGCCGACGAAACAATATCCAATAATGATTTGACACTAGACCAGCTAAAACAGCGTGCCTGTCATATCGTCAAAAAATGGCTCAAGGAGACGCAACAAAAGAATTGAAAATGCCGGATCTTACTGTCAGAGTAGATGTTAAGGTCGAGGCAGTGGTTAACCCATCTGAACATCCGCAGAAAGTGATCGATGCAATTACAAATGTGGTCGGCCGCAGTGCTCCAGAGGTTTCATACAGGAGCAGAGTTATAGGTAGAGCTAATGGGATCGAATCTCTTGCAATATTGTACGAGCAGGTGCGCTCAAGATCCGCCATGGGCGTGTTGAGAAGGATGCTCCTTGACAACAGAGCAGGGGATAGAACATGGTTTTTGTTAAACAAACAGGCTGCCACTGCTGGCATTGCGGCAGTGATAGAGCACGAGCAGGAATCACCACTAGGGCCGATTAGAGTTACGATAAGTTGCGAGGAGCTAGATTCCCTGATTAATTGGCTGGTCCCAGAGCCTTAACACGAGGAAAGCTTCTTTTACCCCCGTCCGTATAGGGGTCCATGGCAACAGAGGCATATTGTGTTAAGTGTAAAGCCAAGAGGACGATGAAAGATGAGAAAAAAGTTACGATGAAAAACGGAAAGCCCGCCACCCAAGGGATCTGCACGGTCTGTGGGACAAAGATGTTTAAGATAGGAGGCAAGTAACGTTTTTCTTTTTTTAATTTTTTGTTTTTTCTTCTTTGTTCTTACTTTTTTAGGTATCAAGACATAAAATATCTGTTGATGTAATGATATATGATCGTCGATGATAAAGATAAGGGGCCTAGTCAAAAAGTATGACGATCATATTGCAGTAGATAACATTACACTGGACATTAAAGAAAATGAAGTTTTTGGCTTGTTGGGGTCAAATGGCGCGGGAAAGACCACCACGATACATATGCTTGCCACGCTGATCCAGCCATCCTCTGGCACTGCCATCGTCAATGGCTACGACGTAATTCGTGAACCAGCAAAGGTTCGCTCAAGCATTGGAATAGTCTTTCAAGCTCCAAGCAGCGATGATATACTCACAGGTTATGAAAATTTGCAGCTGCATTCTCTGCTATATGACGTACCGCGACATACAAGAAAGCAAAGAATAGATGAAGTTCTTGCGTTGGTAGGACTCACGGAGCGAAAGGACGATCAAGTTAAGACATATTCTGGAGGTATGCGCAGACGCCTAGAAATTGCAAGGGGCTTGCTTCATAAGCCCAAAGTCATGTTCCTTGACGAGCCTACTCTTGGTCTTGACCCTGCAAGCAGAGAGACAATGTGGAAGTACATACACCAACTTGTAAAGGAAGAAAAAATGACGGTCATTTTGACGACTCATTATATGGAGGAAGCAGATATGCTCTGTGATAGGATTGCAATTATTGATAAAGGAATAATAGTAGCGCTTGACACGCCATCAGGATTAAAGTCCCGGCTTGGTGGAGATATTATCAGGATAAAGACAGTGCAGAGTGTAGATAAGCTCAAGCAGCTTGATTTCGTTCACAAGGTCGAACACGATAATGGATTTTTAGTATTATCGGTCAGTGATGCAAAGCAGGATCTACCTAAAGTGTTACGGCATATAGAAGCCGAGACGGTCGACTTTGCCGTACCCACTCTCAACGATGTATTCATTCGTTTGACTGGTCGCAACCTTATCAAAGAGGAGGCAGAAGGAGGTTTTGCTGAGAGGTATGCCAAGTACGATTAGCATAGAGGGTCATTTGGCCAAGCTCTATGCTTTGTGGCTTCGAGAGTTCAAAGTATTTCTTCGTGAGCGCAGCCGTCTCGTAGCGGCGACCTTCACACCAGTTTTATGGTTATTTGTTATTGGTTCAGGATTGAATTCTGTAAACCCGTCAACGCCCCCCGGCCTTGACTACCAGCAATTCATATTCCCCGGCATTGTGAGTATGTCCATAATATTTACATCGGTTTTTTATGGTTCATACATCATCTGGGATCGGAAGTTTGATTTCTTGAAGAGTGTTATGGTGGCACCGGTTAGTAGAGCTACTGTATTTGTGGGCAAGACGCTTGGCGGTATGACTAATTCCCTTATTCAAGCTGCAATACTTCTTGCAATTGGTGTTATCATCGGGATTCCATTCACGCCTTATTCGCTTGCAGCTGCAGTAGCCATAGTCCTCTTGATGTCTTTTGGACTTACATCACTAGGGCTTGCACTGGGTAGCTATATGTACAGCCTTGAAGGATTTCAAATGATTGTCAGCTTTGTAGCCTTTCCTTTATTCTTTCTTTCTGGTGCTCTCTTTCCCCTCGGTAGCCTCCCAGGTTGGCTTTCTCTTCTTACGGCTGCAGATCCTGTTGCATATGGCGTGGACGCTTTGAGGAATTTGATGCTGGGCACAGGCACATACGGAGTAGAATTCGATCTTGCAGTTCTGGCAGCATATGTAGCTGCGCTGGGAGCATTTGGTGTATATTCATTTAATAGGATGAAAGCTGTCTGATTGATTTCCATATACTTCTTTCTAACATAAAATCCAGCCAGTCCGCACCACTCAAGCTCAGTGGTCCACAAGTGTATGTTGCCATCACACCTAAGCTATAACCGAAACATTAGTTTGCCTTAGGTCTTGCCTTTATAGTCAGATCGATAAAGAGATCTCGTCGGGCATCTTGTATTGTCTTTCACGAATTTGATGACATGAGGAACGAATAACCTAGAGGTTTGCGCGTACATCGATGTCAACTTCCTAGGTGTATATATAAGTGGTTATTACACCCGGGTAAGCGAGGGGTCGTTGTCTAGCTTGGTTTAGGATGCCAGCCTGGGGCGCTGGAGCTCGTGGGTTCAAATCCCACCGACCCCATATTGCTAATGGATTCATATAGTAATCTTGGCAAGTATGATGGTACTATGGTGAGTGGTTACCGAAATGACCAACAAATGAAGGCATCAGATTCGGTTCCGGCTGACGAGCCGGATGCGGTAGGGCATGAGGAGCTCGCGACTGCCTTGTAACCATAATGCATCTTAGAATATACCTTACAAGGGTTTATCAGAGCAAGGCTTCAACAGCTACATCAAATTTCGCATAATACTTTTTCATATCTCCTTCGCCATATTTAGACTCGAATTTTCTTACGATCTCGTTAACCCTATCACTGTCTGTTATTGGTTTACCACTTGCAGCTGATGATACTTCTTCTTCGTCATTTACAGAAATCCTCAAAGTTGGATCGACTAGCAGGTTCTTGTACCAGTTAGTGTCAGAGCCTCGAACTGGAAGCAAATACAAAGTCTCGTCTTCATACACAAACCAGACTGGCCGAGGGATATCTCTGCCGGATCTTCTACCCTTAACACTTAGTCTAATCTCAGATGCTCTATTTAGCCTCTGATACAGGTCGGCTTTGGACATTACACATCTTGTGCTGCATACGCCAATTAAGGTTTTTTTATGTTCTCTGTATTACAATTGATGGGAATCTGCGTCTTAGAAACATGCGAAAAACCAAAATGCAACGGAGTAGAAGCTTTAGTCAAATTTGTTTTGAAAATCCTTAAACCCGCGCCAAGTATAAATGATAACTAATACAAGCATGCGAAAAAACTGAGCTGCAGTTTCTTTTTGATTCATCGAGTCCAAGGTTGAAAATCTATCTTAGGATTCTTACATATTCTTTTTTCTAACAGTAAGAAAGGTTCCTGTTGAAATCAGAGCCATGCGATGTTCAAATTAAATAGGAATGTGTTAGTATAACCATGATTGAGTAAATCGCAATTCCTGTATTTGACCACCATAGGATGGAAGACAGGAAACCGGTATCAAATAGAGATCTGGTTTGTGGAGTATAAGGAAAGATTTTACATACTTGCTGAACGACGTCGAGCCGCTCATTGGGTTCACAATATTGAGCACAATCCAAAAATTTCTTTTAGCATAAATGGTGACGTATTCAAAGGCATGGCACGAATTGTTGACGAAGAAAAGGAGTCAGTATTGGCGGGAGAAGTTTCGAAATTGATGGATACAAAATACGGTTGGAGTCAGGGACTAATCGTTGAACTTGTACCATTGAATTCAATTTGATGATTCCAATTTATCTCATTGCGTTTTGATTGAACTTGCCTTATCGTCGCATTACACTTATAGGCCATCGAGTAGTTGCAGGCATAATCTGCATTGCCTAAGGATTATCTCAACTTCCCTGGGCAAGCCATAAATCCAAGACTATGGAAAAGCTTGCAGGTTTCTTGCATCTACAAATAAAATGAACGGTATAATGCTAGAAGAATAATGAATTCAGTGGCATAAAGAAAAGAAATTTGTTGAGAATAAATCAATAAGGGGATTAATTAATTAATTAATTTGCTATTTTTTTGCCTGGAAAGTTCTTAAATCCAATAACTTTAACGGGGTCACTGATACACATATTCGTAAACGCTTTCAGCTTATTTTGAATTAAGTCATACTAGCAAAAAACCGCATTTTGAAGACACAACGCTCTACTGTTCCTAGGGGCAGAATAAACCGATTTTCAAAGCCAACAATTATCGAACTGGCCTAGATAGCAGGTTCAGACATCATCGACTAAATCACCTAGCAGAATAAGTCATAACAGTCAAGCCATCCATACTATCGTATCACTAGTTCCAGTACAATAAAACGAATAAGAAAGAACAACTATAGGAAGTCATAGGATAGCAACTATCGCCAGCGAAGGCATACGGAATTTCCTACCATTCAGCCGAGCGGATTAATAGACATATAATACGGATTAAATCCAGAGAGCCTGCCTATTAGGGGGCCGTTGTCTAGCTTGGAAGGATGCCAGCCTCGGGCGCTGGAGGTCGCTGGTTCAAATCCGGCCGGCCCCACATTGTTTCTCCATAAAGGTAATCAAAGCAATACTCTAAACTAATCATCAAAGCAGATAAAGTAGTAGAGCTTTTTTTGTTCGAGCCATGGTAGTACTTTACATTAGATCTTATTTTAAGAAAATAATCTGTTCCGGTGGGCGAGGATGGCGTTCAATGTCAATAATTCAGCTTCTCTTTGCTAATTATTTCTATTATTAATTGTCTCCGTTTCGTTCATTGACCGGTGAATCATTGTAATAAATCCAAAAAGACCCAACACTACCAGCCAGCCTGAGATCATAGACAGGTAAGATGTCGGGACAGTACTCACTCGTGTTGTCATGACGATATCACCGAGAGTACGAGTACCTAGCGCAGCAAGTATAAAATACAAAGGAAGGTTATTGAATTTCATAAAATCCACCATCTTGCCTGTTATTGGCGGAAGCATAAGAGGCAGATAGAGAGCAACCGTAAAACCGATGAAGCCGATAGCAGTATAGTGGATCGCTAGATCGTACAAGATATAGCTGCTTGTAATGTTGAACGCGAGAGCCAGTATAATGCCTCCATATAGAAAGAGAAAAGATAGTCTTAGATGGCGAACTGTATATTTGTAGCGAGCCTTCTTCTCGCCTTGGATCAAGCTCAGGATTTCACGGTTATCAAAACCGCCAAATATGTAGATAGCAGCCGCAAATGTCATAACGAAACCAAGTAATACTGCGTTAAATATTTCTCCCAGTATGAATTCATGATATAGTACTGAAGCCAGACCAAAGATGACGGATGTAAAGGCAAGCCAGAAGGATAGAGCAGACAATTTTTTCCTGGGCCGTATAAAGCCAAGAAAGGATGGCAGAGTCTTAAATTCTACACCCAGTATCATCAAAATTGCAAAGAATAGTATCATCTGTACTTCGCTCAGTGAGCTGCCATTTCTACTTCCTACCTGGTGTATAACCTCTAGGACATTTGTAGAAAGCAATACAGTTACAGAAAGTGCAATGAAATAGTCAGCTGTCCGCAAAAGCCTAGGAGGAGTCCTAAGTGTCCAAATGGTTATGCCAGCAAAGATTGATACTGATAAAAATTGTGCAAAGACTCCTATGACAGATAAGGTAATGGTTGTAAATGTAGAGAGAATAGAAGCGGCAATTGAAAAGAGAATAAGGATGAAGGAGAGATATACAAGCCAAATAGAAGGTAGCTGGATATTTCTAAATCTAGGGACTATCATATAACCTACTCCCATCACAAGAAGAGTGAGAAAGCCGTCAATTTGGAATGTCCTATGAAGTGGAAAGGAGCCATGGAGAAAGCCTACGTCTGCACCTAGCAGAGACATCAACCATAATGAACCGATAATTGA
>JALZFS010000083.1 GCA_030861405.1 Thermoproteota archaeon | reverse complement strand
ATCAGTTAAGTGCTCTGGATTCTGAACACCTGCTCTTGAAGCGGCTTTTTCCAATTTTACTCTGTAAAGGTGATCGTGAGGTTCACGCTCGTTATAGCCAGAAGCAAGGTCCCTGCCTACAATTTTACTTTGTGCTTCATTTATCGCCTTAGATCTTGCCATCTCAAATTCTATCTGAGATCTGCCAATTGCTCTTGCCAATACTGGCAGCTTTTTGGATCCGAAGAATACAAAACCCACTAACATCACGACAATTAGGACATTCTCAAACGCCATGGGATTATCACGACGGCAGTACCCGTGTTTCTCTTAGCCAAACTGTCCTAAAAGTATTGATTAACAAGGTTTACCTTATGGCAAAAACTTCTGTTGTATGCCATATTAATGGTTTTGATACCCTCTGCTTCGAGCATTTGAGTCTTTCTCGTGGAAGACTTTATCGAGGATCGTGCACACTATTGCCAATTACCTTCAGATTATACGATCCGGCGTCTTATTTTAACTATCTGCTTAACACAATCAGTTGTATTTGCATGGAATTATAGTAGTGTTTTATTCTGGTATGGCGGATTATAATCGTGTATCATGCTTATACCAATGACTTGCATTCAGATTGCCTATCTGTTTTGTTATACTCGACTATAGATCTGTCTACTGTATCTCCTCAGCATGCGTGTGTGTGTGCATTAAGACACTGGTCCATCAATCTTTAATCCTGGTTGCATACTGTAGTAACAAGCTATCAAAGAATCTGTCAAATTTGCCATTCGTTATAATGTCATCTGAATAAATCCCAAGGGCAATTACCTTCCCCCTTCTATAGTTGAGCTCATAGGTAGCTATAATGTGCTTGATATTTGTCTTGTAGTCGTAACCCGTTGCATTATAGTTAAGCAAGATGATGTCATTAGGGTTTGTCACATAATTTTCTTCGTGGTGTCTATACCTGAATGGGTTGTTGCCAAAAGATATTTCACATGAATAGCAGAGATAGTTGCTTCCGACCCACTTTGCAGTCTCGCTAGCCCATCTTTCGCCAACACTTTTCCAAGCCGACTTGCCATTAAATGCCCATCCATGACCTTTGGCCAATCTTATTGTTTTAGTGGCATTATCGTAATCTACCTCAGCGTAAAAGACATTGCCATCAAGGATTATCATAGTACCGCCATTTGAGACAAATCTCTTGAGATTGTTGTATTCTCTTTGAGTCACGTACTCTTGATGTCCAAGAATAACTACGTCATATCCGTTGCTGCCATTCTTTAGAAAGATCCCGCCAGAATCGACATCTGCGTCAGATATCACGGTGATATTGGATTGAGGGGTCAACCATTTTAGATTCTGAAGCAGATCTAGCATTGCAAAGGCCGAAGCCCCTCTATTATTACAAACTGGTGCATATAGCATGTCAAGATCGGTTGTGACATTAGTTCCGTATGCAACTTTCGCATATTTCCCATAAAAGGTGTAGAAGTTGTGATCACTATATGCAGCAGCTGTGAAAGAGGGTAGAACAAGGGCAATATTAATTCCTGCCCCAAAATCTCCTGTGTGCGTATTGTTACTCGGAGTTGAAATCTCTGATTTGCTAGGCGAAAATACATAGGATCTATCATTTGTGATTCCAAAAGATGATTGATTGCCTTCTCTAAGTCGGTCTACCATGCCTGCTGCGGAAGCTGATGTGGTATTAGTAGGAGTAGCAAAACGATACCGAACACTACTATTGGTGGTAGTGGTTGCCGCAATGCTTTCTGGAGCAAATTGTGTCTTTGGTACTTTAGCACTTGCTGTGGTAATCGTAGATTGTCCACATGCCCATTGAGAAATTACAGTCAGAGGATTCGCTATTTCAATCATGACTGATAAAATCAAAAGGGAAAGTGCAGTTATCCCTCCGATAAGGGCATGGCCTCTGAGCCATCTTAAGCCACGTCTGAGGGTCATTTATATTTCGACTTTAGCGTACAACTTTACAATATTCCAAGTTATAATTCTTGATTGACTTAGTTAATTCTCCTTCTTCTCCTTCTCCTTTTATTTTTTTTAAGCCCTTGATTCGACAGCACTCCAACAAATACATTCTTCTAGCTGCGAGCTTGTGAGGCTCTAAGAAAATCAGCGAATGAAGATAACCAATACATTTTTTTACGTAGCATCCTCTTTGGTTTACCAAATTCAAGGGACGTTTGCAATAGGCATGACTATTGGAAGCATAGAATTACCAAGCAGGTTAACGAATAACTTTGCCGTTCTATTCCATGTAATCATATAGTAAAGGGCGCCTTGATCCCTCTTCGATTTCTCTTATAAAGACCAGTATAAAACGGTCGCCTTTGTATTCTATGCTATTTCAGCTGCGGTTTTTCCGCTAAGTTGTTTCCTTTTGCTTTCGTAGACTACGATGATGGCCGTTAGTATAATAAAAGCAACTTGAAACACTTCAATAGCAATTCCCATTGGGCTAATGGGAGCACCTCTTCCAGTGATTGGATTGCCTGGCATCCTTGTTATCGCAAAAAGTATGATTAGCACTATTGTTCCCCCAATGCCTAGATAGTACCACATTCTCCCCCATCTTTTTATCATTGGCACTACCCAAAATAGCTGAGCTATTCCTGATACTATGAAAAAGATCCCGAAATTAAGACTAAAGTCCAATACATTTGAAGCTGTGATTAAATGTAAAATGCCAGCTATTGCAGTGGTTGCCGCTGCGGCATAATAAAGAGGTTTTATTGTTATAAACAACTTTCTTGATCAGCTCGAATTGGCTATCCCATATTTTATCAATAATAATATTTAAGCGTAAATCTCCAATTTTCAAAGAATCTTGGCAAAACACAGGCGACAGTACTTTGCAGAAATAATATATATATACCATGAATAAGGACGGCAAGAGGGAAACCTATTCGTCTAAAGTTTCTTGGCAAAGCAGCGGCAGCAGCAACAGACCTTCATCTATGTGTCATGCTGCAATCTGCTAGCTGATTCGACGCTGATGGCTCGAATCAACTGCAATCAATTTTTGATCTCTTTTTCATGTCGGCAGTTCATAAATGTAGTGATTTGTTTTTTGACATCAAATACAACAACTATCGATATATCGCTCCTTACTTATCTAATGAATTAGATGGATAACATAACAATGTACTTGTTATGACACATATCTGCATTGGTTATCTGTTCCAACCGCCCTTATATCTTCGCTAACAGCTTTGTGATAGCCCATATACATTATGTCCCCATTCTAGCAAGATACCTCATCATCATGTTAGTCATGCTTTGACAAATTAAAATTAAAGATGATGATGCAATCAGGGATGGATTTTTGCTGTATTTGAAAACATACAAATGATTTAGGTCTTGCTGCTTATGAGGCAGCCCCTCTCC
>JALZFS010000070.1 GCA_030861405.1 Thermoproteota archaeon | reverse complement strand
TGTGTCTGTGTGTCCTCCGCAGGCAGTAAAGGTCGACCAGTCAAATCTAGAGTTTCATGAAAAGGCTGCTGGCACATTCAATGAAGCCTTGGCTAAAAGCGGTGCACCTCCACCACACGCACACTAGGCAGCTTTTCTTCCTTCTTCCTTCTTTTATATTTGAATCCCTCCTTCCTTACTAGAAGTTAAAAAGTTGCCAGTCATTGCTGATTCTTATATGGGTATATTTATGCCGTCTGACATTTCATTGAGGATAAGGCAATTCATGGCCGCCAAGGTGGACTTTCCATTCATAAGGAAGGACGAGGTTTTGGCTGCATTCTGCCTTTTTGGAAAAGATTATGGAGTTATAGGGCAATCCGAGGTTAAAGCAGTAGGCGACTTAGCTAAAAGCTTGGTCGACCAAGTGACAAGAGACGTGCGGGTCTATAAAGCCATGCCTCAGAAAATGGATGCCCGATTTACGCGCCAGAACTATACAAAGAGGTCACTCCAGATAATTGTTGATAGTGGCGGAGAGCCCAATGTGGACAGACAAGTTGCTGGCGATCCAACAATATTATCGGACTGTTTTGCACAGCATATTGCATACTATAGTCACGATTTCTTTTTTGAACTCTTCCCCCCCTTTGGCCAGACGCATGTGCCACCAGCATTGAAAAATAAACTTGAGGGAAGAATGCTCCTGCTTGGATTTAACGTAAAGAACAGACAGTCACTGCCTTTCAAGAACGCCATTGACGCCTTTTTTGAATGGATGTTAAAAGTTTGAAGAGTGATCGATGACTCGCACCATGTGTTTGACATCAAACACCATTACTTCTTTTGGTAGGTTAATCGCTAGTATGCGCTCTTCCGGCGGGTTGTACCTCAATACGTGGATTAGGATGCCTCCAGTTCCAAGTCTTCTGCCACTCCGCTTCTCAATCACTATTTCCGGATTAAATAGGGCATCAAATGCGAAAAAGTAAGTGCCTCCCCACACATTAACTGAATACTCGACTCTATAGTAGGGAATTGACATTCTGGGAAAGAATAACGCGCTTGCAGAGTGAAGATTCTCACCCTGGTCGTACATCCTGCTATTGTGGAAGCTATCAATGAATGGCACTTTAGCATACACCGTTGAGTTGACTGATTTCCTTATGCACAGTGTTTCATAACGCTTGAACTCTTGGTCTGGTATCGTAGCTAGACCGTACTTGGCGTCGTCATGCAGCATCATCTTGCGGTTTACAACGAACTTTTCCTTTGATTCTAAAAGGCGTCGGATATTCTCTACAAACTGATGCTCGTTACATTCGTAAAGTGGCAATTTTATACACCAATGCCACTAACTACTTTTGATATCGTCATCTTGGAGCCACATATGGTAATTATAGGATCCTTTGGGTATGCATCTCCAATTTCTTCAGAGATGCTGACCGTCTCGTCGCGCCTAATGTATAGCATCTTGGTCCAGAATTTGCCATCAGTAACAATTGTAACACTATCATTTAGCAAAAACCCAATTTCAGAAAGGCTAGCCTGTACTTTTTCTAAAGGCACAAGCACAGAAATTGATTTTAGTTTTTGTCCGCCTTTCTTCTCTTGCACAGGCCTTATTCGTATTTCAGGTATAAAAATCGGTCGTAGGTTCACTTAAGCAAATTCCGATTTGCAGATATTCGTATAATAAATTTTTCATTAATCTGAAATAGAATATTATATCCTATGGAAATCTATCTTAAAATTATTATACTGGAAAATACATGTTGGTGATTAAAAAGCTATTTGTATCAATTTTTTCTTCTTTTGATGGTTCTCTCTCTTTTTTACTCGTTAAATCATAATTCAATTTTATTTGTTTTTTGCCAATGAGCTTTACCAAGAAAGACAAAGGAATTTTTGCTGTATGACAGAGTTCTTTCTAATATATATCGAATATCTCCACAAGCTTAGATTTGGAGCTATATCTGTTTGTCTTACAAAAAGAGATAGGGAAGTAATCGCCTGCCCCTAATTGCCAAAATGAAATGGAGAATTGACATGGCAGTAAGGTTCTATATTATAGCAGCTACACGTCAAATGTTGACGGTGGTTCGCAGACCATGATGTGGTCTGGCTCGCGATCACTGTGTAGATCGAATTAATTCTGTTTTAGTTGCCTATGTCAAGCCGAGATTGTCAATTAAGTCATCTAGGAAATTATGTACATTGGGTGGTTGTTCTGTTGCTACCGGTGCCTCTTTAACATTAATTTCTATGTTGTCAAATGCAGTTCGACCAGTAGAGTCTGTGACAGTCACATCTACATTGTATGTGCCAGCACGGTCAAATGTATGCCTGATGGTATTATTATCATCATCATCTGTTTCTTGACTATTACTACTACCACCACTGCCATCACCAAAGCTCCAACTAAAACTATAAGGTTCCATGCCTCCTGTCACATTAGCTTCAAATCTAAAAGTAGCTGGTGCAACACCTTCTGTGGCGTTTGAAATAATATTAACACCTCTTAGAGGTGGCGGCGCTTCAACCCTGATCAATATACTATCAGACGCAGTTCGACCAGTAGAGTCTGTTACGACAACACGTACATTGTATGTACCAGCACGGTCAAATGTATGCCTGATGGTATTATCATCATCTTCTCCTCTTTCTTGGCGGCTGCTGCTGCCATCACCAAAGCTCCAACTAAAACTATAAGGTTCCATGCCTCCTGTCACATGCGCTTCAAATCTAAAAGTAGCTGGTGCAACACCTTCTGTGTCACTTGAAGTAATTTCAACTCTAAGAGGCTCGGTAGGTGCGGCTATTAGCTGAAATGAATCAAATACCTGTCTAACTGCTGCTGGTAGCGGTACTGTAGGTGTTGTTTGCGGTGGTAATACTGTAGTAGTCGTAGTTGGCAGCGGCCGCGGTAAGCCCGGGCTGCCAGATGGTATCGTTGATGATGTTTCTGTTTTATTTGAACTAGCAATAGAATTACCTTCATAAAATAAACTATATCCTGTTATTGTTCCTAGATTGCGAGGTGTTGCTGCTGTAGCAGTTAATATAAAATATCCTGTTCTTGTTTGATTTGGAGCAGAATTAGTTCTATAAGTTATTTCTACAAGCTTGGCTGGAACTTTTGTTGTTGCTATTGCATTGTTGCTGCTTAAACTC
>JALZFS010000007.1 GCA_030861405.1 Thermoproteota archaeon | reverse complement strand
ACCCACGAATCCCTAAGGAACAGGGTTGTAGGAACCAGCCGGTTCGTTCTAAGCCTCGCACTCTTTATCTTAAAGAGACCTGCGCCGTTGACCGGGCTTGGCGACCCCCGCGCAATAGTGCAAGAAGTCGCAACCAAATTTATCTTTTTAACTAAGTTATATTAACTAACAAAGAAGGAGCCTTTTTGTTTTCTCGCATGAGCATAGAGGGAAGGAATAAAGTTTTAACAATTAATATCTAAACATTATATTCTACGATACGTCTTCAGTATCTTTTGGCTCAAAATATTACTACACGACCAGAATCGAAGGCAGTAGTGCTATACTCATAGGAACAGTATTGTTGGTAGCCATGCAGCAGCAGTCTTTGTTCTAAAGCTATAGAGATGACAATTTTGGCGCCAGGTTAATAGCTAATAAAAATTAGACCGTAGCCCGGAAATTTATCTATTTATAGCTTGATGACTGCAAAAGATAGAGATGCAAACAACCAATATCAGGGCACGCCTATTTGGCACAAACGGCGTACGTGGAGTTTACGGTGAAGAGCTTACACATGATCTTGTAATTGATCTCTGCTATGCGCTTGGGACGTATTTTCCTAAAGGTCCAATTGTTGTAGGGCATGATGGACGAAAGTCAAGCCCTGTTCTATCAAGGCTTGTTAGGTCCACCTTGAATTCAGCAGGTTTTGATACTGCAAATGCAGGACTCGTGCCTACTCCATGCTTGCAGTACGCAGCCAAGCGTTTGGGATACAGTGGAGGAATAATGATAACTGCGTCACATAACCCGCCTCAGTACAACGGAATCAAACCTATCGCGCACGACGGGATAGAAATTCCAAGAGAAGATGAGAACAGGATTGAGGACATTTATTATTCAAAGAGGTTTGTCAAGATTGATGGAACCAGCCGCGATTTTATAGACGAAAATATTGTCAGCAGGTATGCGGACGCGGTCTTTACACTTATTGATGTCGACAGAATAAGGCGACAAAAGTTCACGGTGGTCATGGATATTGGAAATGGAGCACAAGCCCAAGTAGCCCCACTTGTAGCAAAAAATCTTGGTTGCAGAGTGATTGTAATCAACGGTCAGGTAGACGGTGACTTTCCTGCACGCGGTTCAGAGCCTACACCTGATAATCTGAAAGTTCTGTCAGAAACCGTCAAAGCAGCAAATGCAGATTTTGGTGTTGCCTATGATGGCGATGGCGATCGTAGCATTTTTTGTGATAACATTGGAACTATTTACATGGGCGACAAGACAGGCGCTCTCTTGATTAAGTACCTTCTGTCAGGAAAACACGAGGGTTCTGAAATAGTATGCCCTATCAATACATCGATGATACTGTCGATTGTGGCAGAGAAGGCAGGTTCTAGAATAATTTATACCAAGGTGGGAAGCGTAGAGGTATCTCGAGAAATGGCGAGGCGTAGATCCCTGCTTGGGCTAGAGGAAAATGGCGGCTTTATGTACAGCCCCCTAAATGAAGTAAGGGACGGAGTAATGTCTACTGCGCTTGTACTTGAAATGCTCACTGCTTCTGGCAAGTCATTCTCTCAGCATATCGCACAGCTGCCGCAGACCTTCCAGTACAAGACCAAGTTTACGTGTTCCTCAAGAGATATAGTGAACAGAGTGATTAAGGCATGTATCGAGCATGGAAGCCCCAGAAGGGTTGAGACGCTAGACGGAGCAAAAATTTGGATCGATGAGGAGACCTGGGTCATGGTAAGACCAAGTGGGACCGAGCCTCTTATCAGAATGTATGCAGAATCTACGGACAAATCACTTCTAGACTCGAAGGTAGACGAATACTACAGGCTTGTGCGGTCTCAGATGTAGTAGTGGACAACATTTTTAATACGCTTGCTATCCCTTACAGAGAAGAATATAAAAGATGATCCCAATGGGTGATAGAAAAATTGAGTAAGCCATACTATGTCAAGTTTGAAGCTTCTAAGGATCTAGTAAACGCAGTTTATGAAGCTGTAAGAGTATCAAAGCAGAGTGGAAAAGTGCGCAAGGGCACAAACGAGACTACCAAGGCGGTAGAGAGAGGCATATCAAAGCTTGTTGTAATAGCGGAGGATGTCGAGCCGCCAGAAGTTGTGGCCCATCTGCCTATCCTTTGTGAGGAGAGAAACGCGCCATTTATCTTTGTACCAAGCAAGCAGCAACTTGGTGCATCCCTTGGAATTGATGTAGGCTCAGCGGCTGCTACGATTGTGGATGCTGGTGAGGCGCAACATATTGTTGAGCAGGTCGTCAGCTCCATAAGCAGCATGAAGGGAGGAGCATCAAAGAATGTATAGAAAGAGGCTGGCGGGTGAATGAGCAGTAAGGCAGCTGAAGAAAAAGTCGTTCCCGCAGAAGTCATTCAGATAGTGGGTAGGACAGGAATTGCTGGCGAAGTGATACAGGTACGTGTCAAGGTTCTTGAAGGTAAGGACAGAGGCCGCATCCTTACAAGGAATGTCAAGGGATCCGTCAGGCTGAATGACACCCTGATGCTCAGGGAAACCGAGCGAGAGGCGCGCAAGATAAGGTGATAAGGAGTCGATGAGCAAAGCAGCTACATCTCTACGCAACTGTTCCTTCTGTGGCAAGCATATTACGATTGGACATGGAGTCATGCTTGTTAGAAACGATGGGCAAGTACAGTGGACTTGTTCGAGTAAATGTAAGAAGAATATGAGAGTACTAAAACGTGATCCAAGAAAATTAAAGTGGACAATCCGCTATGCGAAAGGCGGTCTGCATATAAAAAAGCGCTAGAGTAAATCGAGAGTTCATGACAGCAGACCAAACGCTAATTGTTGTAAAGCCAGATGGTTTTAAGCGCCGCCTGACTGGTAAGATATTGGCGCGCTTTGAACAGAAGGGCTTCCAAATAAGGGACTTGAAATTGTACAATTTTACTAAGGAGAAGGCGCAGGAGTTTTACTCGGTTCATAGGGAAAAGGCATTCTTTGAGGAACTGGTAACGTTTATCATATCAGGCACCGTGGTAGCATGCATATTAGAGGGTAGCAATGCGGTCAATACTGTCAGGCTTATGATTGGCGCAACTAAATCATTTGAGGCAGCTCCGGGAACGATTAGGGGCGACTTTGGGCTTGGATTTACAGATAATATTATTCATGCTTCAGATTCGCCTGAAAGCTTCATAAAAGAGTCGCGTGTCATTTTTGGCTGATCCGGATACGTGGAACTCAGGCAGCCGATTGTCGTGGTTTTAGGTCATGTAGACTCTGGCAAGACCTCATTACTGGACAAGATCCGCGGTACTGCAGTTCAGGCGCGCGAGGTCGGCGGCATAACACAGCATATCGGCGCAAGTTTTTTACCAGTGGAAACCATTAAGGAAATAACCGGGCCGCTTTATGCCAAACTTGCCAAGGCAGAAGCGCCAATTCCAGGGCTACTTGTCATTGATACGCCGGGGCATGAAGTTTTTGCCAATCTGAGAATACGAGGGGGCTCAGCAGCAGATATAGCCATAGTCGTTGTCGACGTGAACAAGGGCTTTGAACCTCAGACTATTGAAAGCATAGAGATTCTGAAGAGGCGCAGAGTGCCATTTGTTGTTGCACTTAATAAGGTCGACATGGTTGCCGGTTGGCGCACGTTCACGAGGTTCATTTCTGAAGATGTAAGAAAGCAGGAGGTAGGAGTGCAGACCTTGCTTGACGAAAAGGTGTACGCTGTTCTTGGCACACTATCAAGGCTTGGTTACCCATCAGAGGCATTCTGGCGCGTCAAGGATTTCACAAAGGAGGTTGCAATGGTGCCTGTCAGCGCAAAAACAGGGGTAGGAATCCCAGAACTGTTAGCTGTATTGGTGGGACTAACTCAACAATACATGGCAAAGAGGCTAGAGCGCCACACAGAGGGAACTGCAAGGGGAATCGTGCTTGAATTTACTGAAGAAACGGGCCTGGGACCATCGGCCAACATCATACTGCTTGATGGCAGGTTACATCACGGCGACACCATCATCATAGGCAAACGCAATGGCGCGATTGCCACCAGAATAAAAGCATTATTGCTGCCAAAGCCGCTTGATGAAATGCGTGATCCCCGGGACAAGTTCAAACAGGTCAACAATGTAATGGCTGCTGCAGGGGTGAAGATAACCTCACCAGACCTAGAAGGAATATTGGCAGGGAGTCCACTATATGTTTACGATAATAGCTCCCTCCAGAAGAAGGACAAAGAGGAATTTGAGCGCCTAAAGTCTCTTGTAGAATCGGAGGTCAAAAATGCCATCGTGAGCAATACGCAAACTACAGGGCTGATATTGAAATGTGATACGATAGGCTCACTTGAAGCGATAGTCGACCTCCTTGAGAAGGCAAATGTTGCCATTAAAATTGCAGATATTGGCAACATTACAAGAAGAGACGTAATTGAAGCTGCAGCGGTAAAGGAAAACGACCGCTATCTTGGGGTCATATTAGGCTTTAATGTCAAAGTGTTTGAGGATGCACAAAAGGAGGCTCAGGATAGAGGGGTGAAGATCTTCAACGAGCGAATAATCTATAATCTTGTTCGAGGCTACACAGAGTGGGTGGCGTATCAACGCGAGCATGAAGAGTCCATCCTATTCAATGAGCTGCCCCCTATCTGCAAGTTTCAATTCCTTAAAGGATTCATTTTTAGACGTAGCGATCCTGCGGTCTTTGGTGCAGAAGTTCAGATAGGTAGGCTTAGGCAGAAAGTGCATATTATAAACGAAGAAGGAAAGAAGATAGGCATTGTGCATCAAATACAAGAAAGTGGAAAAGCAATTGATGAAGCAAGTGTGGGCATGCAGGTGGCAGTATCACTAAAGGAGCCTACAATCGGCAGACAGATAAACGAGGGCGACATATTTTATACGGATCTTAATAGCAGACAGGCAAAGCAGCTGCTTGAGAGATTCAATCATAGGTTAAACGATCAAGAAAAGGAAGTTTTGAACACGCTTGTTACTATAAAAAGGAAGAGCGACTCAACCTTTGGATACCTATAGAAGTTATTACTGATACTTTTGAAGCAGACCTTCTAAACCTTTTTCTCCTACAGCACCGACCGCCCTGTCTACCGCCTTGCCATCCATAAACATTATAAAAGTCGGGATGGCATATACGTCGTAGCGCATTGCGATCCCTTGGTTGTCGTCCACATTGAGCCTTCCAAAGGCTACCTTGTTGCCATATTTCTTTGCTAACTTGTCAAATATAGGAAGCATGAACTGACAAGGACCACACCACGTCGCCCAAAAGTCCACCAGTACTGGCTTGCTGCTTCCCACAACCTGATCAAAGTTTTTTTCGCTTAATTCCACCAAGCTATTGCTAGCAGCCTGCACGCTTGCTGTTCTGTTATCTTCAGTCATATCCTATGAGATGAATGGGTATTAATTATTATTTAAGATTTATTGATTAGCTGCCAGATCTGAAGATCCGGTACATCTCTATTCAATTATGGAAATCATGCATGGCCCCTGTTTCTGTCATCTTCGCCAAGGCGATAAGGGGTGCAGCCAACAATTGTCGTTTACTTGACTTCTAGATTATACTATATTACTAGTGTAAGAAAATCTCAAACTAGAGTCCCTAAAATGTAATCAAAACGAAACCTGATCTGCCGCCTTGCAAATATGAGGAGAGGTCATTGATACAATATAGAAGAGATTAAAAATACCACAGCAATTGTATAAGATTAACTAGTGCTTGGTGTACATAATCGTTCTTTCTTATTGCAAAGTACGTAACAATTAGCAGTCCATACACAGCCAAATTGTAGTAGCAGGTCTAAAAAGCAGGCAAGGGTGAATTTATTTCGTTCTAGGAAAGGAAGGATGACATAGAACATAATGTCGAAGCAGACGGTCGGTCGTTACCAAGAACTATACGGCAACAGCGAGAGACCAATAGCGTTGCAGGGACAGGGTTTTCCCATAGAAAATTTAATAATAATACTTTCTTCTATGACATGAGGACTATTTAAGGACATCATCATGTCTTCCTGCTAAGATATCTGCATATACTTCTTTTGCAGGCTTTCCTTCAACCTTGATACCCATGCTGACACAAGAGCCAACGACTTCCTTGACAGCTCCTTTGATATCCTTTGCGTATGACCCATCGATTTTCATCTTGGCTATTTTGACAGCACTTGCAATGGAAACCTCTCCAGCGTAGTTACTACCAGCAGTTCCTGAGCCCTTTGTTATACCTGCCTCCTTTGCCACTAGAGCAGCAGTCGGGGGGATCCCGACTTCAACCGTAAATTTTTTTGTTTCGCTATCAACCTCTACTTTGACAGGAACCTTCATCCCAGGGAAATCCTTTGTTTTTTCGTTAATGGTATTTACTACTTGCAATACATTGACACCCATCGGACCCAGTGCCGGACCGAGTGGAGGCCCTGCACTGGCCTCTCCACCGCTTACGAGTGCGGAGACAGATTTCTTTTCACCCATACGACGTCTAAGCAGGAGAATTAACCAAATTATAATTCTTGCTCTTGCATTATATTCTGTATACCATGCTTGACAGGTTTTTAAAGCTGGGCTGTGTAAATGCCGTGATGTCAGACCAGGAGCCTAATGAAGGGGTTGCGTCTTTATTCTTTGAACTTGCCGGCGACCTCCGCCTCCTGATGCTGATAAAGATGAATCAAAAGAATTATCGTCTTTCACAGCTTGCTGCAGAGCTTAACGCTACGATGCAAGAAGCCCATCGTAACATGACTCGCCTCATAGAGTCAGGCTTAGTAACCAAAGGCAGAGATGGAGAGCTCATGCTAACTGTTTACGGCAGAACTGTAGTAACGTTAATTCCAGGGTATGAATTCTTCTACCGCAACAGAGACTTTTTCCTGGATCACACTGTTGGCGACCTGCCCACCAAGTTTATCCAGCGAATGGGCACATTTCAGGGCTGTGAAATGGTGCATGGCGTCATGGCAATACTCCAGCGCTGGAAGAACCTCTATAATGAGTCAGAGCAATACATTAAAGAGATAATGGCACAGGTGCCATTAGACCTTATTGAAACAGTAAGCAATAGGGTGAAGAACGGCGTAAAATTCTCTTACATTTTTGCTGCCAATGCAGTTGTCCCCAAAGGACGTACGCAGCTCCTTGAAAAGGTGGGATGGCGCAATTTCATCAATAACGGTCTGGTTGAGCGTAGGATGATGCCAGAGGTGAAAGTAATGACGATTTTCAATGAAAAGCAAGGATGTGTGCTGTTTCCCAACATGAAGGGGGAGCCTGATCTCAACATCATGTTCTATGGTGAGAATAGGGAATTTCTTGATTGGTGCTCTGACCTGTTTGCATACAAGTGGGATAAGGCGGGCTCATTTGACGAAAGTAAACTCAAACATGAAATATAGATCACCTTTTTATACATCAGACTTGATCAAGCATATTGCATGCCAAAAGCTTTTGTTCTCATGAATGCAGAGCTTGGAAGTGAAGATTCTCTTGTTAATGAGTTGAAGAAACTTGAAAGTGTTAAAGAGGTCTACCAAGTTTACGGCGTTTACGACATCGTGGCACAGGTCGAAGCTGATACAATGGAAAAGGTTAAGGAAATGATCACATGGAAGCTTCGAAAGCTTAATGGAGTCAAGTCGACATTGACTATGATAGTGATGGAATAGAAAAGACATGGTAGCACTATAATGACCACGACTGGATTTCTACACAAAGTTTCTGTTCAATAGCTCTGCAGCCTTACAAGATACAAGCTATGACTGTAGAATGAAAAATAGCATCCAGCTGCTCATTAACTATAAAAATTAGGTTATCCCGTGTCTTGTGTTTATTATTTTTATTAAAGTCATTCAAAGATCTGCATTTCCTAAATTTTCATCAAGAAGAAGAGTAACTTTAATCAAGTCGTATACCCATCAGAGCAGATGATGAACCTATTTAGCAGAATGAGAGGCGGCAGTGAGCAAAAAGTATGGAAGTGCGAGCATTGCAGCATGGTTTTTGATGACAAGGAGAGAATGAAACGCCATATTAGAAAAGCACACGGAGAAAAGGGCGGAGATGATATGCCCAATATGAACCCCTTTGGCTTTTCCTAGCACAAAGACTTATTTCTTGTCGATGCCTTCTACAAGTAGACTCGGGTCGCATGTTTCCAATACACGACGATACAGAGCGGGTCCACGGGAGGCCATACCTGAATTATTGCATGATCGCCATAAACGTGATCGTCTTTATCTGGGAGGCGTCGGCTACAGGCTTCTTCTCAGATCAGCGAGCAACTGAGGACTTATTTATGACATATGGTGCAGTTCCAAGCAGGATAATCAACGACTTTCCTAGCAGCGCGCCAACGATTATTACATCCATGTTCATGCATGGTGGAATTGCTCATATTATCGGCAATATGGTATTTCTCTTTGTATTTGGTGACAACATCGAGGACAGATATGGCAGGATAAAGTATGTTCTCCTATATCTTGGCTGGGGAGCAGTAGCTACCCTTACTCATAGCTTTTACGCAGTTTCAACAGGTCAGGGAGACGTGCCATCCGTTGGAGCATCTGGTGCAATTTCGGGAGTACTTGGTGCTTACCTTATCATGTATCCAAGAGCCAATATCTTTACAATAATAGCAGCATTCTTCGTCTATACTATTCGTATCCCTGTGCTTGTATACATACCCTTTTGGTTCATAATGCAGTTAATCTTTGCGCTAATTGGTCAGCTTGGGCCTGGAGGTGAAACGGGCGTTGCATATCTTGCACATGTTGGCGGTTTCATTGCAGGCGCCGCGACCGGCCTTGTATGGAAAATGCTACCAGATTCAATAAAATACAAAGATGCTGCAAAGGATGTTAGAGTCAAGTCAATCTTGCGAAATCCGATGGCAAGGAAGGCTCGTCCTCGAATCGAGGATGTTGTTCCCACTACGCCCGAAGTGATTGAAGGCCCAGACTATTACGAGGTTCTCACAGAGGTCAGGGGCGTATCAGATGCTTCAGATATTACTGCAACATACGAAGCAGAAACACGGCAAGTAAGGATAGTAGCTCATGGAGCCAGGACGTACGAGCTATTAGCAAAGTTGCCAGATACTGCAGTTAATCCGGTAGTAAAATACATCCATTATCTCAATGGGATAGCTCGAATCAGGCTTACAAAATAGCAATAATAAGAACCTTACAGCAAATTTAAAATATCCCGCATAGTCCCTTTAAATTTACAATTTTAGGAGGAATGTGAACAAATGTCAATACAACAGGGCTCAGCTGGAAGTCTTGGCTCAGCCGGAGGTGTTCCAGTCTTGATTCTCAAGGAAGGGACATCTCAGACGAAAGGCCGAGATGCTCAAAAGAACAATATTACAGCTGCAAAGCTGATTGCAGAAATCGTTAGAAGCTCACTTGGCCCAAGAGGAATGGACAAGATGCTTGTCGACACTCTTGGAGATGTTACCATTACCAATGACGGCGCTACAATTCTAAAAGAAATAGATGTACAGCATCCTGCAGCTAAGATGATGGTTGAGATTAGCAAAGCGACAGACAACGAAGTAGGAGATGGCACGA
>JALZFS010000210.1 GCA_030861405.1 Thermoproteota archaeon | reverse complement strand
GATAGCAAAGGTAATACGGCGCATCCACGTCAAGGGTTATAGGATCTCGATAATCACAAAGCGGGAGAGGCCCACTGCACCATATGTAGCCAAGTGGCTTGATTTCCATAGAATATATACTGACGATTTATTGTTCATCTATGACGCCGTACCGAAGGCCAATTACCCTTTCGATATATTAATAGACGACGCTCCAAAGAATCTAGTAGATGTTATTGCTCCAAAATCCGCAATACTATTCAACCAGCCCTGGAACAAGAACTTTAATTGGCCCGTAAGGGCAAATTCTTTAAGCGAGGCAGAAGAGCTGCTGCTCTAACTAATATGAAGAGCGCAGCTAATGCATGAATTGAACTGAATATCGTTTACATTTTGTAAAGGAGAGAAAGTATGGTCTGAACAATTATATAAAATTAGTATATTATTTCTTGATCGAATGGCACTATAGTTTGTTTGATTAGATTGTCATGACCTATGATCAAGATCCGGCTAAAGGTATGGTACAGTACTATGGATGGTATACAAGGGTATGTTTGGTCTTCCAAGGGTCTTGTCAGGTAACATCTTCCACTGACTGGCATCATCTAATGTCATTACTACTCATGTTGGAAATTGGTAGAATATCAAGGAGTAACCATACAGAGTAGAATTCAACTGCTTCTGTTTTAAGAAAACATTAATTCTGATGCTCACGCTGGACTTATATATTAATTGTAAGGAGGTCCGCTGATACTTTAACCATATCTGCTGCCTTCATTTGTAATCAAGGAACCTTACCCACTCTGGAAACCAGAGTTCATTTTCTGATAGCCCAATCCCTTTCGCCAGAATAGATGGGGAGTTATAGTACAAAGAATCGACACCTATTTCTGTGGCAATGCTCTGGTTCAGGTCATTAATAGATGACACCGTGCCCACATACTTGTTAGCAATAAGGTCGCGATTTTGTGTATACAGTCCAACCTGTCTCCCATCCACTGTAGGAACGTAGCTTACTACCACATTAATCCGTCTTGCTCCTGCATTCTTTAGATAGTATATTGTCTCGCGCACTGTGCTGCCTGTCTGGATTGTTCCCTGAAGCGTAGCTACCTTCCTTCCTTGTACAAAGTCTTCCATAACAAATTTGAGGGATCTGCCAGTTGTAAGCAGCTTATTTTTGCTCACTTCCTCTGAAAAGTCGATCATGTGGTCTGAGTCATCGTACCTGTCCTTGATTATACCCTCTGTCAGTTCAAACACCTTTGAGTGTTTTTGATATTCTAGGCTGAACCCTAAAGTCATTGGCCGAGTATAGTCGGGTTCTGCAAAGGCTGAGTCCAAATCTAGGGCCTCTTTCGAAAGAAAGTTGGCCTGCTCTCTGCCGATATTCTTGCGAATCTGGTAGATACTCCTGCCGTTGACCGTCGCTACTACATTCGATTCCCGTATGAACTCAAAGGGATCCATCATTGCCCTTATCTGGGATGCACTTGTGGGTACTTCTACCACTCCTTCTTTGGTCATCTTTAAGAGTTGGCCAGGCTTGACATCTGCAAATTCCATATTGACAAGAGAAACTCTCAAAGAGTTTTCAGATGCTATGATATGGAGAGTCTTGTCGGGATTGGTTGCAGTCACGAGCGGTTTGAACCCTGTCCTGTCGCGGTATACGTAAATCTTATCGCCCAGCTTCACCATCAGGTTTCCCCTAAGGTGCCTGTCTAGAAACTCCGCTGCCCGTTCTGCGTTCTTTCTATGAATTAAAAGTTGGATGAAAATATAATATATCTTGAAAAGCGAATCAGAGTTTCTTGCAGAACCTATGTGCGGGTGAAGGTGGAGCTTTTCCGTATCTACAAAGAATCCATCAAAAGCAACCCTGATGCTGTTCATACTTGGAAAGGGAGGAGGTCTTTTTGAGAGGTAACCAATGCCATTGCTTCCGTGGAGCTTTTCCTTTTGTGCAATCCTTAATATTGTTTCGTCTGTAGGAAGCGAGCCTTCTGCACCAGCCGCAGCATCACCTACTATTATTTTCCAGTATGCCTTACCTCTGTGCTGCAGCATCCTCATAGAATGAGCAAGGTAGTAGATGATGTTCTTGCTGTTTAAGCCCTGGCCATAAATAGCAACAATGCCGGCCATGTACCCTAGTCTTCTCTGAAGAAGTTGAAAATAAAAATCTTTTAGTCGTTGCGCAGAGGAAACATTTGTCTCTGTCTTTCATACTTAGCAATATAATCCTCAAGTTGCAACGTAAGACCAATACTGTCTAAGCCCTCGAGCAAGAGTTTCTTATGGAACTTGTGTATCTCAAACTGGGTCTTATGTTCGCCCGCTGTTACTGTCTGTCTTGCCAAGTCAATTTCAATGTAAAGATCTTCATTTCTAAATAAATATTCCACGTCGTGGTCTGCGAGCCGCACAGGCAATATTCCGTTCTTAAGGGAGTTGTTATAGAAAATATCTGCAAATGATGGTGCAATTATTGCTCTAAATCCATAATCCAGTAACGCCCATACTGCGTGTTCCCTTGAACTGCCGCTTCCAAAGTTGTCACGCGCAAGCAGTATTTGCCTGCCTGAGTATTTTGGATTGTTTAGTATAAAATCGCTCTTTGGCTTGCCTTCCATATCAAAACGCCAATGATAAAATAAGTACTTTCCAAAGCCAGTCCTATTTACGAGCTTCAAAAATTGCTTTGGCACTATCTGGTCTGTATCAACATTTACTCTATCAAGTGGTGTTGCCTTACTTTTCAGTATGGTAAATGGTTCCATCTAAAGCCATTCCCTTATATCAATAAAGTGTCCTTCTATTGCAGCTGCTGCAGCCATAATAGGACTGACGAGGTGTGTTCTACCTCCAGCTCCCTGCCTACCTTCAAAGTTACGGTTCGAAGTACTTGCGCATCGCTCACCCAGCGCGAGTATATCTGGGTTCATTCCCAGGCACATACTGCACCCAGATTCGCGCCATTCAAAGCCAGCCTCTTTGAACACTCTGTCAAGTCCGAGCTGCTCAGCAGCAGCCTTGACATGCTGTGAGCCGGGCACCACCATTGCACGGACTTTTGGTGAGACCTTCCTACCCTTAACTACAAGAGATGCCTCTATCAAATCCTCGAGCCGTGAATTTGTACAAGACCCGATGAACACTCTGTCAAGCTTTATGTCTGTGATCGGTGTTCCCGGGTCTAATGCCATGTATTCAAGGGCTCGGGTCGCTGCTTTGTACTCATTCTCATTTCCATTAGCAAATTCATCTGGATGCGGTACTGTTTCTGTAATGTCTGAAACCATCCCTGGATTAGTGCCCCAAGTCACTTGAGGTGCAAGCGCACTAATATTGAAGGTGACGGATTTGCCAAACTTGGCATTTGGGTCTGATCTTAAAGTCTTCCAGTACTCAACTGCTTTCTCAAAATGTTCGCCCTTAGGGGCGTAACGTCTTCCCCTAATGAAGTCAAATGTTTTCTCATCAGGTGCCACTATGCCAGCCCTTGCCCCTGCCTCTATTGACATGTTGCATACCGTCATTCTGTTTTCCATTGAGAGCTCGGATATTGCTTCACCGCGGTATTCAAGCACCATGCCGCTACCGCCCGCAGTGCCAATATTCCTGATGATATAAAGTATGATATCTTTGGCAGTGATGACATGCGCATTTTTACGCTTGCCTTCAATATTTAATGCAAAGGTCTTTGGCTTGTCCAGCCATATCGTTTGAGTGGCTAATACGTGTTCCACCTCAGTTGTCCCAATCCCGAGCGCAAAAGCACCAAACGCTCCATGAGTTGATGTATGACTATCGCCACATACAATTGTGGTGCCTGGCAGAGTTAGCCCTAGCTCTGGTCCAATGATATGGACGATCCCTTGATCTGGACTATGCATATCAAACAGCGTTATGCCAAATTCTTTGCAGTTTCGAGCAAGTGTCTCGATCTGGATCGAAGATATTTGATCGATAATTGGGAGGGACCTGTCGCTTGTGGGGACATTGTGATCCATGGTAGCAAAAGTAAGATCGGGTCTTCTGACGCGCCTATTATTAATTCGGAGCCCTTCAAAGGCTTGAGGTGACGTCACTTCGTGAACAAGATGGCGATCTATATATAGTAATGCTTGACCACTCTCCTCCTTTTCATATACAATATGATCCTCCCAGATCCTGTCAAATATTGTTCTTGACTGCAACCTGTTCTGAAAAAATCTCATGAGAGCAATATAAAACAAACAGACACACTTGCAGATAGTTTTAAATCAGGTAGATTCAATCAATTCCATAATGTATCCTCATGAGATGAAAAATTATTATCCTGATTATATTGCGGAGCAAATTAAGAAGGGAACGACTACTTGCGCGCTAACCTGCAAGGACGGAGTAGTGCTAGCTGCTGACACGCGGGCAAGTGCAGGCTTCTTTATAGCCGACAGGCATGTGATGAAGATCCAACAAGTCGATCGTCATCTGGCAATGACTATAGCAGGAGGCGTCGCAGATGCGCAGAACCTTGTCGATATTATGCGTTACAATTCCAACCTATATAGACTCCAGAACAAAGAGCTGATGCCCGTCAAGTCTGCTGCAAGGCTTTGCTCAAATGTGCTCTTTAATCAGAGGTTCTTCCCTTACTATGTCCAGATAATAATGGCAGGCTTCACGGAAGATGAAGGGAGCCAAATTTATAATATTGATCTATTTGGCTCTATGACGACAGAGAGGTTCATATCCACAGGTAGCGGTTCTCCTGTTGCATACGGCTACTTAGAATCGGAGTACAAGGATGATATGAGCGTAAATGATGCTTACAGGATAGCTATGCATGCAATAGCAGCAGCTATTAGGAGAAATGCCGGAACCGGCGACAACATCAATGTTGTCATAATCGACGACGATGGCTATCGTGCACTGACAAAGGAAGAAAAAGCTACAGTGGGTGTAGTCTTTTAGTTAGTATGCCTAAAAGGATTAATGCTTGGATTTAAGCTAGTTATTATGGAATGATAATCTCAGCTTCATTCCAAAAAATAATTTTGCTAATTATCGATCTAACCGCCGGCCGATGCGACTCAAAAAGATAGAGTATGCTAAAAACAATATGGTGACTTAAATTGCTATTTGGAGTTGCATTACCGTAAGGACTTTTACCCGGTGCTCCAAAAGCACACACTGTGGACTTTTGTTCATAATCATACTCTGCCGTTCAAATTTTTCCTCTTCGGTATCTAGCTTAAGAACATTCTTTGTCAGCTTTTGAAGCAGTAGCAGTAGATATTTCAGAATGTCTTCTTGCCAATTGCTTTTCCTTCCATATCATTTGCGTGTCATTGCTACTGCAGCTGAGATGCTGAGAGAGCCATTGAGTCTAAATTACTTCTGGATGAGCGATCGTTTTATAGCTTTTGGAAGCTTTGGTTATTCAGTTCATTCTAATATTATGCATCTTTGTTTGATATACTCCTATTGTCCAGTAGATCTCAGCATGTTCAGGCTGCCGGAATAAGATACGTACTTTGTTGGTTATGCTTGCTACTGCTTTCTATTGTAACCATGTAATACATCACACAACAGTTGTATCTCTCCTAATTAGACCGCATTCATTTTATCTGAAGATATATAAACTAAATTTATTCAAATCTTTTTCTTCTGTATAGAATCTTCCCATAGGTACTGGAAGTAACCCTTTGCAAAGCCTGCAAGCCCACCATGATCCGCCCAGATAGCAATCGGTTCAATGTTGCCATTTCCGCCAGAGCCTTCCCCAAGTAGTATCACTACATGCTTGGCATCACCTATAATCCCGCCTCCAAAAAGGCCGTCCTTGAGCCTCACGTCTGCAACTCTAGATAGAGTCTTCACAGTGTCAGAGCTTATCTTTGCTGACGCAAGAATGTTTATCTTGATGCCACCTCTATCGTGAAGCGCCCTAAGCTCTGGTTGGAGTGGCTTTGTTATGTCGACAGCAACAAAAGGTAGCGCAACCAGTAGTTCCTGCTGCACATTCTGGACTATCTCAGTGACTTTGGCGATTATGTTGTAAACTCCTCTGGCAACCCATATCTCGGGCCGCTCTTTCATACCACTTTTCGTATACATTGGCATTAGCTCGTTTACAATAATGCTCTGACTCTCACGGAAGTTACTCTCATGGCGCGTCCTCATTATTCCAAGTGCCGTCGAAGGAGATTTTGGAAAGAACTTTTGCGGCCTCGAGCTGCCAGACTCTAGCCATCCCTTCTCTTCCAGGCTATTGAGGACTTCATAGATCTTTGAGTAAGGTACTCCTGACTTTTTAGAAATGTCTGCTGCAGTCATGGAGCCGGCATCAAGTAGTGAGAGATAGACACGGATCTCATAACCTGTCAAGCCAAGGTTTTCCATTGCCTTCCTTGACCTGTCACTAATGCTCACTTCCTCTCGAACTGGGGAGTACTGTAGTATATTTTTTGCTCCCAAGAAGTGCAGATGAGCTCGTTTTAGCAAACCAACTCAACCCTGTCTAATAGATTCAAAAGAACCGAGTAACCTTTCCGAGAAGGGCTAGGAGCATACGTAGCAACATTCCTTAGTATATAAAACCTCTCTCTTCCGTCACTAATTACGAGTAGGATTTTAACCTATTGATCACCGTAGGAATAAGTACGTTAGCTTTATATCAAAGCAAAGATTGTCTCCAAAAGGTAGCAGTAGTATGGATTTAATCCAAATTTCTAATATTTCTAGTAAAAGTGTGGGAGCTAGACAGACAATTCGGTTCACTCAAAGTATCTGTCCAGACTGCAATATGATTCTGGATGCAGAGGTATTTGAAAGAGATGGCAAGGTCTTTATGACTAAGACATGTCCGACGCACGGACAGTGTGAAGAGTTATACTTTGGCTCATATGAGATGTATAAGAAATTCAGTACTTACTGGATGGACGGCAAGGGAGCTCATGCGCCAAATGTCATGATAGACAAGTGCGCGTGTCCAAACAACTGCGGACTTTGTACTAATCACCTTTCACATTCTGGACTTTCTAATATGATCATCACCAACAGGTGCGATCTGACATGCTGGTACTGTTTCTTTTATGTTAAGAAGGGCCTTGAAGGTGCTTACCTCTATGAGCCAAACATGGAACAAGTAAGGGCTATGATGAAGACGCTCAAAGCGCAAAAGCCTATTGCTGGCAATTCCATTCAGATCACCGGGGGCGAGCCGATGCTTCGCGATGATATCACGGAAATTGTCAATATAATGAAGGAGGAAGGCGTCGACCATATCCAGCTTAACACAAACGGTATCAAACTGGCAATGTCACCAGAGACCATGCGTCAGGTAAGAATGGCAGGTGTCAACAATCTCTACCTCTCCTTTGATGGTGTGACCCCGAAGACAAACCCCAAGAATCATTGGGAGGTCCCATATACACTGGAATCAGCGAGAAAGTGCGGGATGACCGTAGTATTCGTTCCAACCGTTATCAAATCAATCAATGACCACGAGCTTGGTGGAATCATCGGATACGCCCAGAAGAATCTAGATGTTGTTCACGCTGTCAACTTCCAGCCCGTGTCGCTCACAGGCAGGATGACAAAGAAGGAGCGTGAAAAATATAGAATTACAATTCCAGACTGTATTGAAAGGATTGAAGAGCAGACAAACGGCGAAATTACAAAAGATGCATGGTTCCCTGTTCCATCGTGCATGCCCATGACAAACGTGATAGAGGCCTTCAGCAAGAAACCCAAGTATGAATTATCAATACATTTTGCATGTGGCGCAGGAACCTACGTTTTTGAGGACAGAGATACGAAAAAATTGATACCACTCACATCGTTTGTGGACATCAAAGGAGTTCTTGAATACTTTGAAGAGAAGGCTGATGAGATTAAGTCTGGCGCCAATAGATATTGGGCTTTACTCGAAGTTGTTCGCAAACTAAAGCAGTTTGTCAACAAGGACAAGCAGCCAAGAGGACTAGATCTCGCCAAAATGTTCTCGAGCATACTACTCAAACGCAACTTTGACTCTGTGGGCTCGTGGCATGTAAGATCCCTCTTTTTAGGTATGATGCATTTTCAAGATAAGTACAATGAGGATCTTGAAAGGCTACAGCGGTGTGACATTCATTATCTGACGCCGGACCTCAGAATCATTCCATTCTGTGCATTCAATGTCATCCCTGAGTGGTACCGTGACAGGATCCAGAAGAAGTACAGCATACCAGTCGAAGAATGGGAGAAGGTGCACGGTCAGACTCTGGAGGCAGGTCTTTATAGAGGACTGATGAGAAGAGGTAAGCCGGAAGCACAGATGGGTTGTGCTCTTTCAGAAATGCACAAGGCAGCTGCTGC
>JALZFS010000200.1 GCA_030861405.1 Thermoproteota archaeon | reverse complement strand
GTAGTAGTAGCGGCGGCAGCGGCAGCTACTGACATATGTCGATAAAGCAAATAGGAAGAGACGAAAGAAGGTCACATTCGATCGGCAATTCAATTTAGCTAATTATTAGCATTCCACAGCTACCTGTAAAAAACCTTGATGAAACGAAAATAACAACAACAATGAAAAAACCCATGTACCTGTGAACCCATATGTTAGCTGATTTGGCTGTTAGTTTAGCTACACTTTTCTGCGTGTTAGTTTAGCTGCTTATTCTTTATTCCCTATTTTGTAGAGTTGAGCAATCTTAAATATAGTTTACGTAAATAAAGCAGCCTCGGAGGAACCATCTATCTATTTCCTTTTCATACCTTCAATAACTACTGCAAGAGATTTGACAGTCTCTGCCAAGCCCTCATAGATGCTCTCTCTTCTCACGGCCGCCACATTCAAACTGACACTTCGAAATCTAAATCTTGCTGTCAGGTTCCTTATCTTAGTCCTGCATTCATCTGGAGTTCCTGCTATTGCAAATTTATCAATAATTTCTTCATCTACTAGTTCGTCTATCTCTTTGGGGTATTGCACATTTGGAGAAAAGTACCAACCCTTTACTCTCTTGACAGCATGGATGATTTTGTTCATTTTCATCTCGTCTGCTAACAAATCAGGCGGCTTTAATAATGCCAAGTAGTGAGCTGCATACAGTTTGACACTTCTCCTTGCCAGCTCGCCGTCGGCCGAGCAGCATATGGTTAAGCGTGGTGCTATCTCTAAATCAGCAGCCCGTTTCCCGACACGCGCCGCACCTTGCGCAATCCAGTCGAGATAATTTGTAAATTGTTGCTCAGAAACATATCTAGCTCCAATGATAATTATATCCGCTAGCTCTCCAGCTAACTTTGCAACTCTCGGACTCCGGGTACCGATAAGAATGGGCACAGTATGTTGTGGAGGGAATTCAAGTCTTGCATTAGCATTTCTTAACTGATAAATTTTGCCCTGATACTTGACTGTATCTCCAGCCAACAATTCTCTAATAATCTGAACCGCTTCTCTAAGCGTCGGCGCAGCAGGGGAGCGGACTACCTGAAGCTGTTTAAGCCCCGCGCCAGCCCCTATTCCTACAAAGGCTCTCCCATCCGATATTTCTTGTAGTGTAGCTGCAGCCGATGCTATTACGGCAGGATGCCGAGTATATGGATTCGTTACAATGCTTCCTATTTTCATTCGTTTGGTGACAAGAGCACAAAGCACTTGTATTTCATAAGTGTCCCGGTAAAAGACAACATCGGAAATTCCAAGTCTGTCAAGGCCAGCTTCCTCTGCAAGCTCTGCAAGCTTCATCATCTCTCTAGGTCTAATGACTGGAGTTATCTCGCCCTCAAAAGTGAATGCCATGTGTAGTAGCAGTGTACAAAACCATTAAGGATTCCCTTTCCATTTCTCTTCTTCTACCCACATTCTTCTATTGCTTGATTTAGCGGATGACTTCTATTTAATTAGATTGAATTATACCAAAACTCAAAGTAAAAAGGATATAAGTTCTGTTGAAGCGCGACATTAACCAATAAACTGTACAAATATGGTATAAATTTAATACGTTCCTCTTCTTGCAGTAAAAGATAAGGCTGTAGATATACTGAATTGCATCGGTCTTTTCAGCCTTTTGTAACTCTGTCAAAGGAGCATTAGAATCCTCCTAATTTAATTAACGATGAATGTTAGTTCTACTAAGGAAGACGACGTAAACTGTACTTACTATGTTGCACACCTTGTCTAATACTCCTATCTACTACTGTGGCCAAGGTACCTGCCACTTGGGAATCGATGACAGCTTTCAGGGCAGGTCTGTATCTTTTAGTTTGGACAAATTTGATGTGGGTATTATTATAAATAGGGCTGTCATAACCGCAGATAATATCCAAGCGAGTTTATAGCCTGCCTGTATTGCAACAAATGAGAACATAACAGGCATCCACAAAACTCCTATGAGCGATAATCCATTCACCCAAGCCACCTTTACTGGATCCAAAAAATTAGAGCTTGAGGAATCAATATATCCATCGTCATTGCTGTTATTATTATCACCAGTTTTCTTCTTTTGTTTTGGTGTTGTCGAAGCGGATTTGTTTTTAGACTGTATGATATCCAGAACAGGAAGCGTTCTGGCCCTTGAATAAACAACAGTGAACGCACCGCCTGAAAAAACTCCAGTAAAAACAGCGGATACTATGACTATGGATAAGCTGTCAACTGACATTCCGGCTAGAGCCAAGCTCATTCCGATACCGCAAGCCAATAAAACTTTTCTTGTATCTTTTATTTTATCATAAAGTCTGCCAATCAGCGGAGCTGAAACAATTCCAAAAATCAAAGGTATGCTAGCTATTGCTCCGCTAATCTGGGCAGGGACACCTATACTACCTAAATATACAACAATAAACGTCAACTCTACAACCCAGGCTGCCTGTATTCCAGTTAATACGAGGCCTAGGTAGAGGAGAGCTGGGTTTGATAATACCCCAAGAACGTGCGCAATCTTGAACTGTGCTTGTCTTTTGTGCTTGTTGACCTTACTACTATTATTGTCGATCATTTTTACATCATTAGTCCTCAGTTTACCGTCTCCCTTTGGAATGACTAAATTCATTAATAAGGCAGTGACAAGGCCTAGGGCACCACTAAGGATAAGGCTACTCCTCCACCCAATTGTTTGAGCAATTATTATCCAACCGAAAATGCCTATAATACCTCCCATTGAATGAGCAGAGTTCATAATGCCTATGGAAAAACCGGGCGAGCCACTCTTTCCATACTTTGCGATAAGTGTTATGGCTGAACTAAAAAAGAAAGCCATTCCAAATCCCACTATAAACCGTAACCAGATAAGCTGAGATGCCTCTGACGCTAATCCATAGAGAATGGCTGCGGCCGAAGATGTTGCTATCCCAAATATGGCGGAAGTGCGTGGATTGTACTTTACAGCAAAAATGCCTGCAGGGACTTGAAATACACCAACACCTAGGAAAAACGCAGCGGTCATTGAGCCAAGCAGATAGACATCTTTGTTGAACTCAAGTGCAATAAGTGGAAATAGGGCTGATACATTATACCAATTTACCGCGTATACAATCCTTGCAACAATAAGAGATGACGAAGCCGCTATGTCCTCTGAGCCCTTGCCTATTTTAGGCATCTATATTTGCTCCCAAT
>JALZFS010000197.1 GCA_030861405.1 Thermoproteota archaeon | reverse complement strand
GGAGGGCTCATATGTCTTGCAATTTCAAACTATATCACGAGCAAGTTGGGGCTTGTCTACATGCATGACATCATAGCGAATATGGGCAGGATAAACCCAATATTCTCAAGATTGACAGAGGGCAGAGCCACATATGGCGACAAGCCATCATTTTCAATAGCAGTTAACCATCGGTCCACATACACAGGCATTACAGATCAGGACAGGGCGCTCACCATATATAAGATGGCAGAGGTTTGCAAGAACATAGACAACGACGGCGTCGAACAGTTCGCCAGAAACTTTCGTGCACCTGGCCATGTACCGATACTTATAGCGTCAAAGCATTTACTTCACGACAGAATGGGTCACACTGAGTTGTGTGTTTATCTGATGCAACTCGCAGATCTTACTCCTGCAGTCGCCATTTGCGAGATGATGGACTCAGTTACACATAGAGCACTCTCTATTGACTCTGCTCAAGAATACGCTGCAAAATCTGGCATCCCATTAATAGATGCAAGTGAGCTTAAAGCTAATGCCAAGGTGGCATAACTAACACTTGATTCACCTTGCAATAGTAGTTTCTGAGTTTAACAGTGAGATAACGTTTAAGATGCTACAAAATGCAAGAGATCACACAGCCAATGTAAGCGCCAAGATAAACTACATCTTGTATGTACCCGGTACATTTGATATGCCGCTGGCAGTTGCGAAATTATTGAAAAAAAGAAATGTTGACGCTGTGGTCACTCTTGGTGCGGTGATAAAGGGTGATACCCGGCACGATGATATTGTAGCTGAAAACGCAGCACGGTTGATAGCGGATCTATCGCTGAAGCATGGCAAACCGGTGACGCTTGGAATAGCTGGCCCAGGTATGACGATCGAGCAAGCAAGAGGTCGGGCGAAGCTTGTGCCCATAAGAGCAGTCAATGCAGCAGTAAATATGGTCTTGCGATTGAGGAAACTACAAAATAATCCACTCGAAGCAGGAGTCATGATAATAAATGATACAGATTACCATAATTAGGATTGAAGGATACGGGCCATGGACTGTTACCCTTGGGAGTGACAGAGAGGCGCAGCTTCAGATGTTACAAGCAAGAATTTACTATGACGTCCAGCGCCTCTTCTCAGAAAAAGATAGTATTGTTTTCTTCAATAGGTTTGATGAGTATTTCGCCATAACAAACGGCCTAGGAGTTAACCATCATCGAGACATACAACGTGAGCTGACAAAGCTGTACGGTAACATGTCAATGTCTATGTCAATTGGCATTGGCAAGACTGCATTTGAAGCAAACCTAAATGCCTACCATAGAAGAAAAGAAGGCAAGATGCATGATGGCGATACTACAATATTTGGCAGCGGAGATCATGCAGACATAGCACAGATAATGCACATCGATATTGATAGCTCGGCAAGGGTTGGCAATTGGCTGTCGCCTTATGAAGTGACAACGCTAGTGATGAAAATATATAGTAACCTTGCAGAAGAGTTCTTGAAGTACAATTCGCTTGCATTCTTTCTCGGTGGCGACAACATTATGGTAATTTCTAATGGCATGACAAAAGAGCATGTAGATAAAGTGATGAAGAATGTGACAGCCGGTATTGACGTAAAGCTCAACTGCGGTATAGGAATTGGCAAGACAGGAAGAAGAGCAGCAGAAGCTGCGACAAAAGCACTCGACACAATTAGGGATCTGCGCAAAGAAGGGAAAATACAAACCATATACGAAATAGAATGTCCCTAGCAATAACTAACGCCAGCCTTCTTTTAGGCAGGGAGCTCAACTATGTTGAGCAAGGATATATTGAGATTGAAAATAACGAAATAGTAAGCGCAGGTGCTGGTAGTTATAGGGGCCAGCGTAAAAAGATGGATGCAAAAGGGTTTCTAGTCATGCCAGGATTAATCAACGCGCATACTCACATAGCTGATTCAATAGGAAAGGATATTGCTGCGGGCCAGCGGCTTAATGAACGTGTACATCCCGTATTTGGCGCAAAAAAAGAGATTCTACAAAAGAGCCTGCCAGAGCATCTAAAAGCATTCATTAGGAATTCTGCAATTTTAATGATGAAGGCAGGAATAGTTGCATTTGCAGACTTTCGTGAAGATGGAGTGAACGGCATAAGTCTGTTAAGGGAAGCAGTAGAAAGTCTGCCAATAAAATACGTAACGCTTGGCAGGATCAATTATTACAGCAACCCAAAAGATGCAGGAGGTATACCACCAGAAGCAATAGAGCAGGCCAAACAGGTGCTCGAGCGAGCAGATGGATTTGGAATAAGCGGTGCGAATGAGAACACTGATGCTGCTCTTACACAGTATAGGCAGCTCGGCGGGAAAAAATTGGTCGCAATACATGCAGCTGAATCCAAAGAGACAGTCAAATTTTCCAACACCCACACCGGCCAAAGCGAGATAGACAGGATAATGAAATATCTCAAGCCAGACTTTGTTGTACATATGACAAATGCAACAGATGAGGAAATATCGCTTGTTGCAAAAAATGGGACGGGCATAGTGATCTGCCCTAGGGCAAATGGCGTATTGGGCGCAGGTATCCCAAAAGTTGCGCAAATGCTCAGGCAAGACTGCTGTGTAGCACTCGGAACGGACAACGTTATGATAAATTCACCAGATATCCTCAGAGAGATGGATTATACCTGGAAGATAGCCAGAGCAGCCGAAGGTGAAATGATAAAAGCACAAGACATCTTAAAGATGGCAACTGTCAATGCAGCTCAAATTTTGAGGCTCAATACTGGCTGCATAGAAGCTGGCTGCGCTGCCGACCTAGTATTCATTGACAAAAAACATGCGGAGATCTATCCAATGCATGATCCATATGCTGCAATAGTCCATAGGCTGACCCAGAACTCAATTAGAGCTGTCATGATCGATGGACGGTTTTTGTAGATTGAAGGTGATAATCAACGGTGCAATGACGGTTGATGGTAAAATAGCCACATCAAACGGTGACTCAAGAATCTCTTCAAAAGATGATCTCGTGAGAGTTCATAAGCTGCGCGCTTCGGTTGATGCCATAGTAGTAGGAATTTCTACAATTCTGACAGACGATCCTAGGCTCACGGTAAGATTAGTGAAGGGCAAGAACCCCGCTAGGGTAATCGTCGATAGCAGAGGCAGAGTTCCCCTCGATTCTCAAATAATGTACGGTGCATCCAAGATTAACACTATTGTAGCAGTAACGGATCAGGCGCCAGAGGAAAAAGTTGCTAAATTGAGAGAGATGGGCGCTCAGGTGCTGGTCATAAGCGAAGGAAAAAAAGGACAAAGCGCCGCGGTGCCACGAGGCGTCAACTTGAAGCTACTTTTTCGCAAACTGGAAAGGATGGGGTTGAAAACAACCTTGGTGGAAGGTGGAGGTGAGCTTAACTGGTCTCTTTTGCGTCTTGGTCTGGTAGACCAGCTTACAGTTACAATTGCACCAAAAATAGCAGGCGGCAGATTGGCTACGACGCTTGTTGAGGGCGATGGATTTGATGAAATTTCCCAAGGCATTAGATTGCAACTGAAGAAAATAGAACGTAAAAGAACTGGGGAAGTTGTGCTGTACTACCAACTATAATTCTATAATCTCTTTTACAGATTTTCGTAATACGACAGAGAAATTGTCAACATTACCTATTTACAAAGTTGAGCTGTATATATAATATGGGAAGATGAAGTAAAGTACGAAATTGAGCTTGAGGACTCCTCTGACAGAATCATTAATAATAATTGCTCTGCTGTATAAAGTAATAAAAAAGCCCAGAGCTGTCGCACATCCGACGTTTGCCACTACATTCGGAATATAGTGGTAAATGTAGTCCGGATAGCGTCAACCTGACAGCATCACGGGGATGATTTGTAGCGCTAACTAATGGTACATTCACCAAATACTCTTTCTTCAGCTGTTCGCACGGTAATACATCTTATTATAGAGGAGCTCGCCTGCTGGCTATCTAAGGAAGAATTAGTGCTACTAGTCGTGACAGGGTTAGTAAAAGCTATAGAGAGAATACTGCCCATGAAAAAGACCAACGAGATGGCTATTAGTAGTAAGATCACCAGACGTGAGCTATTGCTAGCAGTATTCATCATACTACAATAGGAAAAAGCAATTAGTATTCTTTTCTTTCACTCAGGATTTTTAAGGCTCTTCAGTCGTACTAGTGTAGTACATAGATGTTTGAGAATGAGCAGACATTGCGCACATTCATGACAGAAAAGATAGAAGGACAATTCCATGACAGATATGAGAGAGCAGCCGAGCAGGTGAGATCAGAATTTGGCAGGACATATACGATGGTGATTGATGGCAACGAGGTAGCTACACGAGATACTGTAGCTCACACTTCACCAATTGACAGGCGAATAGTACTGGGATATCTACCTTCGGGAGGCTCTAAACATGTCAAGCATGCTATTACGGCTGCCAAAAAGGCTTTTGAGCACTGGAGCAAGATAGCGTACTGGGATCGAGTACAAATATGCAGAGCGGTGGCTGATATTATTGCTGATCGCAAGTTTGAACTTGCCGCGTGGGTCTCATATGAAAATGGCAAGAACCGTTACGAGGCTATAGCGGACATCGATGAGGCTGTCGACTTTTTGCACTACTATTCTGAAGAAATGGAGAGAAACAATGGCTTTGAAAGTATAATGAAAAGCTCTCAATCAAATGAAAGGTGCAAGAGTATTATGAAACCCTATGGAGTATGGGGGGTAATTGCACCCTTCAACTTTCCAGCTGCCATTCTGGTTGGCATGAGCGTTGGTGCAATAATCACCGGGAACACTGTAGTAGCCAAACCGTCAAGCAATACTCCAATTATTGCATGCAAATTTGCAGAAATATTCAAGCAGGCGGGACTCCCAGATGGTGTTTTCAACATAGTTATCGGTTCTGGCGGCAGTACAGGTAGCGAACTTGTCAGGAACAAAGACGTTGCAGGCATTGTGTTTACGGGCTCCCAAGAAATTGGCTCTAGAATAGCAAGAGTGTTTAGCAGGACAAGACCCAAACCATTAATCGCAGAGCTTGGAGGCAAGAACCCTGTAATCGTGACGGAGACAGCGGATATCAATACTGCAGTCAATGGTGTGCTTAAAGCAAGCTTTGGGTACTCTGGGCAAAAATGCAGCGCATGCTCTCGTGTCTATGTCCATAAGAATGTAAGGGATGACTTTCTCAAACGGCTTGTTGAAAAGACAAAGAGCTTGCCAATAGGTAATCCACTTGACTCTAACACCTTTGTGGGTCCGCTTGCAAACGAAGACGCCTATCGTAAATACCAAGAATACATAAAGACAGCCTCAAAGGATGGCAAGGTGCTTGTAGGAGGCGCTGTCAAAGAAGAGGACGAACTTAGGTATGGCTACTATGTAGAACCAACGATCATAATTGGTTTGCCAAATGAGCACAGACTGTTTAAAGAAGAAATGTTTGTTCCAATCCTATGTATTGCAGATTATGACAAGTTTGATGATGCAATCAAACTTGCAAACGACAGTGATTATGGATTGACTGCAGGAATATTTACCAACAAGCAAGAAGAGATCAAAGAGTTCCTTGATAGTATCGAGGCAGGAGTTATTTATGTCAATAGACAAGCAAGTGCAACCACGGGTGCAATGGTCGGATGCCAGTCCTTTGGCGGCTGGAAAGGCTCTGGTACTACAGGCAGAGGAGCAGGAGGGCCTCATTACCTAATACAGTTTATGCGAGAGCAGAGCCAGACTATTGTTGAATAGTGAGCCAATAAAGTTGGACTATTTTGGGTGGATGACTACAAGCATTCACAAAGTACTATTTCAATATCAAGATGATATGTCATAAAGTTTCTCATCAGCAATGGAGAGGATACTTGCAGCCAGACCCATTGAATTTGCTGCTGAAACCAGGTACAACGGGATTAAACTTATTTCAAGCAAATTACATAACAAGCCAATAATCAGCTAACCCTTTATAGTAAACGGGAGTTAAACAGAAGGTTGCACCATGAGTGGTGCAACCGTAGCCGTTGTTCTTCTTTACGTCGTAGTCTAGATGGAAACACACACACGCAGCAACTTTTGCTGTAGCAGAAATAAGTTTTAGTCCCATCTATTTATTGGTTATTGCAAAAGCACTATGGTACTTCTGTGCGTGTTCTTCTGTAGTTTTGTTCAATTGTTGGAATAAATTAGTTTTAGTTTTACAAAATAGTCGATTGTTGATATTTGTAACCAAATGTAGAGAAGCTATTTATACGATCTCGAACACGTATGTATGCCAAGATAGATAGGCA